>NZ_FNWC01000007.1:1918933-2238755 GCF_900104635.1 Coprococcus phoceensis
GAAAGCCTCAGACCCGGAAATACAAGCGGGTTAATTCCCTGATCCACCAATTCCATTGCCTCTTTATCAAAACAATCTCTCTCATTCTTTGTAAACACACTGGTTGCCTCAATCGCAAGCGGACTGTCCACATACACATCAAAGTTCGGGAAATCACTCAGCAGATTCTTCTCTTTGATCTCACGGATAAAATACAGTAGTTCCTGCGTCCTTCCCACTGCAAAAGAAGGAATCACCACATTGCCTCCTTTTTGGAAGGTATCTCGCAAAATCCTTGTAAATTCTCCCAAATAATCCGGTCTCTCATCTCCATGCAGACGATCTCCGTAAGTCGATTCAATCACAACATAATCTGCCTCTTTTATCTGTTTCGGGTCTTTGATAATCGGCTGATTGATATTTCCGACGTCTCCTGAAAATACAATTTTCCGTGATAGCCCCTCTTCTGTAATCCAAATCTCAATACAGGCAGAGCCAAGCAAATGTCCAATATCCGTAAAACGCACTTCCACGCCCTTGCACAGCTCTATCCGCTGCTCATAATCGCACGGTGCCAAAAGTTCCACTGCATCCTGTGCATCCTGCATCGTATACAGCGGCTCATACAGCGGCTCACCGGAACGTCTTGCCTTTCGATTTCTCCACTCCGCTTCAAACTCCTGAATATGGGCACTGTCTCGAAGCATAATATCGCAGAGATCCGCGGTTGCAAAAGTGGTGACAATCTGTCCTTTAAATCCATTTTTCACCATAAGCGGAATCAAACCTGAATGGTCAATATGTGCATGTGTCAGAAGTATAAAATCAATATCTCCCGGTGCAATCGGAAGTTCCTGATTCTCATACAAATCCGGTCCCTGCTCCATACCACAGTCAATCAAAATGTGCTTACCATTCGTCTCCAGCAAATGACAGCTTCCAGTCACTTCGTGGGCTGCTCCGATAAACGTTAATTTCATACAATCAACCCCTTTTCTTTTTATCCTACCACTTTTTCCTTCTTTTCGATAGTCTTTTTACCAATTTTTAAGATTCATAACGCACCATTTCCCGCTTTAATCTCTGCATGATTTTCTTCTCCAATCTTGAAATATAAGACTGTGAAATGCCAAGGAGGTCAGCGACCTCTTTTTGCGTTTTTTCCTCCCCGTCAAGTGTTCCAAGCCCAAAACGCATCCGCACGATCATCCTCTCTCTGTTGGAAAGCCTGCCGATTGCTTTAACAAGTAATTTTCGCTCTGCCTCATTTTCCAGATCACGATATATCGTATCCTCTTCTGTCCCCAGAATATCGGACAACAAAAGCTCATTTCCATCCCAGTCAACATTTAGCGGCTCATCAATTGACACTTCCAGCTTTGTCTTATTATTTCTTCTCAGATACATCAAAATCTCATTCTCAATACATCTGGAGGCATATGTCGCAAGCTTTATATTCTTTGTCGGATTGAATGTATTGATTGCCTTGATCAGACCAATCGTCCCAATCGATATCAGATCTTCTACTCCAACCCCTGTATTGTCAAATTTTTTTGCAATGTAGACGACAAGTCTCAGATTGTGTTCAATCAAAACTTTCTTGGCATACTCATCGTCTTTTGAGCCGAGCTCGTTGATTGCTTCTGCTTCTTCCTCCACCGCCAGTGGAGCCGGAAGCACTTCAGAGCCCCCTATGTAATGTATATCCTTCTTTTCCGGAAACAAAAATGTTCGAAATCCCGGTATAAATTTAAATTTAAACTGATGTGACATCACTGTGTTGATAACCATTTTTACTCCTCCTAAAATATGTCAGGATTTAAAATCATCTGATATGTATCTTCTGCCGTAATTTCTTCCTCACTGATTCCAATCAACGGATTTTTAATCCAGTGAATTTCATCATTTTCCACACACATTTTGTCAATCCGCACAACCGGAAGAACCCCTTCCCGCTTTCCGATTGAATGATACGGAACATATCTGATCTTCCCCATTTTTTCTTCTCCCAAAAATTTCATCGCCGTCTTTCTGTCCAATATGCTGACAGGCTCATTTGTGACAGGGTCTCTCAGTCCGTTGCCAGTGTCAATCATGCCTTTTATACAACATTTCTTTTGTCCCAGATACAACTGCGCTCTACATTGATATTGATTCACTCTTTGAACGGAAACGATAAAACTCCATATCCATGTAACAACGTAATATGCAGCGACTGCGACAAGCAGAAACATACTTCCAATCTTTATGTACTGTCTGAAATGCTCCATCACACCTCCCAGCAGGAATCCACCCGTATAAAGCATCAAAAGCGCTTTTACAAAATTTCTCATATCTTTGATCTTAAGCCCTGCTTTGATCATTGCTGTGTTTACAACTACATGGAACAGTATGAATTTCAAAAACGGATGTAAGACCGGTAATATGATGACCAGACACGTCAGAAAAGATCCTGTCATTGCTCCTATACAGATATTACCGTGCGTGGCAGTACACTTTAACATCTTTCGAACTAAAAGCAAAAGTATATAGTCCATCATAAAATTTACCAGGAACAGCACGTCTATATACAATTCATAGTACACGTCCCACCTTCTTTCTCTTTCGACGCAAAATCGATTTGGTACTCAAGCAAAACTCATTATACGGAATGTCCTCCGAAAAATTTGTCAAATACGCTTGGGAAACTGCCCCTTTCGTTCGACAAAAAAAGAGACATGCTCTTGCATATCTCTTTTTATTCATCAATCTCTTATTTTTTCAAAAATGATGGAATCTTAATAGACTGTTCCTTTACATGGCTCGTTGGTGTTCTTGGAACCTGTAATGTAGGCATCGTTCCACCTGCAGTCTTTGGCTGTGCTGCATTCACGGCATCTGCTCCAAGATCAAACTTGTTCGCTGACTGCTGAGCTACAGGAGCTTCCTGTCTTTCTACATTCTGGATAGTCGGCATAACAGTCTTCTCTAATCTTGATTTTAATTTAGAAGCTGTTCCGCCTGTATTATGTAAACCTGTCGCAATAACTGTGATTGTCGCCTCATCTGTCTTTGTATCATCATACATTGCACCGAAAATAATATTAGCTTCTTCGCCTGCAAGATCCTGTACATATTCAGCTGCATCACTTGCATCCATCAATGTGATATCACCTGAAATGTTGATGATAACATGAGATGCACCTGCAATTGTTGTCTCTAAAAGTGGACTGGAAACAGCTTCCTTCACTGCCTCAAGAGCCTTGTCATCTCCCTTTCCATATCCGATACCAATGTGTGCAATACCTTTGTCAAGCATTACTGTCTGCACATCGGCAAAGTCCAAATTGATCAAAGAAGGTACATTGATCAAGTCTGTGATTCCCTGAATACCCTGCTGCAATACCTCGTCTGCCTTCTTCAGCGCGTCCGGCATAGTCGTTCTTCTGTCTACCACTTCAAGCAGCTTGTCGTTCGGGATTACAATCAGTGTATCTACATTCTCTTTGAGCTTTTCAATTCCTGCAAGAGCATTGTTCATACGTGTCTTTGATTCAAAACGGAAAGGTTTTGTAACGACACCAACTGTAAGCGCTCCCTGCTCTTTCGCAATACGTGCAACAACCGGTGTAGCACCTGTACCGGTTCCGCCACCCATACCACATGTCACGAATACCATATCAGCACCTTTCAATGCTGCTGCAATCTCTTCTTCACTTTCTTCTGCTGCTTTTTCACCAATCTCAGGTTTTGCTCCTGCACCGAGACCTTTTGTAAGCTTATCCCCAATCTGCATCAATGTTGGAGCTTTTGCCAACTGTAACGCCTGTTTATCTGTATTAATTGCAATAAATTCAACTCCGGCAATCTGCTCATCGATCATGCGGTTCACCGCATTGTTACCGCCGCCACCGACACCTACTACAATTATTTTTGCTGCTGCTTCTGATTCATTTGTTTTGATTTCTAACAAGAGTTTCTCCTCCTTTGTTTCCCTATTTATCTTATACATCCCTGGATTATACTTTATATGCTTCTTGTCACATAGTTATATAATATCGGCTTTTCCTTAAATAATCAATAGAAACTTTCCTTATTTTTTCATTTTTTTACTCGTTTGTTGTAACTTCTTCTTTAAAACTGATATCTGAACTTGCTTCATTGTAATATTCCATATCGAGCACGCCTGTTTTTCCCTCTAATTTTTCTAAAATAGGTGGAAGCTGAACCACTTTTTCGTCAAAACGGCTTCTTCCAAGACGCACACACACATTTTCAAAGTACAGATCCATGCTGTTGTCTTCCCACACAATGCGATCCGGCTCCAAATCATTTTTCTTTATCTCTTTTGTCAACTCCACAATATAAGAGAATACTTTCTCATTATCCACAGAAAGCTTTTTGTACTGTTCGATCGTTTCGGTTTCCAGTCCTTCTATCACCGGTACCCCATCCATCTTCTCAGTACTTTTCAGAAGCACAAGCCCTTCTTTGTCAAAATATACATACTCATTGTCTGATACTATGCAGCCAATCATCTTTTTCTCTGTCACTTTTACTTTTAATGCCCACGGAGCCGAAAGCCCTACCTCTACTTTTTCCAGATATGGCGGCATCTTATAGGAACCAAACTTAAATTTCCAAAATGCATACAACGCATTCGAAGTGTATTTATCTTCCCGAACCCACTCTAGCACCTCATTCTTTTCACTGTACTGCGTTCCTTTTACATCTATCTTCTGCACATGAAATAAAATCAATGTAGCTACTACTATGATAGCGATCGTCAGTATCAGCACAACAACCGCATATAAATAATATCCAATTTTACTTTTTTTCTTTTTTCTTTTTTTTCTCGGTCTTTCTTCGATCTCTTCTCTTTCCTGCTCCATCTTTTTCCTCCTGTCGTTTCTTTTCTATTCTATCAGATTCGATACACTCAGGACAAGCCCCATTTCTAATAGAAGAAACATAACCGAAGTTCCTCCATAACTGATAAACGGCAGCGTGATTCCTGTATTTGGTATCGTGTTGGTGACAACTGCAATATTGAGTATGACCTGAATCATCATATGCGCCATCGCTCCGGACGCGATCAGCGCCCCAAACAAATCTTTTGCATGTGTGGCAATCATAAAAAAACGCCAGATTAAAATCAGAAATAAAAGAATAATAAATGACGCTCCCACAAGACCTAATTCTTCACAGACAATGGAAAAAATCATATCATTTTGCGCCTCTGGAACAAATCCAAGCTTTTGCACGCTTGCCCCAAGACCTCTTCCAAAGAGACCGCCCGAGCCAATTGCAAACAATCCCTGCAATGTCTGATAGCCTTTTTCATATTTTTCCGGATTCCTCCAAATTGCCAGCCGTTCCAGTCGATAGCTCTCAAGCGCCAGAAAAATCCCCATAAATCCGGCGCCGCTGACACAGAGCCATACAAACTGTGCATACTTTGGACTTGCCACAAACACAAGCACAGCGCCAATTCCAAGAATAATGATTGCGGTGCTTAAATTACTCGCCCCCACAAGTCCTACGATCGGCAAAATCAGAAGCATGACAAACAGCAAATATCGCATTTGTTTCATTTTTCGCACATTCTTTGTGATCACACATGCCAAGAATAAGATCACTGCAATCTTTGCAAATTCTGAAGGCTGAAATGACAAAGGTCCGAAAGATAACCATCTTTTGGACCCATTATACTCATCACCTACAAGCAAAACAGCTACAGACAGCATTAGCGCCGTAATATATGCCGGCACTGCAAATTTCTGCCAAATATGATAATCGATATTCGCCATAAAAAACATCAGTGCCAGTCCAAGCGCCGTCGCAAATGCCTGTTTTTTCAAATAATAAAACCGATCGTGGAATTTTACCTGTCCGTTGTAGGCACTTGTACTGTACAAAATAACCAACCCTATGATTACCAGCAGGAAAACAACTGCGAGAAGGCTGTAATCATATCCTCTCTTTTTGTTCTGCCGCGTCAATATAAATCCACTCCCCACTTATAGACAATTTACAAGTTCTTTGAATTTATCTCCTCGTTCCTCATAGTTTTTAAACATTCCCCAGCTTGCACATGCCGGCGATAACAAAACTGCATCCCCAGGCTCTGCCGCCTCAATACATTTCTCTACTGCTTCCTCAAAAGAGTCTGCCATAACATATGACACAAATCCAACTCTCTCGGCTGCTTCTGCAATTTTCTCTTTTGTTGCCCCGACTAATACGAGGAGTTTTACCTTCCCGTCAAACGCCTGAATCCATTCCTCGTACTCAGAGTCTTTGTCATATCCGCCGCCGATCAGAACTGTTGGTCGGTTCATCGCCTGAATCCCTTTGATCGCCGCATCCGGATTCGTACCTTTGGAATCATTGTAATATGCAACACCGTCTTTTTCACGCACAAATTCGATCCGGTGCTCCACTCCCGCAAATTCTTTGATCGTCCTGCGGATAACCTCCATCGGTGTCCCATATGCCGCAGCCATAGCAACTGCTGCCATCACATTCTCGTAGTTGTGTGTCCCAAGTAATTTCAGCTCATTTACATTGCAGACCAGGATTTCTTCGTCCTGCCTCAATATAATATTCCCATCATCTAAATAAATCCCTCTGTCTAGTTTACGCTGACTACTGAAATATAGAACATTCGCTTTTACATTTTCTCCAATTTTTCTTGTCACTTCATCTTCGTAATTCAGTACACAAGTATCTTCTTTCGTCTGATTTTTGGCGATATCCTCTTTTGCCTTGATATACGCTTCCATCGTATGATGACGGTTTAGATGATCCGGTGTAATATTTAAAATTGCACTGACTTTCGGGCGAAATTCATGGATTGTCTCCAACTGAAAACTACTCATCTCAGCCACCGCCACGCTGTCCTCTCTCATTTCTAACGCAGCTGCCGTGTATGGATTTCCGATATTTCCAACCACAAATACACTCTCTTTATAGTTCTTCATAATCTCTCCCAAAAGTGCAGTCGTCGTCGTCTTTCCATTGGTTCCTGTGATTGCAAGCACATCGCCTTTTCCATATGTATAGGCAAGCTCGACCTCTCCCCAGATCGGAATTCCCATATCACGCATCTTTAAGACAACCGGAAGGTCTGTAGGCACTCCAGGACTCATCACAACAAGATCAAGCGTCTCCATAACCTCCTCTGAAAGTTCTCCCAAAATGATTTCTGCTTTTGTATCGTCACCAAGCTGTGCTTTTAACACTTCTTTGTCGAGTGTCTCTTTTCCGTCATATAAAACAACCGATGCTCCAACCTGTTCTAATAATTTTCCTGCTCCGATTCCGCTGATTCCAGAACCAAATACAAGTACTTTTTTATTTTTCATATCCATATCGTTCCTCCTGCATTTTTCTATATCGCCATAAGTGCAATAAGACATAAGATTGCCGTAACAATCGAAAACACGGCCACAACCCTCGTCTCAGACCAGCCACAAAGTTCAAAATGATGATGGATTGGCGCCATTTTAAAAATGCGCTTTCCACCGGTCTTTTTAAAATAAGTTACCTGAATCATTACCGACAGTACTTCAATCAGGTAAATCAACCCTACAATCGCTATAAAAAACGGCATCTGCAGCATATAAGCCGTCGATGCGACAAAGCCCCCAAGCGCAAGAGAACCTGTATCCCCCATAAACACACTCGCCGGATATACATTGAACAACAAAAATCCAAGCAACGCGCCCACGACTGCACAAGTAATCGGTTCAATCCCGCTTTTTGTTCCAATTGCCACAACTGTAAAAAACGTTGCCACCAAAACCGTCACACTGGATGCAAGACCATCCAGTCCGTCTGTGAAATTCACTCCATTGACCGTTCCAATCACTACAACAAACAAAAGCGGAAGCGCAAAAATTCCCCAATCCAAATATTTTCCTTCCGAAAACGGAATCAGCCATGTGAGCGGCACATCTGTAAACCGAACAATATAATAAGCAAATATTCCCGTCACCAAAATCTGCAGTGCCATTTTCTGCTTTGGATACAGTCCGTCAGACCGTCTCATCACAACTTTCAAATAATCATCTAAAAATCCGATCATCCCAAATCCAAGTGTCACAAACAAAATCGGAATCACTTTCGGGTAATCTTTTATATAAATCAGAGACGTCAAAACGATACTCGCAAGAATGATCACGCCTCCCATTGTCGGCGTCCCCGCTTTCTTTAAGTGTGACTGCACACCTTCTTCTCGCTCTGTCTGCCCCATCTTCAACTTTCTAAGTATCGGGATCACAACCGGTCCCATAATCACACTCAAAGCAAATGACACCAGTACCGGTATCACCATTTTATAATCCATACCACACCTCTTCATCTCTTTAGTTATTCTTCTATAACCTTATACAGTATACAACTATTCCCCTTCCTTTTCAATCCCCAGATACGGCAGGATATTTTCAAAAATGTCCTTCACAACCGGCGCCGCAATGGTACCTCCATAATAGATTCCCTGTGGATCATGTATGACAATCATTGCCAGCACCTGCGGATTATCTGCCGGTGCAAATCCGATGAATGAGGAAATATATTTCTTTGCACTTCTCGGAAGTGTCTGAGACGTAGCTGTCTTTCCGCCGATTTTGTATCCTTCAATATAAGCATTCTTTCCTGAACCTTCCGACACGACGCTTTCTAATATCGTCCGCATCGTCTCCGACGTCTCTTCTGACACCACATTTTTTCGTTCCTTATACTCAAATATTTTCTCATGCTTTTCCTGTTCATTAATCACTTTCACCCCAAAATGCGGAGTCACTCTCCTGCCACCGTTAATCAGAGAACTGACCGTGGTTGCCATCTGAATCGGTGTAATCTGAAATGACTGTCCAAAAGTCATCGTTGCCAGTTCCACCAACCCGACATTTTCTTTTTTATGCGTAATTGTTCCCGCCTCCCCCGGAAGATCTACTCCCGTCTTATCCATCAGCCCAAACTGCTTAAAATAATCATAGTATTTATCTACCCCAAGACGAAGTCCGATGTCGATAAATACAGGATTGCAAGAATTTTGTACTCCCTGCACAAAGGTCTCAGACCCATGTCCGCCGACCTTATGACATCGAATTTTTCGATCCTCTACAATCCGGTAGCCCGGACAGTGAAACGTATCGTCAAGCTTCACTACCCCTTCTTCCAGACACGCAGATGATGTAATAATTTTAAATGTAGATCCCGGTTCATACGTGTCATTGATACAGCCGTTTCTCCACATTTGATTCAGAAGATCCTGTTTTTCTTCCGCTTTCACACTTTCATCAGATACCCCTGTCGTCTCTAAGGAAAAAGGATCATTCAAATTAAACTCAGGCACATTCACCATTGACAGGATTTCCCCATTTTGCGGATTCATAACCAGAACAGACACCCGGTCTGCCGCCTTTTCTTCCATCACTTTTTCCGCCGCCTGCTGTGCATATTTCTGAATATTATAATCCAGACTAATCTGCAATGTATTTCCCGGAATTGCCTCTTTTCGATCCTCCGCGATTCCCTCCAGCTCAATTCCTCTCGCATCGGTTGTTGTCAAAATCATGCCATTGATCCCCTTTAGATACTCCTCATATTTCACTTCAAGACCGATAATCCCCTGATTATCTCCTCCTGTAAATCCAAGCACCTTTGAGGCAAGTTCATCATATGGATAATAGCGTTTAAAATCTTCATCCACCTTCACTCCGTCCAGCTCATATTCCCGTATCCGATCACCTATCTCCTTGTCTACATTCGTCTTGACACGCTCCATAGAAGAAACCTTTTCCACACGCTTGCGGACGATTTCCGGTTCAAGTTCCAATTCCTCTGATAATACCCGAATTACCTTTTCTTTGTCTTTGATCTGACTGTGGATTACGGAAATGGTACACACCGTCTTATTGGTTGCAAGCACTGTCCCATTCCGATCAATAATTTCTCCCCTCGCCGCCTTGATTTCTCGTTCTCTTTCGTGCAGCGCTTCTGCTTTCTCCTGATAATATTCTGCGTCAAATATCATCAGATATACAAGTCTCCCAATCAGTCCAAGCAACACAAGCATCGCACATACAAAGACGACCATAATCTTTTTACGGTTATACGTCTTATTTTTCATATAAAAAACCTCATAAAAGTTATTGTTATAATTTATTAACGCTTTTATGAGGTTATTCTACCTTTATTCTTCTGTACTTTCTGTTGCTTTCGTAATGTTCAAATACGGAAATGCTTCCGTCATAATATTTCTCGCCAAATCTGTCACATAACTGCTGTTTGCCTGATTCTCCACATTTGGCTCATCAATGATGACATATACAAGCACTTCCGGATTATCTACCGGCGCAAATCCCATATAAGAAAGCAGATGCTTACCACTTGTTCGCGGAATTTTCTGTGCCGTTCCGGTTTTCGCACCGATGTCATATTCTTCCACCTGTGCATTTTTTCCGGTTCCTTCCGTCATTGTTTTTCTCATATATTCTCTCAGCGTCTTGCTGGTTTCTTCCGAGATGGTCTTTTTTAACAATACCGGATCTTTGTTTTCAATGATATTTCCATTCTCGTCCTGAATTTGTTTCACAATATGTGGCTCATAATAATTTCCACCATTGATCAGAGACGAAAATCCTGCTACCATCTGAGTTGCTGTCACGGTAAAACTCTGTCCGAATGAACTTGTCGCAAGATCAATCTGTTTCATATCTTCTGCAGAAAAAAGAAGTCCCTCTGCTTCTCCCGGAAGATCGATTCCGGTTGTCTCTCCAAAACCCAAAATACTCTGATATTTTACAAAGTCTTCTACACCAATTGTCTCTGCCATCTGCATAAGCGCAACGTTGCAGGAATTGGCTATCGCATCTTCTATTGTCTGAATGCCGTGTCCGCTTAACTTATGACATTTTACAGGACTTGGATATCCCGGAATCATCAATGAACCTGTACAATTGTAGGTTTCATTTCCTGTAAGCTTTCCGGTCTCAAGCCCTGCTGCAACGGTAAACGGCTTCATCGTCGAGCCCGGCTCAAATGCATCACTTACACAGAAATTCTTCCAAAGTGAATTCATCGCATCGAGCTTTTCTTCATCTGTCATTGCATCCAATTCTTCCTGAGTATAGTACGCAGACAAATCTCTTGGATTATTCAAATCGTAATTTGGATAAGATGCCTCAGCCAAAATCTCTCCGGTATTCGGGTTTGCAATGATAACAGCTGTATTCAGACTGCCTTGTGCATTCTCATCTTCCCCACCTTTATGTTCATCGTTGAACGCTTTGATATGTTTCTCCACAATGCTTTGCAGTGTGACATCAATTGTAGACACAATTGTGTTGCCATTGATTGCAGATTTCACGGTGCGCTCCAGTGAAGAATCCGAATCCAGATATCCATATTCCCTTCCATCTGTCCCATTCAAAATACTGTTATAAGATGCTTCCAGCCCCCCGTTCCCAACATTTCCGGACACGGTAAAGCCGATTACATCCGATGCAAGCGTGTTGTACGGATACGTTCTCACATAATCCTCTTCCAGCCACACTCCCGAAATATATGCATACTCTTCTTTGTCATCTTCATTTTCTTCCATCGCTTCAAACGCCTGTGCCTGTGCATATGTGGCGCCTTTGAGCATAATGTTGTAACGCCCGTCCGGATTTTCCTCAATTACTTTGTCGACCGCTTCTTCCGTTATGCCAAAGCACTCTTCAAGCGCCTTCTTCGTCTGACTGATCGTTTTGTTCTTTTTCTTCTCATCCTCAGATGCCAGCATGACCTTTGCATCCAAAATCACATTGTAAACACGTTCACTCGTTGCGATTTTCGTTCCGTTTCGATCCAAAATATCCCCTCTTTTAAACGGAATCACTCTACTGTCATACTGTTGCTGTTCCAATACAATTTTTGTATATTTTTCGCCATTTGCTGCATTGATATACGTAATTCTTCCAATTAAGAAAACAAAAGCTAGTATGATTGCCCCAAACAACATTACTAGCTTTTTTTGCATCTTTTTGGGAAACTTCTGTCTCGTATATCGCACTCCTCGTTTTTTCTTTGACATCATTTCACCCTTATTTTTCTACTTTATCTGAACCTGCAAGAACACCGCTTTTCGGTATATCTTCATATTGTTTTACTGTGTTGCTTGTCGGACTTTTGTACTTGATGATCTGCTCTGGGCTGGCATACACCATTCCCAGTTCATTGATTGCTTTCTCCCTGATTTCTTCCAGATTGACCGAATTCAAAACAGCATTATATCTCGTTGTATTGTCTTCTTTTAAATCTGCAAGCTCTTCCTGAAGAGACGCAATATTTCTTGAGCGACTGGTAATTTCAGACTGCAGCTTTAAATATCCTGTACAGACAATCAATGCCGCAATTGCTGCAATCGCCAAAAACACAACATATCCGGCACTCATATGTAATGCCTTATTTCTATTCTTCCGCACCTGCCGGCTTGTCTGCCTGGGCTTGTCCGGAGAAATATGTTCTTTTGTCTTTGGAAGTGTTTCTTTTCGTATGGTATTTCCATATACATATGCCATATCACTCACCCCATTTCTGATTATTTATCTCCCTGTTACTTTCATTAAATTATAAGCCCTGCACTATGTGCGCTCAAAGATACGCAGCTTTGCGCTTTTTGATCGGCTGTTCTCCTCTAACTCTTCTGCACTTGGCAAAATTGGTTTTCTTGTAATAACTCTCCCCTTCGACTCATTCCCGCATACACATACCGGAAAATGAGGCGGACAGGTACATGGGTTCTCATTCTTCCTGAAAATCCCTTTTACAATCCTGTCTTCTAATGAATGGAAGGTAATGATACATATCCTTCCATCTTTATTCAATAACTCAATCATGTCATCCAGACTTTCTCTCAGCACTTCCAGCTCCCTGTTCAATTCAATACGAATTGCCTGAAAGGTTCTCTTTGCAGGATGTCCTGCTGTTTTTTGAAATTTCATCGGTATGGCACGTTTGATGATCTCTATCAATTGTCCAGTAGTTTCGATAGGACCTTTTTCTCTCTCCAGCACAATATGCTTTGCAATATTTTTCGCAAATTTATCTTCCCCATAATCACGAATAATCCGAAAAAGATCCATCTCACTATATTCATTGACGATGTCTTTGGCCGTCATCTTCTGACGCCTATCCATTCTCATGTCCAAAGGAGCATCTACCCGATAGGAAAATCCCCGTTCTGCCGTATCCAGTTGATAGGAGGATACGCCCAAATCAAGCACAATCCCATCTACCTTGTCAATGCCTAATTCTTGAAGCTTCGACTTCATATCACAATAGTTGCTTCTGACTATCGTAACTCTCTCCCCGAAGTCGATTAGTCGGCTGCCCGCTGCCTCTATCGCAGCTTCGTCCTGATCTATTCCTATAAATCTCCCCTTGTTGTTTAAATGCTTACACACTTCATAAGCGTGTCCGCCGCCACCAAGCGTTCCATCTACGTAAATGCCATCTGGCTTGATGTTCAGACCATTTACTGTCTCTTCTAACAATACTGATTTATGCTCAAATACCATAATTACCTCCAAATGTAGTCAAAGCCTTAGATTCCAAGTCCTAACTCCTCCATCTGACTTGCGATCTCGTCCATATCTTCTTCTACAACAGCATTATTTTCATCCCATTTTGCTTTATCCCAAATTTCCACTCGATCTAGCACTCCTACTAAAACGACTTCCTTTTCCAATCCCGCAAAAGTTCTGAGGGCAGAAGAGATTAATACCCTGCCTTGTTTATCAAGGCCGCCATCCACTGCACTTCCCAAAAAGAAACGTGTGAAAGTTCTGGCGTTTTTATTTGTCAGCGGTAAGGTTCTTAGCTTTTCTTCAAAGATTTTCCATTCATTATTTGGGTACAGGAACAGGCAACCATCCAATCCTTTTGTGATGACAAAGTCTTCACCCAGGATATCACGAAATTTAGAAGGGATAATTAATCTGCCCTTCGCATCGATACTGTGATTAAATTCTCCTGTCAACAATGAAAACACCTTCTTTCGAAATGGTACTGCCACTTGTCTACCATTTCACACCACTATTCACCACTTTCTACCACCTAAAACCATTGTAAACTACTTTTCCTGCCATTTCAAGCATTTTTTATAAGTTTGTGTAAACCTTTCACAAACTTTTCACAAACTTTTCTTCCATAATAAAAAAGAACTGACACGCAGTTCTTTTTTCATTCTCTATTCTGTCTCTGTTCCGTTCAAACTATCTATATAAGAGTCAATCGCACTGTAATCTACTTCTGCTGTCTGGCGCGGTCTGCTGCTTTCATACATGCTATATGCAGAATATCCAATCCATCCAACCAAGCCGAGTGCTACTATTCCTACTACACATTTTCTAAAAAAATGCTTTCTCTTTTCTTTCTTCATCATCGCTTTTCGGTTTGCTTTTTCTTCCTTGTAACGTGACACTTTTTCCTGACTCATCTTTCATCCTCCGTCCGCTTTCTTATATTGAGACAATAATTCCTCCGTCGCTTGCATACATGGAACTGATTCCCTTTGTGTCAAGTATGATAACATCTCTCACATGAATCTTTTCCTCAATCATCTTTCTCACATCATTGGCACGTTCTTTGCAATTGCAATGGGCAATCGCAAGTATCTTATTCTCCGGATCTTCAACCTTTTCAACAAGAGTATCCACAAGCTTTACAAGCGCTTTCTTCATTCCTCTCGCCTGACCAATCTGATAAATAGTTCCCTCTTCTGAACCGCCCATAACTGGCTTAATATTCAACGCTGATGCCACAAGCGCTTTCACACCGCTTAGCCGTCCATTCTTGCGAAGCGTCTCTAATGATTCTAACACAAAATATGTATTTTGTCTCGCTATAAATTTTTCTACAGCTGCGATAACCTGTTCAAATTCCATTCCCTGCTCTTCGCATTCTGCAATCTTCTGTGCGATTAATGTCTCCCCGATTGAAGCGGAACGGGAATTAAATACATAAATCTGCTTTTCGCCATGTTCTTCTGTGTATAAATTCTTCCCTAAAACCGCACTGTTATAGGAACCGCTCAGTTCTGCCGACAATGTCACTGCATATACACGCTGTGCATCACACTGATAACTTTCCATATATCGTTCCGGGGATGGGCAGGATGATTTTGGGCATTCCGGACTTTCTGACACTCTTTTTAAAAAATCTGCCTGATCAAATGTCTCATCATCTACAATATGATGTCCTCCCACTTCTATACCTAGGGCAACACTTTCAAAAATCCCGCTCTCTTTCATCTCTTTTGTCAATTCGCCGCAGCTGTCTACAATAATTTTATAACTCATCAATCTTTTCCTCCAAAGCACCGTACGATATAGTTTTTAATACTACATATTATTATATCATATTTATGTATATTTGAAAAGACCTTTCTTTATTCTTCAAACCGAATACGACTTGACACACCAAGAGCGATTCCCATCTCTATCATCAAAAACAAAATCGAAGTCCCCCCATAGCTGATGAACGGGAGTGTAATTCCTGTTGTCGGAATCAGATTCAGCACAACACACACATTAAAAATAACCTGTAATGCAATGTGTGCAAAAATTCCAATCACGATCAAAGATCCATATAGATCCGGAGCATTCTGTGCAATAAACAACAACCGGTACAACAGTATTGCAAACAATACCAATACGATAATCGCTCCAAATACACCTAGCTCCTCGCAGATAATAGCCAGAATCATATCATTTTGTACTTCCGGAATAATCATCTTCTGCGCACTGTTTCCCAGCCCTTTCCCAAAAAATCCGCCGGAACCAATCGCATAAAGCCCCTGCACAACCTGAAGTCCGCCATCTGAGGCATATTTCTCCGGATCCAGCCACACAAGAATCCTCTCCATACGAAAACCCCCACTTGATTCCAGATACTCGCCTAAAAGGTGAAGTCCCGCATATCCAACAATACAGGCAGCAATTCCAAGTACAACAATAGGAGCTGATTTCGGATAGACAATGATCAGCATAATGCTCACAATTCCAAGCACGATGATTCCCGTACTCATGTTATCTGTCAGCTTATACACTCCGAGCGCAGCTGCCACTCCCCACGCAAATATCTTAAGCGCCTCCTTTGGTTGTTTCACCTTGCTTCCCGCCTGACAAATCAGGTATGGGATAAATAGGATAATTGCGATCTTCATCACTTCTGAAGGCTGCATCTGCTGCCCAAGCGGCAGTCTGATCCACCTTCTTGCACCGTACACCTCAATTCCAAGAGGCGTGAGCACCAGCGCCATCAGGACAAACGCCACAATATACAAAATCTTTGAACGCTTTGCATACCAGTGATAGTTAATCTTCGCAACTACGAGCATCACGAACACACTCGCCAGACTGATCAGCGCCTGACGTTTAAAAAAATACATGCTGTCCCCATATTTAATCTGCGCACGATAAGAGCTTGTACTATAAAGCATGACAAGCCCAAAGCACATGAGAAAAATGACAATTGCCAGCAGACTGTAATCGAAATACTGAACAACACCTTCTTCTACCTGCTTTTTTTCTTTTCGTTTTTCCCTTTGTTTTTTACGAGTAGTCACATTTACACTCCCCATCGAATTCTTACTGCCCGTTATTCATAGATGGATGTATCGGTTTCCCATTTGCAAAATATCTGTCATACCACAATAAGAAAATATATACCGTCCATATCTTACGGCTGTTATCCTGCTTTCCTGCTTTATGTTCTTCCAAAAGTTTCAGAAGATACGATACATTAAAGAACTGTTGTGCTTCTTTTGATGAAAATTGCGTTTTTACCCTATTATAATATTTCTCTTCCTTGAGCCATACACGAATCGGAATCGGGAAACCAAGTTTTTTCTTTTCTGCAGTCTTGCTGCGAATGACTCTCTCCGCTGCCGCACGAAGCGCAATCTTCGTCTTTGGCGCGTCCACCTTATACTGAAGCGGAAGCGTCTGCGCCAATTCCAGCACTTGTTTATCCAAAAATGGGACACGCACTTCCAAAGAGTTTGCCATTCCCATCTTGTCCCCTTTCATCAGGATATCATGCACAAGCCAGAGATGAATGTCCAGGTACTGCATCTTTGTGACCGGATCTTTTCCTTTTACTCTCTCATAGATCGGAGCAGTCACTTTCATGCAACCCGGTTCAAATCCTTTTTTAATCGCTTTCTTCGCCTCTTTTTCTGTAAATATCTTCGCATTTCCAATATAACGCTCTTCTAGCGTTTTTCCGTGACGCATCAAAAATCCGCGTCCCTTCATCGACCTTGGCATGCAGTTTTCCGCAAATGCCCCTAACATCCTGCGGATAAATAACGGCACTTTGTTAAATCCGGTGTACTCAAGAGGCTCACAATAAATATTATATCCACCGAACAACTCATCTGAACCTTCTCCTGACAGAACTACTTTTACCTTTTTGGCGGCCTCCTTACTCAAAAAGTAAAGCGCAATCGCTGCCGGATCCGCCACAGGCTCGTCCATATAATACATAATATCAGAAAGCGCATCCCAATACTCATCCGGTTCAATAATCTTGCTGTCGTTCTTCATATGAATACTCTTTGCAAATTCTTTTGCATCATGAATCTCACTGTATTTCTCTTCCCCAAATCCGACTGTGAACGTGCGGTCAACCTGTCCTAAATAAGCCATGTAGCTGGAGTCCACACCGCTTGAAAGATAAGATCCAACCTCCACATCACTGATCTTATGCATCTCTACAGACTCTTTCATCACTTTCTCGATTTCATCCACAACCTCATCAAATGACTTGTCCGTATCTCCTGTAAAATTCGGTTCAAAGTATCTTGTAACCTCAAGCTTTCCATCCTCGTAAGTAAAATAATGTCCCGGCTGGAGACAATATACCCCTTTAAAAAAGGTCTCATTTGTAGGCACAAACTGGAATGATAAATAATTTCCCAGTGCCTCCTCATTAAATACTTTATCGAATTTCGGGTGTTCCACAAACGATTTGATCTCGGAACCAAATAAAAAACTTCCGTTCATCTGTGCATAGTAAAATGGTTTGATACCGAAAATATCTCTCGCGCCAAACATTTTTTTCTTTTCTCTGTCCCAAATTACAAACCCATACATTCCACGAAGACGGTCAACCAACGCTTCTCCCCACTCCTCATATCCATGAAGAAGTGTCTCTGAATCGGTATGTGTCTTAAACTCATGTCCCGCCTCAATTAATTTTTCTCTCAATTCCTGATAATTATAAATTTCTCCATTAAATACCAGTACTTTTGTTCTATCTTCATTATACAGCGGCTGGTCACCTGTCGAAGAGATATCGATGATACTCAAGCGTCGAAATCCAAGCGCTGCATCGTCATCTAAAAACGTCCCTGCACTGTCTGGTCCACGATGTACAATGGTATTCATCATATTTTCAAGCACCTGTTCTTTATTCTCGATTGCTCCTACAAATCCTGTAAATCCGCACATGTATTGTTCTCCTTCTATTTTCCTTCTGTTTCATTCTTGCTGTCTTTTGTTCACGCAGCGCCGGTGCCGCAACTGCCACACCGACGTTACTTTAACATTATACCCACATCTTTTCATAAAAACAACTTGTTTTTTCCTGTTAAACTTTCCTTGTACACTCTGTCTACTTACAATTACAGTTCCCTCTCATATCAAATTCCGGATTGATCGCATAGAAATTCTTACTGTCCAAATCATCCTGCACGATTCTAAGACTTTCACCAAATCTTTGGTAATGCACGATTTCACGCTCTCGCAGGAAACGAATCGGATCACACACTTCCGGATCTTTTACGAGACGTAAAATATTGTCATACGTCGTTCTCGCCTTCTGCTCTGCTGCCATATCCTCATGTAGATCCGTAATTGGATCTCCTTTTGACTGAAAATATGTCGCCGTCCACGGTGCTCCGCTTGCCGCCTGTGGCCAAAGCGCAAGGGTGTGGTCTACATAATATTTGTCAAAGCCATATTTTTCAACCTCTTCTACTGAAAGATTTCTGGTGAGCTGGTGGACAATGGCACAAATCATCTCCATGTGGGCCAGCTCTTCCGTGCCGATGTCCGTTAAAATTCCGGTCACTTCTTTATACGGCATCGTATAACGCTGCGACAAATATCTCATAGAAGCAGCCAGTTCGCCGTCAGGTCCTCCGAATTGCGTAATAATTACCTGAGCAATCTTTGGATTTGTCTGCGTAATTTTTACCGGATACTGCAATCGTTTCTCATAATTCCACATCGATTAACATCCCCCTTCCTGCCATGGCCATGGCTCGTTGATCCAGTTCCATCTGTCTGCGCAGGATTCCGCCGCCGTGTCAATCGTAAGCGGTCCGTAGTATTTCGCATACTCTTTTAACGCCTCATTTCGCATCCTGCTGTATTCCTGAAAATACGCAAGCGCATTCTGGTCACATGGATGGGTATCCAAAAACAATTTCACATCATCTACCGCAAAACTTACTACATTGATCCATTGCAGTAAATCTTTTCTACAAGGTTTTGCCATCATCTCTGACACCCTCCCATCCCTCGAAATGGTTTATTCAATTCCTCGAAAATCGTTCCACAGGAGAACCCTTTTTCTGCATCATAAAGCTTTCTCCACATCTGCCATGGCACATATGCCATCGCCAGAGGCATTCCCTCTAATGCATCATTTTTTTCGCAGCACGGAGCCATTTGTCTGTTCGCCCGGTATTGCATGATATTATCGCGATAATTTTGCATACATATTTTTCCCTTTCTTGAATACTTATAGTATATTGTATGTATGCTGCTGAAATTGGTTCTTCTATTCTTCGTTGATTTCTTTCTTCACTTTCTTGATTGTCCTGTCAAACTTCCCCTGTCCTGTCTCATATGAAAACTTTTGCACATAGTCCTCACTTTCAATTGTTCCTTTTTTTAATTCATCTTCATCAATATCCTGCAGTTGGAAATTTTTTTGTACCGGTCTGCATTGTTTGTCAAATGTAATTTCTACCCCCGTCAATTCATAATGGTCTTTCATGATGATTCCGGTGAGCATCCGTAATTCTTCTTCAAATAATTCCAGTTTTTTATTTTCTGTTACCTGAATCACATATTCTTCCTTTTGTACCTGGGCGGCCGTCAGATTCAGATTCTGAATAGACTCAAAATAAGCATCCATATAAAGCTCCGGTGTGATTTCCGAATCTGTCTCAAAGATTTCTCCACCTTCCCCTTCTCCATAATATATCCCGGCTTCTTTTTTTTCACGGTACTCTGCTCTTCCCCACTCAGCATCTTTTGGCACGACCGCCTTGTCTTCCTCCGTAGAAAATTTCACCTCACTTTGATGATATTCCTCCCCAAGCTGAACATCTACGTATGGCTGCTGTTTTAAAATATCATTGATTTTTTCCGCACCATCTACCTCTTTTGCACATGCAGTCAAAAACAGACAGCTTGCAATCCCAAATAGCACTTTATTTCTTTTTCTCATCCTTTTTCTCCTCTATTTTAAATAATCACTTGGTTTCCTGTATTTTTCCCGGTAAATTTTCTTCTCTGGACTTTTCCATGTTTTTTTCAACAGTTTCTTCAAATCATTTTCCAAATAAAGCTTTTTCTCCTTGGCAGGCGATGCCGGCAGTACATCAAGCATCTGATGTGCCTCCACATAGTCCGCCGGAGCATAATTGAAAGATTCCGTATCCACCACCTTTTTTTGGGAACTTTCTTTCTCTTTTTTATAGGAAGAATCTTTGCTCATCACAGTCTGTGTATCTTTCGTTTTCAGCACGTCCCACTCTGTCACAAATTCTCCCGTCTCCACATTGATGATAAACTCTGACAGCCTGTTCGGCGTCAGAATTTTATCGTACTTTTGTCCGTCAAATGCACTGTCTTTTTGAATTTTATTGTGATGTCTGGAGGGTTCTCCATAATACAAAGAGAACTCAAACTCCGCCGCATAATTTTTCAATTTCTCATAGTCCGTCTTCCCGTCAAAGTTATTGCGCACATATTCTATATTATGTTTATCTATATACATACGGAATTGGTGAATCATCGTATCATCCAACCGCTTATACGTTTTATTTTTCTTCTGATAAGCATCTCGGACACATTGGGCATAATCCTCCAGAAAAACAGAATGTGGTTCCATACTCAGATAAAATTCATCTCCGTCTTTCAATTGTAACATCCCGTTCTCATCCAAATATCCACCCATCTGCTCTATGACAAGCAACGCTTTCTTCTTTGCTTTAAGCTCACTGGACTCAAACATATAGGTATAGACATCTGAGCCGACCAAATGTGCCGATTTGTACACTCTGTCCAACTGCTCCAGATACTCCTCTTGTGTAATCTGTTCCCCTTCATATCCCTTGGCAAACTGTCCGAACTTATTATCGACCGCCTCCAGATACGCAAACACAGCTCTTTTGTCCCACCCCGCACGGTCCGTCAACTCTTCCGTCTGCGCCTGTAGAACAAGCAGAAAATGCTCATCTGTCACTTTGACCACATTTGACAGTTCATCAATATAGTCAATTACTTCAACTTCCTCAAACGGTTTGATCTGTGCAATTTCGTCTTCCACATCAGAAAAAGCATTCTCTACAACTTCTCTTGTTGTATATTCAAACTTCTGATTCAGCTGCTGCTCTAAATAGGTAATCCGATCCTGCTGCGCCACATCCGATGTGATGTGAAACCGTATCTCAATCGGGCGGCATGCCTCATCGAACAAAATATCGATTTGTGAAATCGTAAACATCTCATTGTCAATCACACCCACAAAAGATAACGGAACAAGGAAGTTTTCAATCTGTTCCTGCTTAGTTACTTCAATCTGATAATTCTGTTCCTGTATTTCACTCATCTTTAGCCCTAATTCTTTCACCGGATCATAAAAAAATGAAATATCCAGTTCCGGAAACAAATCCCGATAGTCCTTATGCTCATCTTTTCCTCGATATTTCCCATAAAACACAGTCGCTTTTTGCCCATTTCTTACAATCGTCTTATGTTCACCGTCATTTGGATATACAACTGTCTTCTCTCCATCTACATCATACAAAATGGTTTTGCCAAGATACCCTCCTCCGAGTATCGCTTTTACATACGTACTGTCATCCAAAATATCCTTCAGGAACAGGTCTTCGGATTCTGTTGCACTCACACGCAAATTTCCTGCCACAATAAATACTCCCAGTACAAGAAATGCCACTGCTATTTTCCATTTTTCTTTCATACAATCCCCCATATTTGCAAAAGACAAGTACCAGCTTCTTCCTGATACTTGTCCTTTGTACATCCCTATTTCTGAACGATTCCCTCGAATCCCAAATCATCTAAAATCTCCAGCGCTTTTTTCACACAACTGTCGCATCCATCAATGGAAACTGTCTTGTCTGCAAGGCTTACCTGAAAATCAAGTCCTGCATCTGTCATCGCCTTCGTGATTCGTTCTACACATTTTTCACAGTGCATATCTTCTGCTTTAATGATTGTCATACTAATTCCTCCACTATTTCATTAATTTTTGTATTACCTCACACAGTTCATCTACCGCTTCATCTTTTCCGTCTCGTATGTCTTCTACTACACACGAATGAATATGACTTGCCAACAACTTTTTATTGAAACTGTTCAGTGCGGATTGAACTGCTGATACCTGATTTAAAATCTCAACGCAATAGCGTTCTTCCTCCACCATGTTCTTAATCCCTCTGACCTGACCTTCGATTCGATTCAGGCGAGTTATCAAGTCTTTCTTCTCTTTTTCTGAACGATGTTTTGTTCTTTCACAGCATTTGTTTTCTTCCATGTTCATTCTCCCTAGTCCAACTTTGTCGTCTTAAGTCTCAAAGCATTTCCAACTACACAGACTGAGCTAAGAGACATCGCCAACCCTGCAAAGATCGGATTCAACAGCGTTCCGTTGATTGCATATAACGCTCCGGCTGCCAGCGGAAGACCGCATGCATTATAGAAAAATGCCCAAAACAGATTCTGTTTAATATTGCGGATCGTTGCCTTGCTCAACCGAATTGCTTTATATACATCCTGCAGATTTGACTTCATCAATACAATATCACTGGAATCCAATGCGATATCACTTCCGCTTCCGATTGCAACTCCGACATCTGCCTGTACAAGCGCCGGTGCATCATTGATTCCATCTCCTACCATCATAACACATTTTCCTTCTTTTTGCAGTACTTCTACAACAGATGCTTTATCATTTGGCAGCACTTCTGCAATCACATGATCTACCCCCACTGTTTCTCCTATATATTCTGCTGTCAGACGGTTATCTCCTGTCAGCATGTGTACCTCAATCCCCAGTTCTTTGATTTTTTGAATTGCCGCTTTACTCGTCTCTTTGACAGTATCTGCGACACTCACAATCCCGATTACTTTACCGCCTGAAGCTACAAACATCGGTGTCTGTCCTTTTCCCGCAATCTGAAGCGCCTCCTCCTCATATTCGGAAAAATCGATCTTCTGTTCCACGCAAAGCTTTTTGTTTCCTATATAATAAGTCTTTCCGGCAATGATTGCTTCAATTCCCTGACCAGTAATACTTTGGAACTCAACCACTTTTTCTAATTCTATTCCACGATCTTTTGCACCATTTACAATCGCGGCTCCAAGCGGATGCTCTGACACTTGTTCACAGGACGCTGCAATCTGAAGCAATTTTTCCTCACTTTCGCTGTGGCTTATCACTTGCATAACAGTCGGTTTTCCCTCTGTGATCGTTCCCGTCTTATCCAATACAACCGCGTCAACTTTATGGCTGATCTCCAGTGCCTCCCCACTCTTAATCAAAATACCGTGGTTTGCCCCAAGTCCGGTTCCTACCATGATCGCTGTCGGAGTTGCAAGTCCAAGCGCACACGGGCATGCAATGACGAGCACAGATACAAAAATTGTCAGCACAAAGGTAATATCATGTCCAAGTAGCATCCAAATGATACTTGCCACAACTGCAATCGTCATAACAGTCGGAACAAAATAGCCTGCCACAGTATCTGCCAATTTTGAAATCGGAGCCTTCTTTCCCTGTGCGTCTTCCATCATCTTCACAATTTTTGCAAGTGTCGTGTCTGCGCCAATATGAGTTACTTTTACAGTGATCGCACCTTGATAGTTTACGCTTCCTCCGATTACTTCATCTTCTTTTTCTTTCTCTACCGGGATACTCTCACCTGTGAGCATCGATTCATCCACACTGGTACTTCCTTCCACCACAATTCCATCCAGCGGAATACGACTCCCCGGCTTAATCAAGATCAGTTCGCCAAGCGCGACAGATTCCACTGGTACCTCTTTCTGTTCTCCGTCTCGTATCACAACTGCCGTATCCGGCGCTAGCTCCATCAGCTTGCGAATTGCCTCTGACGTCTTTCCTTTGCTTCGTCCTTCCATATACTTTCCTACCATGACAAGCGTAACAACGATTGCCGCAGATTCATAGTACAGATTGTGTACTGCATTTTCATTGCCCGGAATAGAAATCGTCATAACTAAGCTGTACAAAAAGGCACTTCCTGTTCCGATTGCAACAAGGGAATCCATATTCGGATGTCCGCGGAACAAACTTTTAAATCCTACCAGATAGAATTTTTTTCCATTATATAAGATAATCGTTGTCAAAATCAGCTGTGCCAAAGCAAAATTCAGCGGATTATGGTGCATGTCCAAAATGTTCGGCAAAGGCATCGGGAAGGGAACCATATGCCCCATGGAAATGTAAAGCAACGGAATTGCCAGCAGTACATTCGTGACCAATCTATGCTTTGTCTTTTTGATGTCCTGCTCTAAAGCTTCCTCCTCTTTCACTTTTTCTTCTTTGTTCTTCTCCACATGCAGTTCTGCCCCAAAACCTGCACGTTCCACCTTTGTCACTACATCATTTTGTGTAATCTTTGTCTCATCATACGTGATCGTCAAAATTCCCGTTGTCAGATTCACATTGCTCTCCGAGACACCCTCAAGCTTTCTTGTGACACGCTCCACCGCACTGCTGCATGCCGCACATGTCATTCCTGATATATTATATTTTTCTGTAACCATAACATTCACTCCTCTCAATATACATATAGGGGGTATATGTATATATTATTCTATCTATCACAATCTGTCAAGGGATATTTTGAAGCAAATGTGATTCTTACAGAACATTTGTTATGTAAATAGGACTCAATTTCCATGCATACAACAAAAAGCCCTGGATCTCCAAGGCTTTTCTCTCATCTAAGACAACGAATATTTTTCTGTTAATTCTGCCACCATTACTTTTACTTTTTCAATATTTTCTTCACTTTCCATCACAAGTGCGATTGCCTCTGCAATCTTGTCCATATCTGTTTCGACCATACCTCTTGTCGTAACTGCAGGAGTTCCAAGTCGAACACCGCTCGTCACAAACGGTGATCTTGGATCGTTTGGAATCGTATTTTTATTACATGTAATATGTGCACGGTCCAAACGTTTTTCCAATTCTTTTCCGCTTAAATCTGTTCCGCTTAAATCAACAAGCATCAGATGATTATCCGTTCCACCTGAGACAATTTTCACTCCACGTCTCATTAATCCGTCACAGAGCGCCTTTGCATTTTTTACGATTTGCCCCTGATACACCTTAAATTCCGGCTGCAATGCTTCTTTAAAGGATACCGCTTTTCCAGCGATCACATGCATGAGCGGTCCTCCCTGAATTCCCGGGAACACGGCTTTGTTAAAGTTAAATTTATCTGCTGCCTCCTGATTACATAAAATCATTCCTCCACGAGGGCCTCTGAGCGTCTTATGAGTAGTGGTCGTAACCACATCTGCATACGGAATTGGCGATGGGTGCAGTCCGGCAGCCACAAGTCCTGCAATGTGTGCCATATCCACCATAAGATACGCTCCTACTTCATCTGCAATCTCCCGGAATTTTTTAAAGTCGATAGTTCTTGCATATGCGCTTGCACCTGCCACAATTAATTTCGGCTGTTCTCTCAATGCAATCTGTCTCACATCTTCATAGTCAATGAATCCTTCATCATTCACCCCGTAAAACACAACATCAAAATATTTTCCGGACATGTTAACCGGTGATCCATGTGTCAGATGACCGCCATGATCCAAATTCATGCCAAGTACTTTATCTCCCGGCATCAGCATTGCAAAAAATACCGCCATGTTTGCCTGCGCTCCTGAATGAGGCTGTACATTCGCATAATCACATCCAAATAATTTTTTTGCACGTTCTATTGCAAGATTCTCAACAACATCTACACACTCACAACCACCATAATAACGCTTAGCCGGATACCCTTCTGCATATTTATTCGTCAAAGGGCTTCCCATCGCTGCCATCACCGCATGACTCACCCAGTTTTCTGATGCAATCAGCTCAATATGAGAATTCTGTCTTTCCATCTCTTTCGTTATCGCTTCTGCTATTTCAGCGTCTGCTGTTTTTAATTCATCAAATTCGTACATTTTCAGATACCTCCTCACCATTTTTCGAACTAATTTTAGAATAGCATATGTTTTTTGATTTTTCAACCGGGTCTGAACAGTCAAAAAAATACATGGAAATAAATTTTGCATTTATTCCATGTATCTTTTAGTCCGATTATCTTACTTAGCTGCCTCACCAAGTGTTACCTGTACAGTCTGTTCTTTATATTCACCATTCTTTTCCGGTACCTGAACAGTTACATCTACAGTCTCGCCTGCTTTGTAGTATTCCAGCTGAGATTTCAAAGTATCCATACTATCAATCTTTGTTCCGTCAAACTCTGTGATAATACTTCCTTTTGTGAGACCAGCTTTTTCAGCTCCGCCGTCTTTTGTTACGTCGGAAATAAACACACCTTCCGGCATATTGTACACCTGAGCACTCTGTGAGTCCACATCTGTACCGCTGATACCAAGCGCTCCTCGCTCTGACTCATCTACTTTGGTTCTTGTCTGACGATTCATCAAATCATTGATAACATCTGTCACATCTGAAATCGGAATCGCATATCCCATACCTTCTACTGCATCTGCATTTACTTTTACTGTATTGATACCAATTACTTCACCTTTGGCATTCAAAAGTGCTCCACCGCTATTACCAGGATTGATTGCTGCATTGGTCTGAATTAAAGTTGTCTCAAAACCATCTACAGTTCTGTCTTTTGCACTGATAATTCCGTTTGTTACAGACTGACCATATCCAAGAGCATTTCCAATTGCAATTGCCGGCTCACCTACACGAATTGCATCAGAATCTCCAAGTGTCGCTGTCTTAATCTCTTTCATAGTAGAGTCTTTAATCTGATCTAACTGAACGGCTACAACTGCAAGGTCAATGTTGGAATTTGTTCCTTTTACCTGTGCTTCAACGCTCTCTTCATCTACAAAAGTAACTGTCAGTGTACTGCTTCCTTCTACTACGTGGTTATTTGTCACAATCAATAACTCTGAATCATTCTGTCCGATAATAATTCCAGATCCGCTGCTCTGGCTTTCATATTCACGAACACCGCCAAAGAAATCCTGTACCTGCTGTACACTTAAATTTGTAATTGATACAACTGACGGCATTACATTTTCCACCATATCCGCAAGATCGGAATCTACATCTGAACTCGTATTCGTCGATACTTTTGTGGAATTCACCTTCTGTCCGGATGATGCGACCGTAGTTTTATTTCCAACCACTTTATTGATCACAAGATTACTTGCCTGAAATGCTGCGCTTGCCAACAAACCAAATACAAGTGCCATGCAGATGCATGTTGCCCACTTCACACCAATATGAATCGGCTTTCTCTCTTTTTCCTTTCTCATATGGCGACTCGGCTGCTTCTTTGACTCCTCATCTGGCTGTTCATATGTCGGCGCACCATATGTCTGAGAATCGTATGACTGAGAATCATACGACTGAGAATCACGTGTCTGGGACTCTTGTGTGGAAGATTCATATACCGGCGGTTTTTCATAGTATGATGTATTCTCCTGCTCTGTTCTTTGTTCCGTCTGTGCAGCTTCCTCTATTATCCCATCTTCCGGTACCGGCGGTTCTATTCTTGCCGGTTCCTCTCTTTTTTCTTCATTATTTCCGTAATTATATTCATTATCCATTGTCAAGACTCCTTTCATTTCCTTTGATGATAGTAGTCTAACAATAATTTGTGATAAAACTGTGTTTTATTTGCAAAAAAACTTTGAAAAACTATTCTACAGTTACTGATTTTGCTAAGTTTCTCGGCTTATCCACATCGCATCCTCTTCCGACAGATACATAGTATCCAAACAGTTGAAGTGGAATGATTGCCAATGAATTTGCAAAATATCTGTTTGTCTCCGGAATATAGATGACATAATCTGCTACTCTCTCCACATCGGTATTTCCTTCGTTTGTCACTGCCATAACGAACGCCCCACGTGTACGCACTTCTTCCATATTGCTGATCATCTTTTTATACAAATCTTCCTGAGTAAGCACCGCTGCAACCAATGTCCCTTCTTCAATCAGAGAAATAGTTCCATGCTTCAGCTCTCCCGCTGCATATGCCTCTGAATGAATATAAGATATCTCTTTTAATTTCAGAGAACCTTCCATGGAAATAGCATAGTCAATTCCTCTTCCGATAAAGAATACATCTTTTGCAGCCAGATAGCGGTTTGCAAACTTCTGAATTTTATTTTTATTATTCAACAGCAATTCTACCTGTTCCGGAAGCTTCTGCAGGTCTTCCAGCATCTCTTTCAAGCCTGCGTCATCCAAAGTACCTCTTGCATGCGCAAATTTCATTGCGAGCAAATACAATGCAATCAACTGAGAAGAATATGCCTTCGTCGTAGCTACCGCAATCTCCGGACCTGCCCATGTATACATCACATTGTCCGCCTCTCTTGCAATTGAACTTCCGACAACATTGACAATTCCAAGCACTTTTGCTCCCCTTGCCTGCGCCTCTCTCAGCGCTGCCAGAGAATCTGCTGTCTCTCCGGACTGACTAACTACGATGACAAGTGTCCCTTCTTCTAAAATCGGGTTGCGATAACGGAATTCAGACGCCAAGTCCACTTCCACAGGAATTCTTGCCAGTCCTTCAAAAATATATTTGCTTGTCATTCCTGTATGATTCGCAGAACCACATGCAACAATCATAATCTTTTTAATCGCACGGATCTCGTCATCGCTCATCTTTAATTCTTCAATCACAATGTCATCGCCTTTGATTCTCGGCGAAAATGTATCCAGAATCGCTTTCGGCTGTTCGTACATCTCCTTCAGCATGAAATGTTCAAATCCACCTTTTTCTGCGGCATTGATGTCCCAGTCAATTCTTGTGGATTCTTTTTCGATCGGCTCTTCATCCACTGTGAAAAATTCCATTGTAGAGTCTGTCATACGGACAATCTCCTCATTTTCAATGAAATATACATCTCTTGTATACTTCAATACTGCCGGAACATCTGATGCAATGATATTTCCATTCTCTGTATGTCCTACAATCAATGGGCTGTCCTTGCGGACTGCATACAATTCTTCCGGATGATCTTTGAAGATTATTCCAAGAGCATAGGAGCCTTCCATACGATGCATAATCTTTGTGATTGCCTCCAACGGATTGCCTTTGTAATAATAATCAAGTAAATGAGCAATAACCTCTGTGTCCGTCTCAGAGATAAACTCGTACCCTTTTTTCTCCAGTTTCTTTTTTAGTTTCAGATAATTTTCGATAATTCCATTGTGAACAACAACAATAGATTCCTCTTTGTTGAAATGCGGATGTGCATTGACATCCGATGGTGATCCATGTGTTGCCCATCTTGTATGACCGATTCCGACTGTTCCCGGAAGTGTTGCACCATCGTGAGATAATTCACTTAGCACTTTCAGTCTTCCCTTTGATTTTAATGTTGCTACCTTTGTTCCATCATATACGGCAATCCCCGCTGAATCATATCCACGATATTCCAATTTTGCCAATCCATCTAACAAAATAGGGGCTGCCTGTTCATTTCCAATGTATCCTACGATTCCACACATAATTTTTACCTCCACTTTTGTACAAATCACCATTTTTTTTGCACTATGTGGTTTATTGTAGCAAACCTGAACTGATTTGTAAAGAAAAAAAGAGGATACTTAGTTATCCCAAGTTCCTCTTTTCGCTTCCTTAATCGTCTAAATCAATAAAATCAAGGTCAAAATCTTCATAAGATTGTTTCTTTTCTTTCGCCGATGCTGTTCTCTCATCATTCAAACGATCAGCGCCAAAGTCGGTGTCTGAAAAGTCATCGTCACCAAAGTCATCATCATCAAAATCATCGTCGTCGAAGTCGTCCCCGAAATCATCATCAAAATCGTCATCATCGAAATCATCTCCGAAATCGTCTTCGCCTACAAAGTCATCTTCAAACTCATCTTCATCTGCAAAAGTATCTTTCTCCTGAACATCTGCCTCTGCAACCTGTTTTTCCTCTAAATATGTCTCTTCAGGATTGGCATCTTCTGCAGTTGCTTCCTGATTTGCAGTCTCATTCTCAGACTCCTCATCCGTCTCGATCATTTCAATATCTTCATCATCTTCTAAATCAATTCCATATTCATCATACAGCTCATCTAATTCCGCATTTCTGTTGTGGAGTTTCACTGCTAATACAATTAAAATCACAATCAAAATGACAAACAGTACTGCTGCACCTAATATCACATAATTTAAATAGTTCTCAATAGATGAAATAAATTTCCCTAAAAATGAGTCTGCTTTTTCCTCTGTCTCTACCGTCGGAGCATCAAATCTCTGATATGTTCCATCTACAGAATCATATTGATATAATGATTTTTCGCCCTGGTTATTCATGGCATACAGAATGTAATAATCGCTCTCTTCTGCATTTCTCCAGGCAGGAAATGTCTGATCGTTCAATGTAATCTCAGTCTCCTGATATTCCTTTGGAAGTTTGATATCTCCTCGTTCTGAAAGAAGCATAATCGCCGCTGTGTCAGAAATATTAATCTGTTCAAACGGAACAAATGTCGATGTGTCATTGTCATACAAGAAAAACTTTCCATTGTTGTCCGCATCTACCAAATATGCTAAATATACATCTGCTGTCTGCTGCTTTACTACTTTGCGCTGTGCTCCTTCATATTCCATAGTTGCCTCTGCAAACCCTAATGGAATCTCCGCCTCTGAAAATGATTCAGAAAGTGTATATTCTGTTCCGTTCACAGTTACTTTCACATCAGTTGTTGAGCCTTCTGTTGTATCTGTCGGTGTTGTGCCATCTCCTGCTGCAATTGTAACCGCAGATGAACCTTCAGTACAGTTCAAAGTCTCATCTGAGTAAAGCCATGCTTTATAACTGCTGACTTCAATCTTTGCAGTTCCTTCTTTCAATACATCAAACTGCATGTTAAATCTTAATTCAGTCTCGCTTCCTGTTCCTTTGCCGGAATAGACTAACTGTCCACTTCCGGATTCCGTGACATTATCACCACTTTTGAATTTTAAATATTCTGTATTGTAAGTCAGATTCAAGTCTGCATCACCGATTGCCGCTCCCGCTCTGACTACTCCGGTAACTTCTACCGTCTCTCCTACTTTTGTGGATGGATCACTGAATACAATCTGTCCATCTGCTGCATATGTCAGCATTCCAAAGCATGGTACTATCAGACATACCGACAATATAAATGTGGCTATTTTTTTCATTACTTTCATGCGTTCTTCCTCTTTCTTTCGTTTCGTAACAATTATTGCATGCCAGTTTCTGACATTCTTCATACATATTACACTGTTTTCATCAAATTGTCTAGTTATTTGACATTATTCCTGATTTTCCGTATCTTGTGCGCTCTCCGTATAATCAGCCCTTGTATATCCTGTGAGTGTCTCGATTTCACTCGCAATCTCTTTCACTTTTTCAGACACTGTATACTCGTCCTTCGGGTACAAAAACTCATGCAGTTCCTGAACATTCTCTGCAAGTCCAAGCGGTATAACCGAACTTCCGACACCATCCACATTGCCATCTGTCAGCTCAAATGGAAATCCCTTCGCCTCGCCAAGCTGATACTGAGTCGCATCCGCTGCCAATCCAATCAAATTTTTCAGCGAAAAGCTTGTCGACACCTGTGGAAAGACTTCATCAATAATCTTATTGATTGTTCCAAGCTTTGTATGCAGCACTTTGTCAAAGATTTTTTCCAAAACCAGCCTCTGCCGCTCCGTTCTCGTATAGTCTCCACCTGCCGTGGAGCGAATTCTTGCATAGGTAACCGCCTGACTTCCGTCAAGGAGCTGATTACCGGAATGCTCAATGAACTTCGCTTCTTTACCAGCCACCTGCGCTGTCTCTTCCAAAAACTCATTCATGTACTGGACTTCCTCTTCCTTAATGTCAACCTCGATTCCGCCAAGCAGATCAACCGTATCCGCCAACGCTTTAAAGTCAACTGTTACATAATTTTGAATATCCAAATCCAGATTTTTATTCAGCATATTGATAGCATCCTGCGGACCGCCTGTAAAATATGCATTGTTGGCCTTTTTGATTTCTCCATTCATCTGCTCCGTCAACGTATCACGATAGACAGACACCATCTTTACTTCCTTCGTCTGATTATCAATTGTTGCTACAATGATGCAGTCCGCATGTGTTCCCTCTTCCAGCTGTCCTTCTCTGGAATCTCCTCCAAACAGCGCAACCGTTGTATATCCTTCCTGATTTGCTCCCTCATTCACTTTGATGTCTCCCTCATCAAATGATGTGACCTGAAACTTATCATACTTTAAAATCACATAGCCCACTGCCAGTAATACTGCAAGAATCACAATCTCTGCCAGCAAAAAAAGAACTCTCTTTTTTCTCCTCGATTTTTTTCTCTTCTTTTTCATCAAACCAATTCCCTTCTTAATATTTATCATCCCCTATTGAAATAAGCATCCCCAGCCTATCTATGTTTCTCTTTGGGAATGCTTATACTCTCAATATCCGTTGGCGGATCTGTTGGCTCCGTCGGTGGATCCGTCGGCTCTGCAGGCGGATCTGTTGGTTCCGTCGGCGGGTCCGTCGGCTCTGTAGGCGGGTCCGTCGGCTCCGTCGGCGGACTTTCCGGTTCTACTGGCTGCTGCGGCTCCTGCGGAGTTACCGGTTCTTCCGGCGCGACCTGCTCGCCTGTACTTTCCTCACTGCTATCATTGCCATTGCTGTTATTATTATAACTATTATTATAATTCTGATTCTCCTGTGTCTCACCAGACGCTTCCCCTGATTGCTCTGCGCTGCTGTCTGACTGGCTTGTCCCAAGCTCTGCCTTGATCGCACTGTCAATACTCTGTACTTTTGCCGAAGGCTGATAATCAACCGTTCCATATAGGAATTCATGAAGCATTTTCACATTTGTAAGTAGATCTGTGGGAATCACAATACTTCCTTTTCCTGGAATGGTATCCGTTGTCTTTTCCATCGGAAATCCTGTTGTCTCCGCGATCTTATATTTCGCAAACGACTTTGCGTAATTTAAGATTTCCGTAATACTCAGGCTTGTCTTTATTTTCGGAAATACCTGATCGATAATTTTATTGATTGTCACCAAATCACTTTTTACGGCTTTTTCAGCAATTTTCTCAATTACTCTTCTTTGTCGCTCTGTTCTTGTGAAATCACTTCCCGCCGTAGATCGGATACGCGCATAAGTTGTAGCCTGAACTCCATCCAATGTCTGTAATCCGGCCGTCGTGATATGGTTCGCAGCCTTGCCTGCAACTGCACCTGTCTCATCAATAAACTCGTTGATATACTGAACTTCCTCTTCCTGAATCTCAATCTCAATGCCGCCAAGCAAATCTACAACATCTGAAACAGCAGTAAAATCGACGGTCACAAAATCCTGTATATCCAAATCAAGATTCATATTCAGCATATTGATTGCCTGCTCGGCACCACCATAACTGTACGCCGCATTGCATTTCTGAAGTGTTCCGTCTGAAAGATCTAAAAAACTGTCACGATACACAGACACAAGCCTGACTTCTTTTGTCTCATTGTTCAAGCTGGCAACAATCAGACAATCTGTTCTCGTTCCCTTTTCCATCTCTCCTTCTCTCGAATCCACTCCAAAAACAGCAAAATTCGTATATCCCACGCCCACATCTTCTTCCAGATCATTGACTACAATCTTTTCCTTCGGAATCACTTCTCGCTTTACCTTTCCAAGTTTTGCAGTCACATAGAATCCCGCTGATGCTGCAAGGCAAATAATAACGCCGCTGATGCACAAAGCAATCTTCTTTCCCCTGCTCAGGCGTGTGAACCAGTTAGTTAATCTCCCCTTCTTTCCTTCCATATGAGTTTCCCCTTTTCTTTTGCTCAAAATCAGTTGATATTATCATACACTAAAATCTTTTTATCAGCAAGTATGAGGTGCTTTTTACTGCATCCTATCGCAATAAAAAACGGAACTGTAACTACAACTGCATATGCATATCGGAACTCCGCAAACACCGGTGTCGCAATCATAAGTGAAGCCACGATTGCAAGCACAGGGAAAAACACTAAAATTTTCTGTTTTTTGAAAATGCTGATCCAAAACATCGCAATTGCGATCCATGTATAAATCCCAATTCCCCAAAACCATGCTATTACCGGCATCGCATAAAAGAAACCTTCCACTTTTTCCAATCCAGCCTGAAATACTGATGGTAATTTTGAATCTCTTACCATTCCAAATATATTATCTTTAATCTCTGTCGACACAGCCCAGTATTCCACTCCGGGACACCAAAATCCTCTCGTCTGATCGATCTGTGCTTTCAGATATGTTCCTGGATATTTCATTCCAAGCTCCAGCCATAATTTCAAATACTCTTTTGCATGTTCCTTAATATAATCCTGATTTCCTTTTTCTCGCACCAACGTTTTAATCGGATCTGAGATTGTACTGTCATACTCTTTTGGCACCCGTTCCAAATCTACAACTTTACTCAATAATTCTTCCTGTTCCTGGGTCAGTTCTCCTCCATCTGTAATAACACGTGCAATGTGCTGTGCAGGAATGGATAGCGCTTCAATCGTATCCGGTTGTACCACTTTATAGTGCTCCATAACAGGCCCCTTCACAAACATTACAAGAAACACAGTCGCAATACAGATGAGTCCCGTCTGAACTCTTTTTTTCTTCATGAAAAATATAATAAACGGAATACACAGCACATATGCATAAAATCCGTTGCCTCTTAAAAGACTTATAAGAATGCCTGTTATGAAGAATAAAATCCAGTCCACTTTTGTCTGTTCATTGCACTCCATTTTCCACAAAATCACAGAAAACAAAAGGACTATTGCTCCCATAAGCACGTCTTTCCACATTGTCACAGCATAAAACGCATTGATTGGAAAAACTGCATAGAAAATCAGACAGCCAATCAGATATATTCTTCTTGTCCCTTTCTGATACAGATAATAAATGACATAGGCATAAATCAGTGCTAAGACACACATTTGAAACATCACATAAATGGCAACACCTGTATTTATGCTGTCACTGATTAGTTTTCCCAAAAAGCAGCAAAATTTAATCATCAACGTCTGAATCCATGGCTGATGATTGCTGTAACTGCTAAGTCCGATTGCCTGCTCTACCTGCCATTCTGAATCCCACGTCACTACCCCCGGATATAATGTCAAAAAATATGGCAGCCAGCATATCAGACAGATTCCAACGATTCCCCAATATAACTTTTTCGACTTTTTTCGCTCTTCTTTACTATCCATCATTTCAAAAGCTAAAATCTTATCCCAAATAATTCCCAGTAAAATATATAAAATGATACTATAAAGAATGACACGTGCTGTACAAACACAAATCAAAGATAATCCTGAAAACCCAAGCACCTCATAATTTCCTAAAACCCAAAACACCGCAAATACAATTGATAACACTATTAAAAAATTGCGTTCCTTTTTTTCCCTTTTCCACTTTACTTCAAACTTCATCTTACCCTCAACTATCCTTTTTCTCCAAAAACAGTTTTCTCGTAACAAAATTATAGACCATTACAACGATTGTAGCACCAATTTTAGATATCATATAAAAAACTCTGAATTTTTCCACCGCAAGCCACATAATCAGCTGATTGATCCCCAAACCTATGATACTAAGTACAACAAACAGCGCAAACTCTTGCTTTTTATCTCTGTTTTCTTCTACCTCAAATACCCATTTCACGCTCATGACATAATTAAAAATAACAGACACCGCAAAAGAAATCCCACTGGAAATCAAATAATTGATGTGAAATACTTCTGTCAAAAAGATCATGATACCATAATCAATGACAAACGCGCTTCCCCCTACAACACCAAACTTCATAATCTGCTTTATTAATTTTTCCATCTCTTCACTTCCTGTTTTTTATTTCATCTGATTCAGCATCAGCTCATATAATTGTCTGTGTTTCTTTACAATTACATCTAAAATAATACCGCAGACCCAAAGCAACATTCCCAAAACTGCTATCACACCGGACACAATTAAAGTTGGAAATCTCGGAACCAGTCCTGTTTGAAGATAATCCACAAATACCGGGACAAACAAAATCAAGGTGATTGTCCATAGCACTGCCGCTATCAGAGAGAAAAACGCAAACGGGCGATATTCTCGAAACAACGTCGCAATTGTCTTTAACACTTTCATTCCATCAGAAAACGTATTCAGTTTCGAATCACTTCCCTCCGGTCTGTCTCTATAAACAACTGGAATTTCCTCAAGCAAGAAGTTCTTGTCCACTGCATGAATAGTCATCTCCGTTTCTATCTCGAACCCTTTTGACAATACCGGGAACGACTTTACAAACATCCTGCTGAATGCCCTGTATCCCGTCATGATATCTTTGACCTCATTTCCGAATAGCTTGTTGATAAAAAAACGCACTGTCCGGTTTCCCATATTATGAAATGGTCTCTTATTTTCTGTAAAATAGGTAGATGAGAGACGGTCGCCGATTACCATATCCACACCTTTGTTCAATACTTTGTCCACCATCTCTCTCGCGTGCTCTGCCGGATATGTATCATCTCCGTCAATCATCAGATAGCAGTCCGCATCAATCTCACGGAACATACTCCTGATGACATTTCCCTTTCCCTGACGATATTCATATCTGACTACCGCACCTGCTGCTCTTGCAATTTCATCCGTGCCATCTGTTGAATTATTGTCATACACATAAATTGTGGCCTCTGGCAATGCCTTCTTATAGTCTTCAATTACTTTTTTAATTGTGATACTTTCATTGTAACATGGTATTAATACTGCTATCTCACTCATAATTTTTCCCCTTCTCAACTTATTTACGTATAATTCCAGTCACCCGTTTTATCAGTGCCTTGAATTCCCTCGGTTCAAATCCCATATTCACTACTACTATTGCCACAGCACTCACAACTCCGGCAGCCAGTGCATATACAAACCAAATAATAAAAGAATCCATCTGCTGTGGTACAAATTTGATTCCTGCAAAAATCAAAAGAATACTCATCACAAGATTTCTCAACACTCTTGCTAATGATTTCCCACCAGAACCTTTGACCAGTTTCTTATGGTTATAAATCATAACTTCAACAGAGCGGTATGCATACGAGCACGCTGTTCCAAACAGAACTCCCGCCATTCCAAATTTATGAATACATAAAACAGATACAATAATATTGATTACTGCTTCCAAAATTGCCTGATACTGTGTCTCTTTATAATGTCCCGCTGCACAGATGATCGTAAGTCCCGGGATTCTTATATTCTGCAAAAGTACAATCACCGTAAACAGTCCTGCGATAACCGGTCTCATATAATTCGTGTCGGTCATATTCATTGTATAGACAGACACAAAAGGTAAAATCAACACTCCCATGCAGACCGTTACTATAAACAAAATAATGATATACATGTATTCATAGGTTGAATAACTTTTTCTCAGTGTCTCACTTTCCCCTTTTGAGATCACCTCTCCAAAACCTGCCGTCAATCCGTTGGAGAAAGATGTCAAAAGCATGTTAACTGCATATACAATTAAATTGTACACACCATATACACTCACTTCTAACAAGGAACCTTTGCCAAGAAGAATCGTCAGCAAAACAACATCTGTATTGTTTACGATAATTCCAACAACTTGGTGGAGAAGTGCAGCCCCTCTCTGAGTCAAAGCAGAAGTAGACGGTTCTACATGAAAATCAAGTTCCGGATAGCGTTTCTTTGCATAGCGCTTTACCAAGAAAAGTCGCAGCATATACACCCCTGTGGCAACTGCCTTTACCCATAATACATTTGCCCCCTGATAAATCAGTGCAATGGATAAAACCATATTCACAAGCGTTCCTGCTGACTGAATCAGAGCCACTACATAGCCCTCTTGGTTTGCTGTCAGCAATACTCTGTATTTTCCCAAAAAGAAATAATCCACAAGTGTACTGCTCGCCAGCACTAAGATCATACTTCTTACAAGTGTGTTATCAAGCTGTCCGGAAATCATAAATGGATACACTACTGTAAGCACTCCTACCAGTCCGAGAAACAGCATCCCCGAACGGTTATAGAAACGTCTTGCAGCAGACAAGACTCCATTTACTTCTTTTGTATTGTTATTTGCAAGCGGTGCATACAAGGCAACTACAGACGCCGTTCCAACCCCAGCCTCCGCAAGTCCCAAATATGCTAAAAACTGATTGATCGAAGTAATCATTCCGTTTATATTTGAGCCATACGCTTCCAGAAAAAATCTTGGCAATATAATTCCGGATGCAAATACGATGACCTGCAAAAATAGATTTGCGACCATATTCTTAAATGCCTGTTCACTTCTCATATGATTTACCTTTCCTTTGTCTATCCATAATCGTATTAAAAACTTTCTCTATAACAGCAGCATCCACTGTCTCATCAAATTTACGCGCAAACAAATGTGGTGCTTGCATCAGTTCCTCATAATCATTCTCTCTCCATACATATGGATTCCCTCGTTTCCAATCAATCAGACGCAGGCTGGCAAAATAGTCATCTTCCAGCGAAAAGACTTTTTTTCTGTATTTACCTGAATTCCAGACAAGTGTCTGTATAAAAAACTCATCTGCGCAAAGTGTCGCATGAAACATCTTATAGATAAGTTCCTTATTTTCTAAAATAAATCCCACTAATTCATGTGTAATGCTCACCCAATTTGCCCCAAGACAGTACTCCATGCTCTCCATATGACGCTTTATGCCAATTCTCCTCTGCAAAAACAGTGATACTTTTTCTACAAACCGAAGAAATCCATGTCCTTCTCGTCCAATTTTCTCCTGCAGCCAGTAATATTGTTCATATTTATATCTGGATTCCTCCCAAAACGTTTTGGGACAAAAATAGATAAATTCTTTTCCGTAGTGCTCACGGAAAAATTCATGTATCTCATCCTGCGTCTTAATCGGTAAATCCACACCACTTATCAAATGATAATATTCATAGCCATGTTCCCACGCTGCCTGAAATAAAATCAGCTCACTTTGAATCTGACTATATCCTCCCCACTGTTCACGGACGTTCTCCACAAAATGCAAAGCAGATTTTTTCACCACACCCTTAAGTTCTTCTCGTTCAAACCTTACATCCATTCCTATATGAATATAAATGTCATTTCTCTCATCATCAAGCAACATCAGCAATTTTCTTAATAATGCAAACTGATGATGCGCTTTGATCAAATATGCATATTTTTTCATCATTTACTTTTTCTTTTCCTCACTGATAAAGACTAATTTGCGATACAATTCCAGATTTAAAAATAATATCATTGCCGATATTTTTCGATTACGATTAAAATACTTATTTTTTAGGATTCGAATCATATGCCTTCGTATGAATAAAACCAACTCTTTTCTGCCCTCAATGGTTCGATAGTTTTCTTCCAAAAGCATCTTATCAAGTACAATAAAGCGCGACCATAACCAAAGGCACTCTGCTTCTTCCGTCAATGACGGAAATGCTTTCTGCACTACTTTGTAATTTTTCGTATATCCGTCTATAATATCATATAATTGTGGTCGATATGGCTTTCCTGTGATACTGTCCTCTCTGTGTAGATAATAATATTTCGGTTTCGTACCCACCGCAACTTTCTTGATTCTCTGCATCATATCCACAGTAAAGTAAATATCTTCATATAGCTTTCCTTTTGGAAAGCGCAGATCTTCAATGCAGCTTCTGCGAATCAGTTTATTCCAAATTTCTCCGCGAATTGTGTGCCCCTGCAGAATACATCGAAATGCCTCTTCCCCACTACACACAAAATCTTTTTCCTCTTTCTGTTGTTCAATACGGTCACTGTAAACCTCGTAGAGTCCACACGTCGCCATATCAGCTCCTGCCTCTGTCAGCCGGGTATACATATATTCTAGCATATCTGACTCAATATAATCATCACTGTCTATAAAAATGATATATTCCCCTGACGCATGTGGCATTCCTGCATTCCTTGCATCACTCAATCCACCATTTTCCTTATGTATCACTTTTACCCTCGAATCCTGTTCTCCGTATGCATCACAGATTTCCCCGCATCTGTCCGGAGTTCCGTCATCTACCAAAATAACTTCAATATCCGAAAACGTCTGATTTAAAATAGAATCCACACACTTATGAATATATTTTTCTACTTTATATACCGGCACTATCACACTGATTTTTGGCATAATTTTCCTCCATCACTTTTATTTCTTATAATATTCCAATAACTGTTTTCCAGCTGTCATAATATCATATCCAGCACATTGAAACTGTTCCTTTATAATAGCATTTTGAACTTCCGTTCTCCCAACACTTCCCAGTTCCAAAATATACTCCTTCCATTCTTTTGCATTATGATCCAATGGCAAAAACGTTACTGCATCTGTAATTTTTACTTCTTTGCTGATCGTATCCGCCATCACACTGTAAACTCCGGATGCCTGCGCTTCCAATGCAACTAACGGCAGACCTTCAAACAGCGACGGAAACACAAATACATCCATCGCATTCCATAACTGCGGAATGTCCTTTCTGACTCCCAAAAACTGTACCTGATTTTCTATTGCATATTCCTGTACTTTCGCAGTAATTTGTTCTTTTAACTCTCCATCCCCTATAAGCAGCAAAACTGCATCTTCACGCTCTTTCGCAATCTCATTAAATATATCAACCAGAAATTCATGATTTTTCTGTTCTTCAAACCTACCCACATGTCCAACTACAAACCGATTCTCCACACCAAGTTCTTCTCTGATCTTTTGTCTGATCGTTTCATGGTAAAAAAATTTTTCTACATGCAGTGCATTGTGGATGATATGAAATCGGTCACTTCGCATAGTTTTCTCATCAAACAACCATTTTCCCGCAACTTTACTGCATGCAAAAAAATCAGTGGCATAATGTAAAATCCGCGGCTTGTTCAAACGGTGCAGTATATTTCTCAGCAGCCCTGGTGTAGAAGAATTGTGGGAATGTGCGATCACTTTTGGCACCCCTGCTTTTTTCCCAATTTCCAGTGGTACAATGTTTGCCGCAGACAGCATATTCACATGAATTGCAGCATATTTCCCCTCTTTCAATATCTTTAAAAGTTCTCTTCGAAAACGAATCGGATGCCTTTTCACATTGGAAATATAGAAAACTGTTCCTCCCAAAGACTTTATCTCATCCTCATACGCAAGACTATCATACATGCTGATAAAATCAAACTGCACACCATATTTCACAAGTTCTCTATAATAATTCATTACGAAACTCTCTACTCCACCTGGATTATGGGATAATCCAATTTGTAATATTCTCATTTTTAATTCTCCCCAGTCAATTCTTCGATTAGTTGTACCCACTGATCATAAATCTGTTTCTTTTCAAATTTCTCTATACCATCTTCTGTATTTTTTGAAAATGACACCCGTTGCTCTTCATCCGTTATGAATTTTTCTATTCTCTCCGCCATCTTTGGAATATCATATGGTGGTATCAAATATCCATCTTTTCCGTCTTTGATAATCTCATTTGGTCCGGTTGTAATATCAAAACTTATCATCGGAAGTCCCAACGCTTTTGCCTCTAAGAGTACAAGTGGAAGCCCCTCCCGATAAGACGGCAGCACAAGAAATGCATAGTCTCCATATACCTGATATACATCCTTTACATTGCCCTTTAGAATCAATTGCTTCTCCAATCCATATTCTTCTATCTTCTTCCGAATCTCATCAAGTGTATCTCCTGTTCCATAAAGATCCCACTGCCAGTCCGGATATTTCGGCAACACAAGCTTCGCTGCTTCTACCAGCATATCATGTCCTTTTTCCTCGCTGAATCTTCCAACTGTAATAATCTTTTTTGATGTGCTATCATACGGTCTTCTTGCCTTTAATACTTCTTCCGGTATCCAATTATAGATGCTCTGAATTTTTTTCGGATTTGTCTTGAACCTTTTGATATAGTCCTGACGTGTCTGTTCTGTCAATGTCACAATCTTATGAGAAATCAAACCATCCCAAAAGCGAAATGCTGTAATATCTTTCTTCTCCCACTCATTCATTAGGGCACCATGGTCGCAAAATACATATTTTGCCTTTGTAAAAAATCGAACCGGTGATACGGTAATTGCCGGATGATTCTCCATTAGGAATACTACATCAATCTCATTTTCTTTTATATACTCCTTAAATGGTTTAAATACACTTGTGATCCGTTTTCGGATTCTGCAGTCTTCTGCCAGTTCCGCTCGATAGTGAATTCTCGGATCCAGATCGTACGGAACATGTTTCCCTTTTCCAAAAATGCCATATATATATACCTCATATGTATCACAAAAAGCGTTGGCAAGTGATGTCGTCACTTGCTCAACGCCTCCTGTTACTGTCATATCATATTCTACAAAACATAATCTCTTCATAATCCACTCCAGTTTGGTCAAACAATACTCATCTATCTCAAAATAAGTTTATACCATAAATCAGAGGGTTTCTCAAGGGGGGTAAGAGATTCTTAAGTTTTTAGAAGTTCTTTTAATAGTATGAACTTGGTAATTGTTCTGTTTTTACAACTTGGCCATTTTTAATATATTTTCTATATGCGACTGCACTTCTGCTTCCACTCCACCAAGATTCTATCGATATGTAATCGTACCAGCTTGGCTGTGTCCCCCATACTTCTGCATATAATGTTTTTCCCTTTGTATAGGTAACAAGTTTCACCGGAAAATTAAAATCATTTCTGATTTTCAAATCTGAGCTTCCATAGTTGACCATTGCATCCTGTCCTATCGGAACATAAGTTGATGGAACAGAGTGATTTCTTCTTTCTACAATTGTAAGACCTGCTCTAAGAGCTGCCCCATACAGTGTTGTACTTGCTTGACAAATTCCTCCGCCATATCCAATACCGCCAACTACACCAGCTGGTAAATATCCTTCTGCTTTTCCACATGGACCTGCAATATCAAAAAATGAAATAGTCTGCCCTGGCTGAATGACAACTTGGTTAAAACTCTTTAACGCTTTACTCATATTATATGTACCATTAGCATTATTTGTAGAAACTGTAGTAAAACTTGACATGCGAGTCCCATAAGCCACTACTCGCCCATCATCACCTATTTTAATACCCTCAATTACTGCATTTCTGGCCATATATTTTGTGTCATAATAAAAATAATACTTATATCCTCCAATTGTCTGCCAGCCACTTACCATAAAGCCATTGGAGTTCGCGTAATACCATATTCTCCCAAAAGTTACCCACTGATTTTTATACGGAAAACCAGTTGCAGGATTCTTGTAATACTTGTTGCCTTTGTATTCTCCCCATCCACCTTCTTTGATCATAATACCATTACTATCAAATCGATAAAGCACTCCGTTTACTGCCTGAGTTGTACCTTTTACAATCGCTGCATCATTTCCACAGTAATAGTATGTATCTCCGAATTTAATAAACCGGTTTTGATACAAAATTCCTTCCGCATTGCAGAAATATCGTTTCCCATCCTGCTCGATCCACTGCGCTTTTTTCTGTACCGTTCCATCTTCTCCTATATAATACAGGCGACCATCGTTTGCTTTGACAATTCCTGTCTGCATACTTCCGTCGCTTCCCATATAGTAATAAATGGTTCCAAATTTAATAAACCGATTTTGATACAAAATTCCTTCCGCATTGCAGAAATATCGCTTTCCATCCTGCTCGATCCACTGCGCTTTTTTCTGTACCGTTCCATCTTCTCCCATATAATACAGGCGACCATCGTTTGCTTTGACAATTCCTGTCTGCATACTTCCGTCGCTTCCCATATAGTAATAAATGGTTCCAAACTTAATAAACCGATTTTGATACAAAATTCCTTCTGCATTGCAGAAATATCGCTTTCCATCCTGCTCGATCCACTGCGCTTTTTTCTGTACCGTTCCATCTTCTCCCATATAATACAGGCGACCATCGTTTGCTTTGACAATTCCTGTCTGCATACTTCCGTCGCTTCCCATATAGTAATAAATGGTTCCAAACTTAATAAACCGATTTTGATACAAAATTCCTTCTGCATTGCAGAAATATCGTTTCCCATCCTGCTCGATCCACTGCGCTTTTTTCTGTACCGTTCCATCTTCTCCTATATAATACAGGCGACCATCGTTTGCTTTGACAATTCCTGTCTGCATACTTCCGTCGCTTCCCATATAATAATAGATGGTTCCAAACTTAATAAACTGGTTCCTATATAAAATTCCTTCCGCATTGCAGAAGTAACGCTTTCCATCCTGATCAATCCACTGTGCTTTCTTGCATAATCTTCCAGTGGCAGCATCAAAATAGTACAAGACTCCTTTGATTTCCGCAATCCCTTTCACCGGCACGCCATCGATGTAATAATACAATCCATCTTGAGACCAACCATCAGAAATCCTCTGTGATAGAATCGTCTCATTCTCATGCGCAGTATTTTCCTCTGCATTTTTGTCTATCTCTGCTCCATGAATCAGAATCTCAATTTCTTTTTGAACACCCTCATATTCAACTGTAACGCTCACATTTCCCGCAGCATTTGCTGTAACCTCATACCATTTTGCATTTGACGGAGCATTTTCCAGCAAGGCTTTTCCATTCTCTTCCTCAGACGCTTGTTCTAAAGCAACTTCTGATATCTGTGCCAAACTGCTATCTGATAAAGTTAGCACTGGAAAACACTCTGAATTATCTGACATAGATATTATGTAAAAACGAGCTTTTTCTCCAACCTGAAGCTCTATTTTTTCAGAGCTTATCAAAAATCCTTTTTTGTTTTGTAGCTCTAATTCATTTTGTCCAGATGTACTATCTTTTTTATCTATAGGCTGTTCTGTTTGTTTTTCCTCCCGTGTTTCTTTCACAGAACCGTACTCCATATTCTCATCTATACTATACATCTCACTATAAATAGTTGAAGATTCTGTATTATTTTGATATGAATTTTCTGCTCTTACTATAAGTAGACTATTACTAAATATAGATACTATCAAGCCTAATGAAATTAATTTTTTCATTCTAATTTTCATATCATCATCCCTCTCTTTTATTCTCTCAAAATTAGTTTCTATATTAGCTTACAAACATCTTAATTCTTGCATTTGGGATACAAATGCAGCATCTTTAAAATATTCTGTAACCATCTACACTTTGTACAAATATACGCTCCTAAATAACAAGCTATAACACATGCCCAAAACTGAATTGTTACTATAAAGGTCAACCATCCTGTTGCTTCTGCTCGTGGTATAAAAAAAATACTTGTAAGAGCTATCAACGTTATTGTATCAACCAGCATATTTTTTTCAAACCTTCTTAACATGTAAATAAATAGAAACCCTAATACTAAATTGAAAATAATCAATCCTACATACCCAAAATCAATATAATTTTCCAACATATAGGATGTCCCCCATCCTTGACCCTTTAGATAATCTTCGGTTCTTGTAACATATGCCAGATTATGTGCCAAACTATTGCTTTCTACTCCATTGATAATATTGTTTCCATCAGGCAATCCTTGCGTTCCCCATAACATTTGTCCAATTCTTCCATGAACAATATAATCAATAATTCCTCCAAAGGTGTAATTTCTCCCAACTCGTTCTGGAAGACTTGTCTGGTATCCATACCCAATTCCTAATACATTAAACGTAACACCCTGACCATAAAAGAAATCTATAAACAGTTGAAAAATATTCCGATTAGCAATTCCAAGCCCACTTCTTATATAGGCATATACTGTCATAAATATTAAAGATGCTGGTGCTACAATACATGTCAGAATTTTTTCAACTCGTCCAATCCATTTTTCTTTATCTCTGCATATGTCTCTAATTGCATAATAAAGAAATACAAATAAACAGTTTAACATAATTGGATTTCTAACGCCTATTATTAATTCTGGTATTGCTGAAATCACATATAATGCTAACGGTATAAATGCTCTCTTTTTACTTGGAAACGTTGCTAGAAATATACATAAACTATATTTCATAAACGAAGCAATTGTATAAATTATTCCTGGAAGCTGACTATGAAAACTTACATAATACTCTGTATATGTTTTTCCCAACATATATAATAATTTTTCACCTTCCTGAATCAAAAAGAAGCACATTGTCGAATAAAATACAATTTCCGCTACAATCTGGAGATGTATACGAAAATTTTCCCTTTTCTCATTATCTTTTTTCGCTATTATTCCAGTCTTTTTTTCTGCATAAACTCGACCTCCAATAGCACCTATCCATAACATCGACATAGAAATCCAAATAAAATAAATGGACGCATATACATTCTCGGCTGCTTGACTAGAAGCAGTCCACCATGACTCTCCCCTAAACATACCTATTAGAGGTCTTGATATTAGGAACGTAAATATGGTGATGTGAATAATCAAAAATAACAATCTCTCTCTTATATCTTCAAACGCATACACAATATTATGACACAACAACAATGTCATACTAATTAGTAGCAAATTAAATCCACCATTTATGATTCCCACTATTAACATAATTACACTTGCCATTCCTAATATGCATCTTGATATTTGGCTCTTAGATAACTTTTCAAAAAAAACAATATTTTTCATTATTTTTCCAAACTCTCCCAAAAATTTTCACTTGTTTTCAACTTTTTTCTCCAAAATGGCATCTTTAAAAGTCCAATAATAGTTCCTATACCGTATGAAATATGCAATGACACAAAAATAAAAGGTAACAATAAATATGAAAGATGTTTTTTCTTTTCATTTACAATACTTGCAACAGACATTAATATATTAACAAGCGAATAAAGTATTACTAATGTTACAAGTGGCCAACCAATGCCGCCTACCGCTAATATGCCACCTATAATTAATGCCAACACAAAGCAAAACGGTATAAAATGGTACACAGAAAAACATTTAATACATATTCCCACAGTGAGACCTATCCAATAGCCATTTCCATATTTTTGCTTTATCATTCCATGCCATGTATTTCTTGTATGCTGATAAGAAACAATATCAGGGGTATAACAAATCCTATATCCTGCTTTTGTAATTCGATAATGCATTTCATTATCTTCTGTTCTTCCTAAATTTTCATTAAATAAGCCTACTTTTTCAAATACTTTTCTTCGATATGCTCCATGAAACACTGATTTTACATATGTTTTATGATGACTCCTTCTATATGTTGCAATACTACTGCCAAACATTGATTTTTCTGCTAATAATAACGTCTGTTTCCATATATTATTATCTTCTGCAATATTGGGTCTTGGTCCCCCCGAAACATCTTCCCCACTACTAATACAATTTACATTTTTCTTAACAAATTCCTTTGGGATTTTTGTATGAGCGTCAATTCTAATAATAATATCACCTATGGAATTCCGAATAGCAACATTCCATCCTGCTGCTTGATTCTTTTTCGGATTACTCAAAACTTTGACCCTTTCAAATCCATTTTGCTGATTAGAAAACTCTTCCATTATTTTTTTTGTATGATCAGTGGACATCGAATCTACTAGTATAATTTCCATTTTTTCATGTGGATAGTCTTGATGTACAATATCTGAAAAAAGAGATTTTAGTGTTTTTTCTTCATTATAAGCGATAATGCATACTGAAACTGTCATCCTTTTCTCCTTTTACTTTTACTTTGTTCTATTTTTCTAAAATAGTATAGCATGTTTTTTTCTTAAACATATTAACTTTTTCTGAATTTTTCCATATTTTAATCACTTTCTTATTTTTCACACAATAGTATCAACTATCCTTTTCAATCTTCGAGGTAATATACTCTTTCCGATAAGTATTACAGATTTATATTCTTTATCTAATCGGAAAGCCATAAGGTACAAAAGATTTCCTCCTAAACAGCAAATAATACACTTGATTCCTAACCCTATTATCCCCTCTAATGGAATTAATAAACATAATTTATAGATACATACAGATACAACTAAAACAATACTGATATCTAAACATAATTTTTTTATATATTCACTTACATTTTGTCGAAATACAACGTGAAATAAATTGTATATCACCCACGGTATTCCAATAAACGCCTTTGTTATGCAACTTGCCAATAGCACCCCATAAACACCAATAAATTGTACTAAAATCAGATTTAAAACTAAATTAATAACAGACAAAGTTAATGGTCTAAATCTGTCTTCGTGCCACATCCCCGCCGCATCTTTATATGCTTCCATTAATAAATTAATTTGATTAACAAAAAAATATACACAAAATAATATCACAGCATGAAACTCTAACATCAATTTTTCTGTAACCCATATTTTCATAAATGGTTGAAAAAGACACAACATACACATTGTACAAAATCCTGAAATCCATATTATTATTAATGTAAATTTCTTGAAATCATTATAATTTTTCTCTTCACTCTCTATGATTAGACTATTGCCAATCCCTGCTGTACTTGATGAAAATATAATACTTATCAAACTAGTAACAGATGTAACAATAAAATAATAATTCTGATATATTGCTAATATCCGTAAACCTAAAAAAGCGGAAATAATAATTGTATCCACTGAATTAAATACAACTGTTCCCAATTTAGAAGTAAATAAATCCCTTATTTTTGCATTAATTTGACGTACTTCTTCCTTGGACAATTTTCCACTTGCCTTATATTGAGGATAAATTTTTCCAGCTACTACTGCAGTGATTATATTGGTAAGTATTTGCGTGGCAACAATTACAATTGTGTATAAATAGTAGCTTTGGAATACCGCCAGAACAACTATCTGAAGCAAATACTTGATAGTTTCTGTAATAATAGCAACTTTTGTTGAGATATCCGCTCGTTGATGTGCATATAAAATGCTATTTTTGTATGCAAAAAGCCAATAAGTCAATACTGTTGCCAATAAGTTTAAAATATATAAAATATAAATATTCATATCTGGCGGAATATCGCTTTTTATCAGCTTAGGCAAAAATGGAATCACTAGACAGCCACCAATTAAAACGACAGCTCCAATAACTCTATAATATACTTTATACAATTGCATTAATGCGCATACTTTTTCCGAATCATCTTTTGCAATGGGTTCGTACATACTATAAACCATAGCCAAACCAACACCCATCTCCGCCAAGTTAAGGACCTGCAAAATAGACGTAAACAGACTATTTAGTCCTAGATAATTAACCCCTAATAGGTAAATCATAATAGTCCTCATAACAAATGGCATCAGCATCTGATAAATTCTCAAAACAACTCCAAACGCAATATTGCGTGTTGCATTTTGAGTCCGATTAATTTTCATTTTAACGTCTCCTATTATTTATGTTTTTTATTATATGTTTCACTTTGCTCCCTGTTCTCATAACCGATTGGTTTAATTTCTTATACAATACAATAATAATAATTTTTCCTCTTTGATAACAAAAATCTTCTAATTTTTCAGAAAAAGTCTTTCTAGGAAAAGTCATTAAGCTGACTGCCTTTTTAAATTCCAAATTTTTCACAATATTTTCGCATTTCTGTAATGCCTGATTAAAAGATAAATATTTGGTAAAATGATTAATTGCGCTCTTTCCATATGAATAATATAATTGATAATATTCGTGTTCTTCTGAAATTTCCAGTATATTTAAAACATTTTGTAGTTCTTCCCAAAATTCACTTCTATATCTTCTGCTTGCACTTCCTTCAATCTCATTGTTCTGATATGCACATATGTCTACAATTTTTATCTTATCTATTTTTAATAAAAGTTCAACACAAAAGCAAAGATCCTCCGCATATGGCAATTTTGTTTGAAAATTCAAATTATGTTCTTCTAAAAAACTTTTTTTATAAATGTACTGCCAAACTTTGGCACCAAATGGATTGGTATTCTCCCTTTTATATGTATAGCTGCTCTTCATTCTTCGAGCAATAGATTTACATACCTCTCGTTCATAAACACCTTCGCTCTCTGGCAATTCTTGCAATACTATTTTTTCGCCACTTTTCTTGCAATAATTAAACATGATAAGATCATCATCTTCTCTAATCTGATTAATTACTTCTGTATACTCTTCTGCATTTATCACGTCATCTGCGTCAACAAAACAAATGTATTCTCCTTTTGCCTTTTCAATTCCATGATTTCTAGCAGATGAAACTCCAGAGTTTTTTTGTGATATAATATGAATTCTTGAATCTTTTAAGTTATTGCATATCTTGCTTGTGTCATCTTCTGAACCATCATCTATTACCAATACTTCCATATCATTTCTTGATATAAAACTAATGCTTTCCAAGCATCTCTTAATTGTTTGTTCCGCATTATAAGCCGGTATGATAAAGGAAATAAATTTCTTTTCGTCCACTACTCAACCTCCTCAAACAATTGTCTATACCTTCTCACAAAAGCTTTCTCCCCATATTTACAAATTGCATTTTTACTTATTTGTTCCGAATTATACTGTGAATATTGTTCATACATCATTCTCAAAGTTTTTCCTAATTCTAGTTTGCTGGAATCCTTCAATATAATTCCATTTTCTTTAGTAATAATGTCATTGGCGCCTCCATTATCGCTTCCTATCAATATATTCCCACTAGCCAAAGCTTCAATGTAAACAATTCCAAATGTCTCTTTTTCACTTACTAATGCCATCACATGACTTTTTTTCAAAACCTTTGATACTTCTTTTCTTGTTAATGCTCCACATAAAACAATTTGGCTTTCACGATTATTCTTTTTAATTATATTTTCAAGATTTTTTTCTTCTATTCCACTTCCAACAATTTCTAACTTAACATTTTCTGTTTTACTAAAAGTATCACAAAAAGCTTCAATAAGTAAATCCATTCGTTTTAAAGGGATCAAATTCCCTATACTTACAAATATAAACGGTTCTCGTTCTTTTTTTTCATAACTGAATATTTCATTTACTAAATTAGGAAAAACTTCTATATTCTTTTGGGTCTGAGTCATTTTCATCACATTACTTTTTAAATTTTCAGACACACATACGAATCTATCGCTCTCTTCCATACATTTTTTTAATACTTTTTTTTCCACCTGATTTAAGTCAGATTTTAAAATTTTTGAGGTGTGTTCCGTAATCACACATTTGCATCCAAAGGTTTTTTTTAGACACACTCCAACGTATCCTCCTATAAGAAAGGATTGTGCCTGAATCACATCATATTTTTTCCCTTTTAATTCTTTCTCATATATTCTTTTTGCTATCCATTTTAAAAATACATAATAAAGTTTAGGGAATCTATGTAAAACTCCAACCGGAAATACATAACGATATACGTTTATTCCATTTTCTACATAGCTATTCTTTGTAAAATATGAAAAGTCTTTTCTAGTTTTTCGATATGGAATATCAATACAAAGAATATCCACCTCTATCCCTTCGCGTTTGAATGCTTCTGCCTGTTCTTTGAAGAAACTCCCATTGTTTGGATAACTTTTACTAGGATACCACGATGGTATAATTAACACCTTCACTATTTTTTCTCCTTATTACAAACTTTTTAAATTCTTCTCTTTATTTTTAGGAAATAACACCACATAACTCATTAAATATATAAAACTTAATTCATATAGAAATGGTAAATCTATGCTTTCAAATGTACATAATCCTATGTAGGAGATATGAATTAACATTACTTGTATATATAATTGCTTATTCTCATTCTTAAAGCATTTTTTCATGATATCAACAAAGGCAATCACAGCCATTATACAAAATAGTACACCTACTATAATACCGTTATTATAAAAGAACTGTATAAACTGGTTATGTGTATTATTTTTAACATCTCCATTTCTTTCTGTCACAATATGATCCCTACTTGGGTTTCCAAAAACTTTAAATTTACTGATTGCTTCTTTCCATATACCAACTCTTCCTGAAGAATAATTGTCAATTCCGCCACCAGCTTTATCTTTTCCCTCCATACGGGATACATATCCATCTACAACTGATTCCATATTTGATTTTTGAGAAGTTTCATGTTGAAAAATTCTTGTAGAAAATGAATTTATTTGAAATACTAACATAGTCATCAAAATACTTCCCAAAATCAACATAACGCTTTTCTTAAAAATTTCTTTCATTGAAATTTTCAAAACAATAATGGATGCGCAAACTGCAACGATTACAATTCCAACTATAATAAGTGCGATTGATCTACTATGTGAGAAAAATGCAAAACTGATCAACAAACAGCCCCCAATAAAATCTACACATATTTTTCTTCCTTTGCCTGTTAAAATCCTCAATAGAATAATAGCAAAAATCGCGCTTGCATGTGTACTAATTGCATTAATACCTCTGAAAACACCTGCATAGCCGCTACTATTAATAGGAATAAAAATCATGGACCAAATCATACAAAACAATGCTGAGTACAAACACCCTCTATAAATTCCACGAAATAGCACTTCATAATCTTGTCGGTTATTCCAAACTAAAAACAGAGTTGGGAATCCCACCAGCCAAACACACCCCATTGGAAGATATTCTACAGAAGTCAGAACCCCACCTATTAACTGAAAAATTGAAATGCCTATCCATAGTCCTACTATAACCAAATTTACTTGTACTGGTTTTATTTTTCTATCTATTGAAAACAGTATAATAGCTCCCATAATAAGAACACCTATCACACATTTTACTAACAAATGCACATTAATAGGCAAAGCTGAATATCCATATGCACAAATCCCAATAAGCATCAAAGAAAATTGTAATAATCTTTCCCTCTTTTTATCATCTATTTTTAATGACACTTTTCCTACGAGATTTAATAAAAAACAAATTTTTTCTTCTAGTAAATTCAAACCTCTTGTATACATTGTCTATCTCCTTATTCATTAGTCATAAACTTTGCTATTGCATGATATATTTCACTCACCTCATCATTTATATACGGATGCATCGGAAGCGACAACACTGTTTTACATAATTTTTCTGTAATCGGACACTCCACATATTCTTTAACTCCCTCAAATGCCAATTGTTTATGCATCGGCTTTGGATAATAAATCATAGTTGGAATTCCTTGGTCTTTTAAATATGCTTGTAATGCATCTCTTTCTTCTTCCGAATCTAATTGCAGTGTGTATTGAGCCCAGCTGGAATACATCTTAGAAGGAACCACAGGTGTCTTCACAATATCCTTTAACAATTCTGTATATTGATCTGCAACTTTATTGACCGCATCTAATTCGTATTCTTTAAACGCTTTCAATTTCACTTGCAAAATAGCTGCCTGAATCGTGTCTAATCTTGAGTTCCATCCAATACGAACATTATCATATTTGAAAGAGCCCTTTCCATGTACACGAATTGATTTTAAATACTCTGCCACCTCATCATCATTTGTAAAGATAGCACCACCATCACCGTAGCATCCTAGTGGTTTTGCCGGGAAAAATGATGTCGTTGCTGCATCACCAAAGCTGCACGCTCTTCTTTCACCGATCATTCCGCCAAATCCTTGTGCTCCATCTTCTAATAAAAGCAAATCATATTTTTTCGCTAATGCTTCCAATGTTACGTAATCTGCAGGTTGTCCAAATAAATCAACTGCAATAATTGCTCTCGGTGTTAACTTTCCTTCTTCAATTACCGCTTTGATTGCTTTTTCTAATGATTTTGCATCTGCATTAAATGTATCTTGGCACACATCATAAAATACAGGTGTTGCGCCTTCAAAAGACACCACCTCTCCGGAAGCGAAAAAGGTAAAATCAGGAACAAAGACAGCATCTCCTTCTTTGATATTCCACGCCATCATCATCATAGTCAGTGCATCTGTTCCATTTCCACATGTAATACAGTGTTTCACACCGACATACTCTGCCAATTCTGTCTCTAAATCACTTACCTGTTTTCCGCTAATAAAATTACAATCAGATGCCACTTGTGTCATTGCCGCATCAATATCACTCTTTAATGCTTCATACTGTGCTTTCAAATCTCTAAACTGCATATTCTACTTCCCTTCTGTCACTTCGTAAAGTTTTTCATCATTTGTTTCATATTTTCTTCCACACTTTGAGCATGTTGTATTTTCATGCAATACCTCTCCACATTCACAAACCCATCCAATTTGTTTTGCCGGTACTCCTGCCATCAATGCATAGTCTGGAACATCTTTTGTAACAACTGCTCCTGCCGCGATCATCGCCCACTTTCCAATTGTATGTCCACATACAATTGTCGCATTTGCCCCTACTGTTGCTCCTTCTTTTAACAACGTTTTTTTATATCCAACGCTTCCTTTCGGATACTTGGCTCTCGGAGTCAGATCATTGGTAAATACCATTGATGGTCCACAAAATACATAGTCTTCCAATTCAACTCCTTCATAGATTGCGACGTTGTTTTGAACCTTTACTCCATTTCCGATTTTTACATTATTGGATACATTCACATTTTGACCAAAGGAGCAGTTATTACCAATAACTGCTCCACTTTGAATGTGTGAAAAATGCCAAATTTTTGTACCCTGTCCAATTTTTACGTTCTCATCAACATAACTGCTCTCATGTACAAAATATTCACTCATTTTAAAACTCTCCTGTCATATCTACACTTGCGAATTTATCTAATGGTAATTTTACCGCTTTTCCTTCTTTCTGACTCTTATAAATAGCTAACACAAGTTCCAATGCATTTCTTCCTGCATATGCATCTACATATGGCGCTCTGTCATTTTCAATCGCATCGATCACATCTGCATAAAGACTTGTATGTCCGTTTCCATATACATTGCTTGTTGCTTCCTCCAAGCCTTTGTTTGCCTGATCTTCTTCTGTCTCATCTGCAAAATTCCATACATCAATATTATTTGTTGATTTTCCGCCTAATTTTACAGTTCCTGTCTCTCCAAACAGATATAATGTCTCCTCTAAATTTTGAGGATACACATTCGTTGTTCCTTCAATTGTAGCAACTGCTCCATTTTTAAATTTTACAACTGCCATACCGATATCTTCTGCCTCTAAATAGTCATGGAACTGCTGTTTTGTCACACCATATACTTCGTCAATCTCATTTCCCAGCATCCAGCGAAGCAAGTCAATTCCGTGAATACACTGGTTCATAAGCGCTCCACCGTCCTGAGACCATGTTCCTCTCCATGGCGCCTGTGTATAATAATTCTCGTTTCTGTTCCAACGCACATGAATAGAACCATGAGATAACTTTCCAAATCTTCCTGCTTCTAACGCTTTTCGCATTTCCTGAACTGCAATATTAAAACGATTCTGATGACATGCAGATACCTTAACACCTTTCTCTTCAGAAAGTTTAATAATCTTATCTGCATCTTCAATGCTCATTGCCATAGGTTTTTCAATAATCACATTGATATTATGCTCAATACAATATAAAGCGATTTCTGCATGAATGCCACTCTCTGTGGCAATTCCCACAAGATCAAGTTCATTTTCTTCCACTAACTTTTTATAGTCTGTATATCGTTTGATACTTGTATCATTTTGCAAATCATGCTTCGCTAATACCTCTTCCATATGTTCCGGTACAACATCACATACCGCAACAAACTCTAAGTTGTTATTAATAACTGCCTTTACATGATTTGTGGAAATACGTCCACATCCGATTAGTGCATATTTCATTTTTACCACTCCTATAATACTTCAATATTTTCTCTATTTGCGATATTTTTCATAACATTCTTTGTATCAAAGATTGCAACTGCATTTTTCTGAATCATGTCATAATCCACATTTGTATGTGCAGCAGTAATCATAATTAAATCATATGAAGCAATGATTTCCGGGCTGATTTCTTTTAATCCTTGATGTTTTTCACCTTTATATTTATATTCTGAAATCCATGGATCATAGAATTCTACATTCGCCATCTCGCGTTTCAATACCTCAATTACACGAAGTGCAGGACTTTCACGATAATCATCGATATCCTGTTTGTAAGCGACACCTACTACAAGTACTTTTGCTCCATTCATTGCTTTTGCATGACGGTTCAAAATTTTGCTTGCTCTTTCTACACAGTATTCCGGCATCTGATCATTGATCATCATAGAGCTCTCAATCATAGATGTATGGAATCCGTATTCTCTTGCTTTCCATGACAAATAATATGGATCTAATGGAATACAGTGTCCACCAAGTCCTGGACCTGGATAAAATGCCTGGAATCCATATGGTTTTGTCTTCGCAGCATCCACTACTTCCCACATGCTGATTCCTAATTTATTGCAAAGCATTGTCAATTCATTTACCAATCCGATATTGATGTTTCTGTATGTGTTTTCTAAGATTTTTTCCATTTCAGCAATTGCAGGTGAAGATACTTCGTAAACATCGCCTTCCAATACTGCTCTGTACATTGTTGCAATTACTTCTGTAGCATCTTTTCCGATTGCTCCAACTACTTTTGGCGTATTTTTTGTTTTGTAAATCAAGTTACCTGGATCAACACGTTCCGGTGAAAATCCTAAATAGAAATCTTCTCCACATTTTAATCCTGAACCTTCCTCCAAGATAGGTTTAATCAGTTCTTCCGTTGTTCCCGGATATGTTGTAGACTCTAATACTACCATAGTACCTTTTGTCAAATATTTTGAAATTGCTTCTGTAGAAGATTTTACATAGCTGATATCCGGCTGCTGATGTGCATCTAATGGTGTCGGTACACAAATAGCAACGAAATCAACATCTTTTACAAAGCTAAAATCTGTTGTTGCTGTAAGCATCTTATTCTCTACTAATTCTTTCAAATCGCTGTCAACAACATCACCGATGTAATTATGTCCTTCATTTACTAATTTTACTTTTTCATCCTGCACATCAAAACCAATGGTCTTAAATCCAGCTTTCGCTTTTTCCACCGCAAGTGGTAAACCTACATAGCCTAATCCTACTACACCTACTACAATTGATTTTTCCTCGATTTTTTTTAATAATTCTTGTTTCATTTTATTTTTCTCCTTTACCTTAAATCTTCTATTACTTGATGCGCTCTCGCTTTCCATGTATGACAACTTTTTATTTCCAGTTCTCTTTTTCGTTTTTCCTCCAAGACTTGTGGATTTTGAATTATATTTTTCAAGCATTTTTTTAATGACTGTATGTCATAATTTATACTCCAACCGATTCCACTATTCTCTACAAACTCTCCAGCAGCTGTCCCTTTTGTTGCCACAATAGGAATTGTTTTCCCCAAATATTCAAAAATCTTTACTGGCATAGCCATTTTCATGTACTCTCCCACCCCTGCAAAAGCACAACATAAATCCGTCTTTTCATAATAATCATCTAATTCTTTTCCACTTTTATGAATAATTTTTATATTTTCCCCCATAAAAGGTTCATATAGCCCCTTTGAAGTTTTCCATTCATTTTCACGACAACATATATACACTTCTACTTCTTCTCTCATTTGACTCACTGTTTCAACAAATATCTTCAAGTCATAAATTCTATCAATCCCACCCACATACAAAATTTTAAGTGGTTTCAAAGGCAAATCTATTTTCTCTGTCTTTACTAATAATTCTTTATCATCTTCACATCCAGGCATTAAAATTTTTGTTTTTTTCAATAATTTATCATTCTCTGTCAAATATTTTTTCATTTCGTCTGTAGGAAGATAAAATGTATCTAATAGATTTTTATATTGAAGCAAATCATATCTATAAAACGGAATCGAAATACATTTTTTATACCATGATACGTTATCCTTATATACCGAAAACTTCCACTGTATATCTCTATAAAATAGACCTATTCTTATATTATGTGCTTTACAAAATTTAAAAAATTTGAAATCCAGCATTGGATATCTCGGTACATGATTCTTTTCTGTTAAAAGTGTCGGCATTGTAGAACTTTCAGCGTATAAAAAATCATATTTCACACCTTTGCGAATATTATCCTTTATGTGCTCTATTTGAATTTTTCTTTCCTTTCCATATCCCATTACGCAATCAACAATATATCCATTTTCTTTGAACCCTTGTATCATTTTTTTTGGTCTAAGACTAGAACCTGATTTACTATTTGGATCAATATAATTGGGAATATGAAAAATACATCTTTTTTCTTTCACTCTTTTTTCACTCTCACTTCTTCATATAATTTTTCCATTGTATCAACATTCTTTTCCCAATCATACAATTCCTCTACTCGTTTTCTTCCAGCTTTTCCCATGCATTCTCTTTTTTTTCTATCTATAATCAATTCTTGTAATTTCAATGCAATCGCCTTTTCATTTCCTATTGGAACAATATAACCATTCTCGCCATCTGCAACAACCTCTTTAAAACCGTCTGTATCTGTCACTACAACCGGAAGGCTCATAGCCATCGCTTCTACCACAGCCACTCCAAAGCTTTCTTTAAAGCTTGTTGCACAAAAAACATCAAATTGGGATAGCACTTGAGGTACATCTTTGTTTGGGATCTGACCTTTTAAGTATATCACATTCTCTAATGAAAGTTCTTGAATTAGTTTTTCTAGTTCTTCTTTTTGTGGTCCATCTCCATAGATTTCCACCTGCAATTGTTTACAAATTTCTTCGTATCCGTCTTTTACCAAATTTTCACTTAAAATCTTTACTGCCTTTATTAGCTCTGCAATTCCATACAAAGGTTTCAACGTTTTTATTGTTCCTATCAAAATCTTATGATTTTTCTTTTCTTTTTCTTCCGTGCAACCTTTAAATTTCTCTAAGTCAACTCCAAATGGTGTAATCCCTATTTGTAATTTAGGCATTTTCAAAACGTCTCTAAGTTCGTTTGCCATACAATTGCTAGTAGATGCGATTTTCTTCGCATGAAGAACATTCTTTTTTAGAATACTTTTATTGACAAAACTTTTATTTGGAAAATCATATACGTCACTTCCCCATACCGACAATAATATTGGGCACAATTTGCTTTTTCTGGCCAATGTTCCATATCCACTTGCATAATGAACATTTATTATATCCGGCGAAATCTCTTTCTTCAGTTTTCGCAATTCTTTCGCATTCAAATAATATCCTACTCCACCCTTATATTTCAACTGGTGCTGATGTATATTTTTATTTATTTGATCCATCTTTGGCTCATGCCCTTTATTATATACCAAATAAACTTCATGTCCCCTACTCGCTAGTGCATTTATCCATTTGACAGTATGTATGCTGTTCGCAGCCGATAAAAAAAGTATCTTCATCATTTTTCTCCTACTACATTACTGAATATTTTTTCCAAACACGTTGTCAGATATTGATAATCATATTCTTTCTTCAGTTGCTTTGCATTCTCACGGACAACTCTTCTTTCTTCCTCAGTAATGTCTACCAACTCTTTGAGCCTTTTTGCATAATCTCTGCTAGATGCAAACTTTTCACTCTTTCCTAAATGATACTCATTTATCAAGTCATATTTCTGTGGGAAATTACAAACTATTGGATTCTCACTTGCAATATACTCAAAAAGTTTATTCCAACTACACCCATATTTCGTCAATCCGGTATTTTTCACATTGATAATATTTACATCTGCCTTACTCAATATATATGGTATATATTTTTTCTCAACCTTCCCTTTGAACACTACATTTAACTTTTCTTCGCAAGCAAATTTCTCCAGTTGCTCCTTCTCAGTCCCGTCACCATATATCAAAAATTTAATATCGTCTCTATGCTTCTCTTTTAGAACCTTTGCAGCTTTTATTAATTGTCCCAAGTTATTTGCAAGGCGGATCGAACCCACATAAACTATTTTTTTATCATTTGACTCTAAATCTTCATCACAAACATGATTGTTTCGTTTATTGTATTCAAACTCCTCTAAATCTACTCCATTGTTAATATGGTGTACTTTTCGTAAATCTATTGCTTTATCCCAGCCTTTATCTTTAATATACTCTTTGCCTCCTGGCATAGTAAAAATCAATCTGTCCGCCTTCTTATAAATCCACTTTTCCAACTGATAAAGTATCTGAATAATCGGATTTTTTCTGGACATGCCATTATACTCTACAATCGACTCCGGCCAAAGATCTCGGACTTCCACAACAACTGGAATTTTTTTCTTTCGACCAAACACCAACGCAAAAAATGCCACAAACAAATCCGGTGACGAAGTGTAGATTACATCGGGTTTTTCTTTTTTGAAAAAAAGCTTCATTGTTTTCCACATTTGAAACGGCAATTCAACCATATTCAGTATTCTTTGCAAACCATTCCCTCTGTAATCTCTGCTTTTCACAAACGTGTACTCAATTCCGTCCACTATCTCTTCTTTATAAAGCGATTTATCACGAATCATATTAATGTCCGTATTGTGTATCTTACTGGAAGTAAATATTTTTACTGTATGACCATTTTTCTGTAGATATTTCGAAAAATAATAATGTCTTACTAATCCTCCCATACTCGGTGGAATTGCATAATGATTAACAATCCATACATTCATGCGTGTCGTTCTCCTCTACTATTTTATCACTGCTATCACAGTGGCAAACATTGTTTTTATATCATCCCAAAAACTGAATTTTTCAATTGCTCTTAAATTATACTTCATCTTCTCCGGCAGCACCTGATGGATATATACCTCATCTGCATTCTCTGCCGACTCAAGCAATCGTTCCTCATCTTTATACTCTATACTTGCTCTTGAGGTTATTCCAGCCGGCATAAGCAGAGTTGCTTTCATCTCATCTGTATAATGTGCAACATATTTTTCTACTTCCGGTCTTGTCCCAACAAAAGACATCTCACCTTTTAACACATTAAAAAGCTGTGGCAACTCATCCAATCGACAACCTCTAAGCATCTTTCCCATACGAGTTACTCTGGAATCTCCCTTTGTTGTTACCTGTGTTCCGATCTTATCCGCATTATTTACCATTGTGCGGAATTTAAAGATACGAAACGGTTTTCCATATGTTGTCACTCTTACCTGACGAAACATCACCGGTCCCGGTGAATCTATTTTGATCAAAATACTCAGAAAAAGTAATATCGGTGAAAGAATTACGACAAGCAGACTCGCAACTATGATATCAAAAATTCGTTTTGCCAGCAAACTTCCCTTATGGCATTGCAGTATTTCATAATATTTTTTTACTTGTTCCACTTGCATTTCTTTCGGAAGGTCATTCCATTTTCTCATGATCTACTTAATTCCTATTCTATACATTCTTTAAAATTTTGAATTACATAATCCACTTCTTCATCAGTCAATTTCGTATGAAGCGGCAAGGTAATTGCATTTTCAAACAAATCGCACGCATTCGGATAATCTGCCTTATCAAATCCCAGACTCTTATATGCTGTCAACATTGGCAACGGCTTATAATGTACATTCGTAGCGATTCCACGCTCTGCCATCTTTATAATAATGTCATTGCACTCCTGTCTTGTCTTTCCGTTCACTCGTACCAAATACAGATGTCCGCTTGAAACAAAATTTTCTCCATAATGCTGCAGCACAGTAATCGGAAGATCTTTTAAGCCCTCATTATATTTTTCAATAAGCGCCTTTCTTCTCTCCAAAATTCCCGGATATCTTTTCAACTGCACAAGTCCTAATGAAGCCATAATATCCGTCATGTTGCATTTAAAATAAGGCGCCACAATATCATATTCCCACGCGCCAAGCTGTGTTTTTGCCAACGCATCTTTAGACTGACCATGCAGTGATAACAGCATAAACTGTTTATACAGCGCATCATTATCCACACCGTCTATATCTCTCCACACTAAGGCTCCACCTTCCGCTGTCGTAAGGTTCTTCACGGCATGAAAAGAAAAGCTTGTAAAATCAGCAATTTCTCCGCAATGTTTTCCATCACGCATTGCGCCAAACGCATGTGCTGCATCTGCAACTACTGCAATACGTCCTAATTTTCCCTGCAGTTCGCTGCTCGCCTGAAACAAACTCTTCTTTCTCTCTATAATCTCATATATTTTTTCGTAATCGCAGATTACTCCGGCTATGTCGACCGGAATAATTGCTTTTGTTTTTTCTGTAATAGCTTCTTCTAACGCCTCATAATCCATCTCATACGAATCTTTCTGCGTATCTACCAAAACTAATTTTGCTCCCACATGACAGACAACACTAGCAGATGCAGTGTAGGTGTAGGCGCTTGTAATTACCTCATCTCCTGGTCCTATCCCCAGAACACGCAATGCCATCTCTGCACACGCTGTTGCAGAATTCAAGCACACCGCTTTGCTTGTATTGCAAAACTTTGCAATGTTCTGCTCAAACAACTTTGTTTTGGGACCGGTTGTAATCCATCCGCTTTTCAGTGTATCGACTACTTCTTCGATCTCTTCCTCCGTGATATCCGGCGGTGAAAATAATATATTCATTTTACTCATAACTACTCCTCCATGACTGATCCTTCATGACTCGCTCTTCCAAGCTTGCAAAATTCCTGATAGATTGCAGAATCACGTTCTTTATCTTCTTCTCTGATATGATATGTCGGCACAATACCAGAAACAATTTCTTTTACATCAAACCGTTCATCAATTGCTGCCTGCTCTAACTTTCTCAATTCACTCAAGAAATGAACCTCGTCAAATTCCAATGGCTTTCCTATATATATTAATTCGTTTTCTGTTTTTTGTAAACCTTCTTCTTTTGTCAGAAGCTCTTCGTACAATTTTTCTCCTGGGCGAAGTCCTGTATATTTAATTTCCATGTCTACACCTAAAGTATAACCAGAAAGACGGATCAAATTCTTTGCAAGATCCGCAATCTTAACCGGCTCTCCCATATCCAGCACAAAGATTTCTCCACCTTTCGCATATGCCCCTGCCTGAAGCACAAGTGAAACAGCCTCTGGAATTGTCATAAAATAACGAATGATATCTGGATGAGTGACCGTCACCGGTCCGCCAGCTGCCATCTGCTTTTTAAACAGTGGAATTACACTTCCATTACTTCCAAGCACGTTTCCAAATCGAACCGCTACAAACTCTGTATTAGAATATCTACTAAATGTCTGAATAATCATCTCACACATTCTCTTAGATGCGCCCATGATATTTGTCGGATTTACAGCTTTATCTGTAGAAATTAAAACAAATTTCTTCACACCATACTTGTCCGCCGCACGTGCTGTCTTATACGTTCCAAATACATTGTTTTTAATCGCTTCATTTGGGCTGTCTTCCATAAGCGGTACATGCTTATGCGCTGCTGCATGATATACAATATCCGGCCGGTATAATTCCATAACACTCTCGATACGCTTTGTATTTCTTACAGAACCAATCAATGTCTCTAAATGCAGCATCGGATATTTCTTTTTCAATTCCTGTTGAATATCATATGCATTATTTTCATAGATATCAAATATAATCAAACATTTCGGATTATATTTTGCCACCTGTCGGCAAAGTTCGCTTCCGATAGAGCCACCGCCACCTGTAACAAGAACTGTTTTTCCTTTTACATATCCAAGAACACTGTCTAAATCAATATCAATTGCATCTCTTCCAAGCAGATCCTCAATCGAAACTTCACGAAGTTTTGAAACGCTGACTTCTTCTGTAATAAACTGATACATTCCCGGAAGCACTTTCAATTTACATTCTGTCTGATTGCAAATTCTCAAAATGTCTCTTGTGACTTTTGTCCCTGCTGAAGGAATTGCCAATACAATTTCGTCCACGTTATATTCCTTGGCTTTCTCAATGATCGTATCTTTATTGCCCACAATCGGAACACCGTGTAGATATTTTCCTTTTTTTGATGGATTATCATCAATGACACATACAACCTTGCGGTTCAAATGTTTGCTGAATTTCAACTCATGAATAATCATGCTTCCAGCTTCTCCGGCTCCAATGACCATCGTATTTAAAATTCTTTCTTCCGGTCTGTTTAAACCGTGCATCACAATACGAAGCCCTCTATATGAAAATCTTGTGACAGTTGTTGTCATCAATAGCAAGAAGAAATAAAAGATATAGTAACTTCTCGGCACTTTCAATACTAAGAACTGCATTCCCAATGCCTGAAATGCGGTCGACAAAATACAGGCTCCAAAAATAAGCGTAAATTCATGCACACTCGCAAATGACCATACACTCTTATATAGTTTCATCAAGATAAAGATCACAATTGTTGTGATAATGTTAATCAGCATATAGCTCTTGATACTGTTAATATATTCCTGTGGTATCCAGCTATAGTGCAGCTCATGTCTGATAATCAAAGACAAATATGCATTCACAACAATGGTCAATACATCTACGATAAACAGCATAAACATTCTTGTTCTTGAGCTTCTCCAGTTTATTATATTTTTCATACTACTCCCTCTTTACAATTTTATTGCAAATTCTTACAATTTTTTTACATACTTTATTATAATATCAGATTTAGCTCTTTTATACAATATCTATCTTCTTAAGTTTTTCTATATGAAAACGGAGATGTAAAAATACATCTCCATTTTATCCTATATACTATAATTCTTTTATCAATCGAAGGATTTTATACCCATAATCTTCCGCTGTTGCCCAACCATATCCATTTGGGTTCTCTTTCTGCCCTAACCATTCTACATATTTTGCTGATCCTCGTTTTACCAAATGGAACCTTGGATCAACCTGTGTATTATTGAGTGGCTTTTCATTCGCATAGGCTTTTAAATGTTGTATCTGCGCCCTGACACCTTCTCTTACAGTTTTAAACGTTGCTCCTTGTGCACCGCCATCTAAAGCACCAATACCAGCGAAATTATACTGAGAAATCTGTACTGCTCCGCCAAATTTCAACCAGCCCGTTTCAACCATAGCTTGCATAAATGCGACTTCTACTTTGATACCTTCTGCCTTTGCTTCTTCTACATAGATTTGGCAAAACTTTTCTATCGTTGGTGCATCAGAATTTTTATAAAAAATTGGATAAACACCATTTTTTCTTTTAAAGTACATAGCCAGACTGTTTGCAGTTACAGCACTTGTACCTTCAATCAAATATCCTTCTTGTCTGACTCCATTTTTATCAAAATAGTACTCTTCTCCATCTATCGTCTGCCAGCCAGTTACTCTTACTCCATTACTATTTAAATAATAGTAAGTACTTCCAAACGACAGCCAACCGGTGTGCATATGACCATCCGGCATCATATAATAATAAGTACTTCCAAATGATAACCAACCGTTACTATATCTCGTTCCATCCGGCATAAAATAGTATTTCTTTCCGGCTATCGTCTGCCATCCTGTTACCCGCAACCCTTCATCATTCATATAATAATAGGTACTTCCAAATGATAACCAACCGGTATGCATATAGCCATCCGGCATCATATAATAATATCGACTCCCGAATGATAACCAGCCGGTGTGCATATGACCATCTGACATAAAGTAATATTTCTTTCCGGCTATCGTCTGCCAACCGGTTACATACTCTCCATTTTTATCAAAGTAATATTTCTTCCCATTTATTGTCTGCCAGCCACTCCTTTTTATATTATCTTTCCTTACTCCATTTTGGTCAAAATAATATTCTTTTCCGGCTATCGTCTGCCAGCCTGTTACTCTTATCCCCTCACTATTTAAATAATAGTAGGTACTTCCAAACGACAGCCAATCTGTATGCATATGACCATCCGGCATCATATAATAATAAGTACTTCCAAATGATAGCCATCCATTACTATATCTTGTTCCATCCGGCATAAAATAGTATTTCTTTCCAGCTATCGTCTGCCAGCCTGTTACACGCAACCCTTCATCATTCATATAATAATAGGTACTTCCAAATGATAACCAACCGGTATGCATATAGCCATCCGGCATCATATAATAATACCGACTCCCGAATGATAACCAGCCGGTGTGCATATGACCATCTGACATAAAGTAATATTTCTTTCCGGCTATCGTCTGCCAGCCTGTTACATACTCTCCATTTTTATCAAAGTAATATTTCTTCCCATTTATTGTCTGCCAGCCACTCTTTTTTATATTATCTTTCCTTACTCCATTTTGGTCAAAATAATATTCTTTTCCTTCTATTGTCTGCCAGCCCGTTACTCTTATCCCCTCACTATTCAAATAATAGTAGGTACTTCCAAACGACAGCCAACCAGTGTGCATATGGCCATCCGGCATCATATAATAATAGGTGCTTCCAAACGATAACCAACCATTGCTGTACCTCGTCCCATCTGGCATAAAATAATATCTTTGTCCATCTATCGTCTGCCAGCCCGTTACTCTTATCCCCTCACTATTCAAATAATAGTAGGTACTTCCAAACGATAGCCAACCGGTGTGCATATGGCCATCCGGCATCATATAATAATATCGACTCCCAAACGATAACCAGCCGGTGTGCATATGACCATCTGACATAAAGTAATATTTCTTTCCGGCTATTGTCTGCCATCCTGTTACCCGATATCCATTTCCATCGAAATAGTATGTTTCTCCTGAAATATTCATCCACTGGTTTACTACGTACTTCCCATTCGTTAGATATTTCCACTTATCTCCAACCTGAACCCACTGTCCTTTACTCAGTCCCAAGTACTTTGCGATTCCAGTTGCATCTGCAACACCGAGCTTCTTTAATCCTGCCTCAGTTTTCAAGAACTTGTTCACATCATTTGCATTGCTCAAGAAAGCATGTTCCACAATAATTCCCGGTATTCCAGCTTCTTTCGCACAGATTTGAACTGAATAATAATCTGAAATAGAACCATCTGGATATTTCTCATTGACAGTAGTATCTTTGCTGTAAATCGGTGTCGGACGTTTGTTTAAACCAACTGCTGTCAGTTCATTTAATATTTTCTCTGCAAGTTCTTTTCCCTGCGTTGACAATTGTGGTTTCCAACTACTATTCGGGATAATAATTTCTGCACCATTTGCGCTGGCAGCTCCTGAATTCAAATGAAGACTTACATATATTTTTGCTCCTGCCTCTGCTGCTGCCTGTACTCTTTTCTCAATACAAGCTCCCGAAGTTCCCGTTTTCGGATAAGGACACGCTGCAGTTGTTCTTGTCATATAAACTTTCACACCATTATATGTCTCTAATTCTGCCTTTGCATACTTCGCTATTTTTAAAGTCAATTCTTGTTCTGTCAGACCTGACCCACTTGTCCCGCCATGTCTGTTATCATGTCCAGGATCCAGCGCCACGACAATCTCACCCGCTTTTTCTGCGCTTCTTATTCCCGCCACTGCTCCCATCTCTTCTGAAACGGCAGTTAACGCTGATGCAATATTATCCTGTGCCTCAGTTTCTCCATTTTCGTCAATCGTTACTATCGATGTCTCCACTGCATCTTCCGGATCCAACGGCTGCAATTCTTCAATCCCATCGTATGCTTTGTTCACTCCAAATTCTGCTTCTACATTTAAGTCAGTTAATAAAAAACATTGTTCTTGCTGATTTTCCTCAAATCTGATGTCTGTTACCTTATATGTACTCTGCTCACTTTCATCCACATATTCTTTCGAGAACACATACAGATATCCAGACTGATTACTGCATGTCCATTCTTCTGTTGAACCATCTTCTTTTTGCACAGTAATCCGCATATTGCTTATCTGTTCTGTTCCATCTCCCCAAGACACAACAACGTTTTGTGTGTTCGGTGATTCCAAATAGGGACTTTCTACTAAAATATAATTCAATCTGTTTTCTGCTTTTACTGTATTGGCCGCGTCTGTTTCAGCTACTTCTGTTTCTTCTACCGCCGAACTATTGTCCATTGCCAATGATGTGCTCATCTGAAAATCAGAAAACACCATCACTGCAAGCAGAATAATTGCCACAAACCTTTTTCTTATGCTTTTCATCTTTTTTTCCTCTTCACTCTCACCTAATCATAGCTGATATATCCTTCCAAAACGGCATGTCCTGTATCAAGCGGATTTCCGTTTTCTGTAATTTTAACTCCATCACAATCATACGCCTCTGAGTATGTCCTAACAACACATTCTAGTACCTGTTCCGAACCGGTCGTCCCCATTCCTCTTAGATAATCACCAAATGCTGTATTAACATCTAAATCAATCTTCTCTTCGGAATCATTCACAGAAACACTTTGAACCTCACAAGTTTCAGATAATACAGATGCTTCTTTTAATTTGGCAACAATTACTTCCTGTAACTCTCCTGCCACAGTCACCTCATCTCTAGTAATTTCTCCTGTTGTTTCGTCTATATAATAGACTCCTAATTTCTGCTCTATTTTATCTGTGCCATTCTCTAATTCCTCTTCTGCATCATCTTTTACGCTCTCATTTTTCTCTGGTTCCTTTTCCGGCTGACTTGTCTCCCCTTTGCTACAACCAGAAAAAGCCAACATCACAGCAAATAGTACCACTACTATTTTTCTTTTCACTTTTTCACCTCCTAATTAATTATATTCAGTTCCAATTTACTATATCTTCCTACATTTTTCAACAAAAAAGCATAATATTGTCTTTTTTCTTCTATCTATAGAATTCCTCTGTTTCTCTTTTTTGAATATTTGCCCGAAACGGCATCGACTTATTTTCATTCATCGGCAAGCTTAGCCAGAACTGCTAAACTTGCCGACAATCAGACTCGGGGACTCCCCGAAATGAATTTTCTAAAACAACTTTTCCGGATACACACCGCCATCTACAAGCGCACGCACAGAAGCGACCACCGCCGCTTTATCCTCTTTGTAAGTCACCCCAAACCACTTGTCGTGTGAACGCAATACTTTTACATCTGCGCTTCCATCCGCCAATAAATCTCCAACAATTGTAGGTAAAAGGTATTCTGCTTTTAAGCTATTTTCTTCAACCTTTGATAAAAATTCTCGAAATCCCTTCTCAAGTACTTCAAAAAACTCGGGATGTAATCCCCACATATTCATAGAAACAGGAGAATGTACATCAACTTCTACCATTCCATCTTCCGTGCGAACAGCAGCTCCTTTTTCCGTCTTTTCAATATTGGAAGTCTCAACAATATCTGTCAGCATATGATTTTCATCCACTTTACAGATTCCTCTTGTCACTCCGCCATTTTCACTCAAAGTATTTCCCAGGACAAATCCAACCATACTCACCTGAAGTTTATCATTTCTTTCCTGCTCCTGAATCAGATGATTATACGCCTCCACATAAGCTTCTTTTCCGTAATAATCATCTGCATTAATTACTAAAAACGGTTCACTCACAACATCTTTACAGCAAAGAATTGCCTGACCGGTTCCCCAAGGTTTTGCTCTGTCAGCATATTTTCCTTTAAATTCTTCCGGAATATCCGAAATCTCTTGATATGCATAAGCGACCTCTACAACTTTTTCAATCCTGTTTCCAATCACTTCTTTAAAATCTTTTTCTAAATCCTTGCGGATAACAAATACAACCTTATCAAACCCAGCTTCCATAGCGTCATAGATAGAATAATCCATAATGATCTCGCCATTTGGTCCTACTGGTTCCAACTGTTTAATTCCTCCGCCAAAACGACTTCCAATACCTGCTGCCATAATTACTAACGTTGCTTTTGCCATCTTCTTCCTCCTGTTCGCTATTCGCCAAGCCCTTCTTCTACGATTCTCGCCATCTCTTGCATAGCTTTTTCTTCATCTTCACCTTCACAAATTAACTCAATCACATCACCTTTTTTTATACAAGCACCCAATACGCTCAACACGCTCTTGGCATTGGCAGTTGTATTCTTGGAAAGAAATGTAATTTTACTTTGGAACTGCATTGCAGTCTTGCAAAACAGCCCGGCAGGTCTCAAATGAAGACCTGTTGGATTATTGATTGTCAATTTTCTTCGTACCATTCTCTTAGCTCCCCTCATTTTATTTTTTTGTCAAAATAACCTGTATCGTGGCGCCTCCGACAAAACTGCATCCTTCCGGAAGACTCGCTATTGTAACCGGAACATCATAGGTTCCTTCTTCACTGTAACTTTTCAAATCAATAGATGCCGCAATCTTCTCTGCAGACATATTTTCTAATGCTTCATCAAGTCCTTCAAACTGCAATTCTACATTTTGCTCCGGACCATATGAAAGTTCCATGCCTTCCGGCAAATTGTTTACCGCTATCGACCGTACCGGAATTGCAATATTTTTGATTCCTTCTTTTTCAACCAGAATATTTACCACTACGCTTCCCGCCGAACTGTCTGCCAAACTAATTCCGTCCGGAAGATAATCTGTAATATTCACCACAACCTTTGTCGTCTCTGTAAGATTTTCCTGTTTGAGCGCACTGCTTGCAACCTCTATGTCATCTATCTTTTCCACGTCTTCGCGATTTCCCATAATCGTAATACGCTGAGGTTCGATCTGAAGTCCTGACACTGCATACCCGCTTTCAGTTCCAATCTCTGATTGGTCAAACTTCAACTCCACTTCCTTTGTCTCCAGCAAATGCACTTTAATATTCACACCACTGCTGTCCACATCGCTGGATAGCAAGCTTTTATCTATAACATTGTCCGCTGAATCATAATAGATCAGTTCATCCGCCTTTAAGGTTGTATCTTCCGACAACCCCGACACATCTACTCTCGCAACCACTTTACTGATTCTTCCAAGTGATGACTTTGGACCACTGATATCAATGGACTGTGGTTCTGCTTCCAGCTCACCTATCACATAACCACTTTGCAAATCTCCTGTCGCAATCGCCGTAACCGGAAATGTCTTATTTTCGATATTTTCTTTCACAATCTGAATATTTCTCGGATTAGGTAATGCCTCCTTGTAATCTCCTTCAAAACCTTCTATGGTAATTCTTACCGGAACAGAACCTGATTGCTCTTCTTTTAAATCTGCAACCGCCTTAATATCCTCCGTCTTGATTTTTTCCATAATCGAACGTTCTGCCTTCACTGTAACTGCAATCTGCTTTACATCATCCGCAATTTTAAAGGTCTGCCCATGCTCTGTTACCACCTCCGGGTTTGCGACTGTGATCTCCGGATAAAACGTCTTTGTGACAATCGGTCTCGAAATATTCATCACAATAAGCCACAAAAACGCTGAAAAAAGGAGTGCTATGAACTTTAGGACAAAATTATTTGTCAGTTTGTTTTTCATTCTTTCGCCTTCCTTTCCATATCATAAACCGTTTTTCTTCCAAAGATTTATTCTGTACATGGACAAGCTTCTCTCTTAAGAATTCCGGCTTCACATTCCGTGTAAGGTGTCCTCCCATTGCTATAGATACATATCCAGTCTCCTCTGAAACTGTAATCACAAGCGCATCGCTCACTTCACTCATTCCTACCGCTGCTCTATGTCTCGTTCCAAGCTCTTTGCTAAGTCCCATATTATCAGACAACGGCAGATAACATGTTGCCGAGACAATTCGATTACCTCTCACAATAACTGCTCCGTCATGAAGCGGTGTATTATGTTCGAAGATATTAATCAGCACCTGACTGGATACCAGACAGTCCAACTCAATACCTGTATTCTGATACTCTGTAAGCATAATCTCTTGCTCTACCACAATCAATGCTCCGGTCTTTACCTTTCCCATCTCATAACATGCCGTCACAAGTGCATCGATCGTCTTATCATCAAACCTTCCTGATTCTTTGCTTCGTTCAAACGGAACTACTGCAATCCAAAAATCTTTTTGCCCGAGACGCTCCAACGCTCTTCGCAGTTCCGGCTGAAACACGACAACTGCTGCTGTTGCCAGGACGCTGATGGAATTCGTTGCAATCCACAGAATTGTGTGCATCTTGAAGATAGCCGCGAGTAAAATAAAGACAAGCAGAACAATAATTCCCCGCAAAAGCATCCATGCTTTCGTATGTTTGATCCACACCATCAACTGATAAACCAAAAATGCAATAATAATAATCTCAACAACATCTGTCACCTGTATTTTCGGGAAATACAACTCTTTAAAATATATTTCAAAGAAATTCTGTAATTTCTGTCCCATTTTCTCACCTCCATCTCTTTCACATCTTTTTTACTAATGTTTTAATTCTTCTTCTAGTAATTCTTGAATCTCAAGTTCTTCTTGCAACGCTTTCGTAAGAAGCATCTCGTCGGTCTGGTTCTTCAGGATTTTTTCCTGCTTCAACTCATCCATCCGCGACGTCTCCTGACGTTCATTAATTCGTTTTACCGTTTTCTCAGGTGCAGTCACCGTCACTTTCGGGACTGCTTTTACATAATAAAAATACTCATCATCTTCAAATTGAAGATTCTCTGTTCTTGAATAGTCAACCGCAAATGCAAAAAACTCTAACACAAGCGCCAATAATATCGAAACAATTGTCCCAATAATAACCGCCACATACGGAACATCTACATGCATCGTGACTCTTCCGATCACCACTACGATCACATATACAAGTGCGCCTGAAACAATCGCAATCTTCCACGCATTATCAACTGATAATTTTCTCACACTATATACTACAAGTAAGCAGATCACAAATGCAATAATCGCAGTCCACATCTCCTTATTGTTAAATAACTGTTGCGCAAAAGCGGTGAGTTGGGCAAACATCTCTGAATCCCCTGCTCCTTTTATCGTTGTCTCATACGCTTTTACATATGTAACCATATAACACGCAATCGTTCCAAATGCAATCGGAACTGCACATAAAGGTCCTCCTGTCAATCCGTATACAATCGGTATCAGCATCGGTATCTTCAGTGTGAAGGCAATCGGCATCAATAATAGAACAATCGCCTTATCCGGCGTAAATCGGAAATACAAAATAAACATGATTAAAAAAATCACTGCTGCCACCGCAGCCACACCCACGGACAACGCATAAAACTGTACAACTGTAAGTGCCACAGCCACTACCACTGTCGCTGTAATCGGCAAAAATGTACAAATCACTGCAAGACCAAGTGTGACCATCGGATTCGCTGAAATCTTCATAAACCCAATGTTACTGCTGATAAACATAAAAGTTGCCAACGCTAAAATAAACTGAACTCCTTTATCCACAATTTTAGAATATCTCGCATATAGTCTCAGTATAGTCTCTCTTACCTCAATCAAACGATCCATCTACATATTCTCCTTCTCGTAAAGCTTGTTTAACACTAACAGATTATGGCTATATTTTTTCACGCGAGTTCTGGCTTCACTATGCTTTTTCTGATAAAACCGCCCGCTCGCTATCCAATATGCGACTAACACAATCACATAGATTATCAAAATCACTGCTACTAAAATAATTGCTTTTACCAACGTCAGTTCTTCTAAAACCTGATCCATATATGCAATTCCAATCAGTCCGGCAACCATCGCATATCCGATTGTCGTCCAGATCATTGTCGCCAGCCTATGAAAGCTCACATAATCTTTCTTATAGTAAGAACTCACCTTAAAATCTTCTTTTCCTTCTTTTTGTTCGTAGGAAGCAAGCTGCACCATAAGTTTTACTCGTTCTTCATTCAACATAAACGTCACCTCTAAACTTGTTTTCCCCTCAAGACATTAGTTTCAGTATAGCATTATTCAGTATCCTTGTCCAATACTTATAGTCAAAAAACACACTTTTTGAACACCTCTGCTTTTCAATTCCTCTGCCACTGTATCAATTGTGCTTCCTGTCGTATAAATATCGTCAATGACCAACACCGTTTTGTAGTTCTTCCATTGACCTGTAACTGAAAATGCGTGCTTTAAATTTTGTTTTCTTTCCTTATCGTTCAGTTCTTTTTGCGGTCTCGTGTATCTGCTGCGTATTACAGATCTGCTGTCAACCGGAATTCCCATCATCTCTCCAAGATGCTTTGCTACAATCTCCGCCTGATTATACCCACGAAATCTCTTTTTCTTACGATGCAGCGGAATCGGAACAATCACCTCTATCTCCCACTCCCGTATCAGTCTGCCATAGATTCGAATCATCTCTTTCGCATAAAACTCTCCGTAAATACGTCTGTTTTTATATTTGAACTGATATATCGACATACTGACCGGCATCTTGTGTATCCAGATACTTCTTCCTTGATCATATGCATGCACATTTTTCTGACAGTCATAACAATATTCTTGTTCAGCATAGCGAACCGGTTTACCGCACTTTTTGCATCTCGGCTCCGTTATATAAACTACCTTTTCTGCACAATCCTTGCACAATTCCTTGTCGCTGACTTTTCCACAAAAGCAGCATGTTTTCGGATAAATTATCCCCAAAATCTTTTTCCAAATGTTCATTATTTTACGGACTCTTGACACATCTCCTGGTTATCGTCTAAAAATCCTGTATGCATTCCGCCAGACTTGTATATCTGTTCTGCTCATTTGCATTTCGAATCATCTCTTGAAATGTCACATCGCTTCCAACAAGTGTTACACATTTTTTAGCTCTCGTCACCGCCGTATAGATCAAATTTCGGTGATAAAGCTGCCGTGGTCCCTGCAGAAGCGGAATCACAACCGCAGGGTACTCACTTCCCTGCGATTTATGTATGGTGATAGCATATGCCAACTCCAACTCGTCTAATAACTGAAATGGATAATTTACTTTCTTTTTTTCCTCATATTCGACTTCTACCGTCTCCGTATAAGAATTAATTGATGTAATTCTTCCGATATCTCCATTGAATACGCCGATTCCTTTATCTACGACAAGACCGTATTTCGTTGCAATCTCCCATTCCAGCTGATAATTATTTTTTATCTGCATTACTTTGTCACCAACACGAAAAAGCTTATCTCCATATTCTTTTTCTTCTTTACTTTTATCGGGCGGATTCAGATACTGCTGCAAAATCGTATTCAGCCGTTCCACACCCAAAAGCCCTTTCCGCATCGGAGTTAAAACCTGTATATCAAACGGATCTGCCCCCACATATTTCGGTAATTTCTTTTGAATCAGCGCAATCACAACACTGATGATCGTGTTGGCATCCTGTCTTTTTAAAAAGAAAAAGTCTCTGCTCTTATTATCTAAAATGACCTCTTCACCCCGATTGATCTTATGAGCATTCACCACAATGTCACTTTGTTCTGCCTGACGGAAAATCTTTGTCAATGTAATAACAGGAAAACATTCTGATTTGATTAAATCTTTCAAAACACTTCCCGCCCCTACAGAAGGAAGCTGATCCTGGTCTCCCACAAGAATCAGTCTTGTCCCAACCATAACCGCATTGAGCAGCACATGCATTAACGGCAGATCCACCATCGACATCTCATCGATAATGATAACATCTGTCTCCAGCGGATTCTCTTGATTTCTCGCAAATTCCATACGATTATCGTCATTTCCTGGCGCGTATGCCAATTCAAGCATCCGGTGAATTGTCCTCGCCTCGCACCCGGTCGCCTCCGTCATACGTTTTGCAGCTCGCCCTGTCGGTGCCGCCAGAAAAATATCCATACCTTCGCTCTCAAAAAAATGAATCATCGCATTGATTGTTGTTGTCTTTCCGGTTCCAGGTCCTCCTGTCAGAACCAGCACTCCATTCCTCACAGCTTCTTTCACTGCCGTCCGCTGAAGTTCGTCCAATGAAAGTTCCGCATCTTCCTCAATTTGCCGGAGTCTCTTTTCAATCGCATCCTCCGCAATATCGTAAGAAACATTCAAATCGTGAAGCATCTTTGCCGTATTTAACTCTAAATAATAGTAGTGCGCCGGATACACCCGGATTCCATCTTCTTTCTCTTTTAGAACAACTTTCTTTTCCATCGCTAAGTCCATGAGATACTTCTGTATATCACAGATCTCGACTTCCAAAAGCTGCATCGTTCGCCTGAGCAGCTCTTCCTGTGGAAGATAGACATGTCCGTCTGTCACACTCTGCAGCAGCACATAAAAAATCCCACTTCGTATCCTGAAATCGGAATCTGTATGAATTCCTACTTTCGATGCAATCTCGTCTGCTGTTTTAAAACCAACGCCCTGAACATGGTCTGCAATCTGATACGGATTCTCCTCCATCACACGATAAACACTCTGCCCATAATGCTCATAGATTTTGGCTGACAAAGCAAGCGATATCCCATATTTTTGAAGATAAATCATTGCTTTTCGCATATCCTTCTTCTCTTCCACCTGCTCTGAAATCTCACGTGCTTTCCGTTCACTGATTCCTTTTACTTCCGCAAGACGCTCTGGTTCTTCTTCAATAATACGAAATGTATCGTCTTTAAATTTGCGTACAATTCTCCCTGCAAGCGCAGCTCCAAGCCCCTTGATCGCACCAGATCCCAAATATCGTTCAATTGATATCAAATCCTCTGGCTCTTTCACTTCATGTGAAATCACTTGCAGCTGCATGCCATACACATTGTGATTCGTATATTCCCCGGACACTTCCAGCATCTCACCCTCACTAATATAGGGAAAAGTCCCGACACATGTAAGCTCTCCATCTTTATTTGTTAAATGAAACACCGTATAGCCATTCTCTTCATTTCGGAATACGATATGTTCTACATATCCCTTTATGACTTCCAAAACCTCATCCTCCATATTCTCCGAGCAAAATTATTTTGCCGCCAGACGACAAGAGCCGTCTCTTCAAGAGACAGCCCTCAATCACTCTACACACTTACGCTTCTTTTCTTCCACTCATAAATTCTACAAACTGACCGGTTCCAACCGCAACAACTTTCATCGGATCTTCGGCAGTCATCGTGTTGATTCCTGTCTTTTCCTCGATCAACTCTTCCAATCCACGAAGGAGAGCTCCTCCTCCGGTCAGAACAATTCCTCGATCCAAAATATCCGCTGATAATTCCGGTGGTGTTCTTTCCAATACCGCAATAACAGCTTCCACAATCTGACTTGTTGTCTCTTTCAAAGCTTCTTCTGTCTCTGAAGATGTCACTGTCACAGTCTTTGGAAGACCTGTCACAAGATTACGTCCACGCACTTCCATCGTCTCTTCTTCCACCAATGGATAAGTTGTCCCGATTTTAATCTTGATATCTTCCGCAGTACGCTCTCCGATCAATAGATTATGCTTTTTACGCATAAATCTTACAATTGCTTCGTCAAAATCATCGCCTGCAATTTTAATTGATGTATTTACTACTGTTCCTCCAAGTGAGATAACCGCAATATCTGCAGTTCCTCCACCGATATCTACAATCATGTTTCCACATGGCTTTGCAATATCAATTCCTGCTCCAATTGCCGCTGCAACCGGCTCTTCAATCAAATGTACCTCTCTTGCACCAGCTGCAAAAGTCGCTTCTTCCACTGCCTTCTTTTCTACTTCTGTAACACCGCTCGGCACACAAATACTGATACGCGGCTTCTTAAAAGTTCTCTTTCCTACCGCTTTCTGTACGAAGTACTTAATCATCTTTTCTGTCACTGTATAGTCTGAAATAACTCCCTGTCTCAGCGGTCTTACAGCTATAATATTTCCCGGTGTTCTTCCAAGCATCAGTCTCGCTTCTTCTCCAATCGCCTTAATCGCATTGGTATCTCTGTCAAAAGCGACTACGGAAGGTTCTTTCAATACAACACCTTTTCCTTTTACATATACGAGAACACTGGCGGTTCCTAAATCAATTCCGATATCAACTGACATCTGATTTCTCCTTTCACTGCACTTATCTATTCTATCATCTTTCGTTATTATACATATACCTTACCTATTATAATAAAAATTCCAATAAATGCAAAGAGTTTTTTTTAATTTAAACTTTTTTTAAGGATTGCATCAATATATTTGCCTGTATGCGATGCCGGATTGGCAGCAATCTCCTCAGGAGTTCCCGTTGCCACAACGGTTCCCCCTTTGTCTCCACCCTCTGGTCCTATGTCGATAATATAGTCCGCAGTCTTGATCACATCTAAATTATGTTCAATCACAATTACGGTATTTCCATCTGCTGACAGACGATGTAAAATTTCTGTCAATTTGTGCACATCCGCAAAATGAAGCCCTGTTGTCGGTTCATCTAAAATATAAACTGTTCTCCCTGTGCTTCTCTTACTCAATTCGGTTGCCAATTTAATTCTCTGTGCCTCACCGCCAGAAAGTGTAGTGGACGGCTGACCTAATCGAATGTAGGAAAGTCCAACATCATACAGGGTCTCCATCTTTCTTCGAATGCTAGGAACATTCTCAAAGAAATGAAGCGCCTCCTCCACAGTCATATTCAGCACATCATAAATGCTCTTTCCTTTGTATTTTACTTCTAACGTCTCTCTGTTATATCGCTTTCCATCACAGACTTCACACGGAACATATACATCTGGAAGAAAATGCATTTCAATCTTTAAAATCCCATCTCCTGAACAAGCCTCACATCTTCCGCCTTTGACATTAAAACTAAATCTTCCTTTTTTGTATCCTCTCGCCTTTGCATCCGCAGTTGCCGCAAAGAGATCGCGGATTAAATCAAAAACTCCTGTATACGTTGCCGGATTCGATCTAGGAGTTCTTCCAATCGGCGACTGATCAATGTCAATGACTTTGTCAAACTGTTCAATTCCTTCTATCCTCTTATGTTTCCCTGGAATTGTTCTCGCTCTGTTAAGATCCTTAGAAAGTCTTTTGTAAACAATTTCATTTACTAAAGAACTTTTTCCTGAACCAGAAACTCCAGTCACGCACGTCATTACACCAACCGGAAATGAAACATCAATATTCTTTAAATTATTTTCTGCTGCCCCAATTACTTTCAGCCAGCCTTTCGGTTCTTTGCGCACATCCGGTACCGGAATCTGCATGCGTCCACTCAGGTATGCACCAGTAACAGACTTCTTATTCCGCATAATCTCTTTTGCAGTACCTGCTGCAACAACTTCTCCACCATGTTCGCCCGCTCCCGGACCAATATCCACAATATAGTCCGCTTCCAGCATCGTATCTTCATCATGCTCTACTACAATCAAACTGTTTCCCAGATCACGTAGATGTTTCAATGTCTTCAATAGTTTATCATTATCTCGCTGGTGAAGTCCGATACTTGGCTCATCCAGAATATAAGCCACTCCAACCAGACCTGAACCAATCTGTGTTGCCAGACGGATACGCTGAGCCTCTCCTCCCGAAAGACTTCCTGTTGCTCTGGCAAGTGTCAGATAATCCAATCCTACATCCATCAAAAATCCAATACGCGCTTTGATTTCTTTTAAAATCTGTCCACCGATTAACTCCTGCGTCTTTGTGAGCTCTAATCCTTCCAAAAACTGCTGAAGTTTTTCAATAGAAAGCGACGTGACTTCCGCAATATTTTTATCTCCCACTGCAACTGCCAACGCGCTCTTTTTCAATCTCTGTCCGCCACATTCATGACAAGGCGTAATCCGCATAAAACTCTCATATTCCGCCTTCATCGTCTCTGAGCCTGTTTCACGATATCTTCTCTCTACATTTTTTATAATTCCTTCGAATGCAACATCATAAATACCTTCTCCGCGCTGCCCTTTATAATACACCTTCACTTCTCGTCCATTGGTTCCATGAATCAAAATATCTTTGACTTCCTGCGGATAATCTTGGAACGGCGTATCCAACGAGAAATTATATTCTTTACAAAGAGCTTTTAATATTGCTCTTGTGTAACTTCCTTTGTCTGTACAAGACTGCCATCCCATCACTACGATAGCGCCTTCATCTATACTTAACGATTGATCCGGGATCATCAAATCTACATCAAACTCCATCTTGTATCCCAGTCCAAAGCAAACCGGACATGCCCCAAATGGATTATTAAAAGAAAAACTTCTCGGTTCAATCTCTTCGATACTGATTCCACAATCCGGGCACGAAAAACTTTGGCTAAAATTCAAAGGTTCTCCGCCAATCACGTCCACAACCAAAAGTCCCTCCGCCAATGCCAGTACACTTTCAATTGAATCCGTCAATCTCTTTTGAATGCCTTCTCTTACAACAAGTCTGTCCACGATAATCTCTATATTATGCTTAATATTTTTGTCCAGAGAAATTTCTTCTGACAATTCATATAAATTTCCATCAATGCGCACACGTACATAACCGCTTTTCTTTGCCTTTTCCAGCAACTTTTCATGCCTTCCTTTTCGTCCTCTCACAACCGGCGCAAGAAGCTGGATCTTTGTTCCCTCCGGAAGCTCCATAATCTGATCCACCATCTGGTCCACCGTCTGCTTTTTTATCTCCTTCCCACATTTCGGACAGTGTGGGATCCCTATTCTTGCATAGAGCAGACGAAAATAATCGTAAATTTCTGTCACCGTTCCAACTGTAGAACGTGGATTTCGATTCGTTGATTTCTGATCAATAGAAATCGCCGGTGAAAGCCCCTCAATACTTTCTACATTCGGTTTCTCCATCTGGCCAAGGAACTGTCTCGCATAAGAAGACAGCGATTCCATATACCTTCTCTGTCCTTCTGCATAGATTGTGTCAAATGCTAAGGATGACTTCCCCGATCCACTTAGGCCCGTCAACACAACAAGTTCATTTCTCGGAATATCCAAATCTATATTTTTCAAATTGTGCTCATTGGCACCCCGTATTTTTATATATTGTTTTGCCATCGTATACTCCTAACCTTCCATATCCTGTAACTGCTTTTTCAGCTCAATCAATTTGTCGCGCAACTCTGCTGCCGCCTCGAAATTCAATTCTGCCGCTGCTTTCTTCATCTGCTTTGTAACATCTTTTATCAGTTTTTCCAATTCTTTTTCACTCATTGACTCCGGATCTTTTTCAAGACGCAATTCCTCCGCCGCTACCTTCTTAGAAATACTGATCAGATCTCGCACTGACTTTTTAACAGTCTGAGGTGTAATTCCATGTTCCTCATTGTATGCCATCTGTATCTTTCTTCTTCGTTCTGTCTCTTGAATCGCTTTTTCCATCGACTCTGTCACATGATCCGCATACATGATAACATGACCATCCGCATTACGGGCAGCTCGCCCAATCGTCTGAATAAGCGAAGTCTCCGAACGCAGGAATCCTTCCTTATCGGCATCTAAAATTGCAACCAATGTAATCTCAGGAATATCAAGCCCCTCACGCAACAGATTGATTCCGACAAGCACATCAAATACATCGAGACGCATATCCCGAATAATTTCTGTCCGCTCTAACGTATCAATATCTGAATGAAGATATTTCACCCGTATACCAAGTTCACGCATATAATCTGTCAAATCTTCTGCCATTCGTTTTGTCAACGTTGTAATAAGAATCTTATTTTTCTTTGCAATCTCCTTGTTCACTTCACCGACCAGATCGTCGATCTGTCCTTCCACCGGACGCACTTCAACCTCCGGATCAAGAAGACCTGTCGGTCGGATAATCTGATCCACACGCAAAAGTTCATTCTTTTCTTCATATTCTCCCGGCGTCGCAGATACAAACAACATCTGATTTACCTTACTTTCAAATTCTTCAAAATTAAGCGGTCTGTTGTCCTTTGCTGACGGCAAACGGAATCCATAATCTACAAGAGTGGACTTTCTAGACTGGTCACCCATGTACATTCCACCAATCTGAGGAATGGTCTTGTGCGATTCATCAATCATAATCAAAAAATCATCCGGAAAATAGTCAATCAATGTGTGCGGCGGCTGCCCCGGCGCCAGTCCTGTCAAATGCCTTGAATAATTCTCTATTCCCGAACAAAATCCCGTCTCTCGCATCATCTCAATATCGAAATTCGTCCGCTCTGCAATACGCTGCGCTTCCAAAAGCTTGTCTTCTCCTTTAAAATATCGGACTCTTTCTTCCAATTCTTCCTCAATCGCCTTTGTTGCTCGATCCAGCGCTTCCTTTGACACAACATAATGCGATGCTGGGAAAATCGCTACATGCTTCAACGCATTTTTAATCTCGCCCGTCAAAACATCAATCTCTGTTATTCTCTCCACTTCATCCCCGAAAAATTCCACACGAATTGCATAATCTTCCGAAACTGCCGGAAAGATCTCCAGCACATCTCCTCTTACCCGAAATGTCCCGCGTTTAAAATCCATATCATTGCGATCATACTGTATCTCAATCAACTTCGCAACAACCTCATCCCGATCTTTTATCATCCCAGGGCGTAGTGAAATTACCATCTCCTGATAATCAATTGGCGAACCTAATCCATAAATGCAGGATACACTCGCCACAATAATCACATCCCGTCGCTCAGAAAGTGCTGCCGTTGCCGAATGGCGCAGCTTATCAATCTCATCATTGATGGATGAATCCTTCGCAATATAAGTGTCAGATGACGGAACATATGCTTCCGGTTGGTAATAGTCATAATAACTCATAAATAGTTCTACAGAATTATTAGGAAAAAATTCCTTAAATTCGCCATATAACTGTGCTGCCAAGGTCTTGTTATGTGCAATTACTAATGTTGGTCTATTCAATTGTGCAATGACATTCGCCATCGTAAATGTCTTTCCCGAACCGGTTGCACCAAGAAGGGTCTGGCATTGGTTGCCTTCTTTAAAACCCTTTACAAGCTGGTCAATGGCTTGAGGCTGGTCGCCGGTTGGGGTGTATTCTGATACCAATTCAAAATGTTCCATATGTTTCTCCTCTGTTCAAATCAACCCTCATTTATTCCAAGTTTTTATCGTCCAATATTTCTGCTCAATGCCAAACGTTCATAGAGCGAACTTCCATACTGTCGAGCTAATTCATCTTTACTCCACCCATTTCTATATGCTCCTATCTCATAAAAATGGCGTTCTTCAATATTGTTTATTCGCATAAGAATAAGATAATGAGACCAGCTTAGATAAAATTTTCTCCCTTCCTGTGTAACTGGAAGTTTTTCAGATTGGGGAAACGGCGTTTCCCCAATTGAGTCCTTGGAATAAACCAGATAAAATTTACGCATAAGTTTTAAATTATCGTATGAATATCCTCTTCCAAATTTCTGTGTCAGTCTCTGAGACAATTCTTTCAAAATGTACTTCCCATATGCTGCACGTTCTTTTCCACTTTGTTCTTCTTCCACAATCATTCTCCCTGCTTCATAACAGAGGTATACCATCGTCATATTTACTGCAACTGATAATTTTTTTGCATTTTTTCTACCAAAACCGAATGCTCCTCAAATTTTGTGTTGAAACCCCTGACATTCCCGGAAAAGCTTTCCGCAAATCTTTACTCATCACATTCAGAAAGGATTTTCCCTATTTAGCATTTTTCTGCTTGCTGACAATATTTTTCCCAAGTTCCCAATATAAATCCAATAGTTCATAATTTATTTTAACATCATTAATCCAACTTTTAAAAAGTCTTTTACCATTGCTGGAAACCAAATACTTTCAGCCGAGTCATTCATCTTTAGTGGATTACCAAATCTAATGATATCTGTTTGTAAAATGTTATAAAATGTATCCACAGAGCAATAATGATAATATATTTTATTGTTCATCTTTTGCATCCACCACCTTTGCTGTTTCCAGCAAAACACGATCAAAATCACTCTGATACAATTGATCCTGCTTCACACGGTATTTTTCAAATTCATTTAGCGCATGTGTTTCTGCTATCTTAGCAGAAATACTCCCTGCATGTGTTAAAATTTCCTTCTTGGACAGTCTCAATAAACCTTCAAATTGTTCTGCCCAATCTTCCATTGTCATCGGAACTTGTTCTTCAGCCCGCATTTCTGCCAAATCTAAATAAGCATTAACAATCCTTGCCATTGCCGAAAGTTCCTGCTCAGTCAAATAATTTTTTGCGACTGTCACATCGAATCTTTGTATTTTCCCGCTAGGTGCATCTTTCCATGTTTGCAATCCCATGTTTTGCTTTTCACTGTCTGCTCTATGATAAATCACTTCTGCCGCTGTTTCTCCATGAATTGCCCAATGCAATTGATTTTGCACTTTTGCAAAAAATAGTCTTGTTGTTTGTGCTTTAGAGTCATAATCTATACTTGTCGCATAAATATCTGTAATTTTCTGATAAAATTTCCGCTCAGACAACCGAATCTCACGAATTCTTTCCAGTTGTTCTTCAAAATAATCTTTTGTTAATACAGTTCCAAAATTCTTTAATCGCTCATCATCCATCACAAATCCCTTAATTGTGAATTCTTCTATAATATCATTTGCCCACTTACGAAATTGAACTGCTCTAGGTGAATCAACTTTATTACCCACTGCAATAATGGCTTTTAAATTATAATGGTTCGTATTATAACTTTTTCCATCTGAAGCAGTTATTCGAAATTTTCGAATAACTGCATTCTCATCTATTTCTCCATCTGAAAATATTTTCTTCAAATGATAATTAATAGTATGTGTTTCTACATTATACAAGAGTCCCATCATTTTTTGAGTCAGCCACACATTTTCATCAAAATATATAGCATTAACATCACTTTCTCCAGTTGCTGTAATAAAGGTTAAATATTCTGCTGCTGAAGAACGTATCATAGATATCTCTTTCTTCTTTTTCATTCTCTCCCACCTTTCATAATTTCTATACCATATATTTCCCTTTTGTATGGAGAATATCTCTCTTGGTCATCCGTAAATAATCATCTATTCTGTTTCATCATAATATTCTGCTCTCAAAGAACAAATGTTCTTCTTTCATTTTATCTTATGTGCTGTTTTGTGTCAACTTTTCTTTTTAGGAATTTCTTGCACTTCCTTGCTATTTTCTTTGCTAATTTCATCTCTGCACTAGTGTACTTTATCACGCAAAAACCAGCGGAGATTCATCTTTCCCTGAATCTCCGCTGGTCTGATTCTTTATTCTATTACAATTCCATAATCTTTGCTTTATGTCTGATTTGTGGCAAAAATTTATTCAACAAATCTTCTGTCTTCATTTTCAAATGACTTGTATTAATCCCCGGATTGCAGCCAAACCATTCTTCCTGTGCAACTTCTTTGTCCACAATCAATTGAACATAATCGTCTTCGTCATTGATCAATCCCATGACAGACGCAGATCCCGGTTTCGTTCCAAGATGCTCTTTCATCAGTTCTCCTGAGGCAAATGAAAGATGCGGTACTCCGATTTTTTTACTCAATGTGTTCGTATCCAAAGATTTGTTTGCCGGAAGCACAACCAAAAAGAAACTCGTTTTTTTCTTATTGCACAAGAAAATGCTTTTTCGAATCTCTGTTCCAAGCGCCTTGTCAATCTCCTCACACTCTTCCATCGTCTCCACAACATCATTGTCGACTCTCTCATAAGAAATTTTCAGTTTATCCAGTATCTGATACACCTTTTTTTCTGTTGCTACGCGATCATCCGTCGGTGCTGTTGTATAAATATCACTAATATATATCATCTTAGTTCCCCTTTCTCTAATGCTTGTCTTTGATAAGGACATCTTAGCATTTTCGAGTAAAAAGAACTACCAAAACCTTAACAAAAAATATTAATATCTTAACATTTCATATTTTTATAAGCTTTTGGAGTAACACCAGTCATTTTCTTAAAACATTGAATGAAATGGCTCACACTGTTGAATCCAACCGCCCCGGAAACTTCCGTTACCGATAGTTCCGTCCCTCTTAGCAACTCTTTGCTTCTCAATATGCGGTATTCTGCCAGATACTCGTTCGGGCTTTTGCAGACAACTTCCTTAAATCCTCTGCAGCATTCTCCAACACTGACATTCCCTGCCTGCGCAATATCCGCCAGACACATCGGATGCATATACTGATTATGGATATAAGACAGCATCGCCTGTATCCGTTCCTGCTTTCTAATATAGCTGTTGGAAATTTTCTTTCCACTTTTCTCTATATTGCAAATCATCATGTACCATATCTCCACAATTTTTATTGCAATCTGATATTCTTCTCTTCCAACAGCTTGTCTTTTCTCTCTTCTTCTTTTAAACAGGAGCTCCATCTTTAGCAGAGTATCCAGTATCTCCTTCTGCCATGACGTTGTCCTTTTAAATTCAACTACCGCTATCCCGTAATTTCCCACATAGGGAAGCACAAAATTCTCCTCCATAGTACTCCCTGAGAAGAAAGATACTACCTTGTCCGGAAAATTAAAACTGAGATATCTGCCTCCATCGCTAATCTCTGTCGTTATATGGAGAAGATTTCGATTGATAAAAATTCCATTTCCTTCATCCAGCGTATATAATTTCCCATCTACTCTCAATTTCAGCTTTCCGCTTGTCACGACAGTAAACTGCAGTTCCTCATGCCAGTGCAAGTCCATATATCCCCTTCCCGATGGTTCAATATTCCCCTGCGTTACCGTGTACATCTCAATCGGAAACCCTTTATCCGTATAATAATTAATCTCATGTAATGGTTTTTCTATCTGCTTTGGATTACATCTTTGCATTTTCATCACACTCTATTTAGAAAAAGTCTCGATATTGATTCATGTCATCATCATCGTAAAAGAAATCGTCATAATAATCATCGAAGAAATCATCACGCGGCTGTTCTTCATAGTACGGAGTCTGTTCTTCTATGGAAGGAACCTGACTCTCCACTGTGCCCGCTATCAAAATTATAGCAACCGCAAATACGGATAAAATCAGTCCAAATGCAGATGTCGCAATACCTGCAATCGCAAATCCACGTTCCTGTTTTCTCTTAGACAGATAATAGACCCCAAGTCCTGCTCCCACAACTGCACATAATCCGGACATCACCACCGTCCAGCACAAAAGAATAGAGACAATCCCAAGTACCATAGAGGTAATTCCCAGTCCTTTATATTGGTTATCCATCTTGTATCCCTTCTTTCTTCACACTACAATCAGTCTACCAGTCCAACCATCTCATTCACAGAAGTAAATCCATATTGTTTCATATAATCTTGAATTCCATCTACGATTTCCATCGTCACAGATGGATTATGGAAGTTCGCTGTGCCGACAGAGACTGCGCTTGCTCCTGCAAGGATCATCTCGATTGCATCCTCCGCACTTGCGATTCCTCCCATTCCGATGATCGGCACTTTTACCGCATGGAATGCCTGATATACCATGCGGACTGCGATTGGATGAATCGCCGGTCCTGACACTCCGCCCGTTTTATTTGCGAGCACAAATTTGCGACGGTTAATGTCAATCTTCATTCCTGTAAGTGTATTGATCAGAGAAATTGCATCTGCTCCGCCTGCTTCCACTGCCTTCGCCATCTCTGCAATATCAGTCACATTCGGACTCAATTTCATGATGACCGGCTGTTTTGCATATTTCTTTACTGCTTTTGTAATCTCTTCTGCCGCTTTCGCATTCTGACCAAATGCAATTCCACCCTCCTTGACATTTGGACAGGAAATGTTGATCTCCAGCATATCTACACCCTCGTCTGCAAGACGTTCCACAACCTCACAGTAATCTTCTGTAGATTTTCCACACACATTCACGATAATCTTTGTGTCATACTGTTTTAAAAACGGAATGTCTCTCTCACAGAACAATTCAATCCCCGGATTCTGAAGACCTACTGCATTCATCATTCCACCGTATGTCTCTGCAACTCTCGGTGTCGGATTTCCCGCCCAAGGAATATTTGCAACTCCTTTTGTCGTGACGGCTCCAAGTCTGTTCAAATCAACAAACTCTGCAAATTCTGCTCCCGAACCAAATGTACCGGATGCCACTGTCACCGGATTATTCCACTCTACACCTGCAATATTTACTTTCATATTCATTAGATCTCCACCTCCGTAGACAGGAATACCGGACCGTCCTTGCAAATGCGCTTGTTATTTACATTGCTGTGGTGATCCTTTTCTTTTGACTGGCATACACACGCAAGACATGCCCCGATACCGCACGCCATTCTCTCTTCCAGAGAAATATAACATTCAATTCCTTGTTCCTCTGCATATTGTTTGATTGCGCGAAGCATTGGAGTAGGTCCACATGCGTAAATGATATCCGCCTCAAGTCCATTTTCACGAATCGCATCCATGACATTTCCTTTTGTTCCGACACTTCCATCCTCTGTCGAGATATAGACGGTTCCATTTTCCTCAAACTGCTCCTTTAAAAATGTATCTGCATCACGATATCCCATGATAATCTGCTTCTCACAGTCAAGCTGTTTTGCAAGCTCCAAAATCGGCGGAACTCCAATACCTCCACCTATCAAAAATGCTCGTTTCCCTTTTCCTGCTTCTAACGGAAAACCATTCCCTAAAGGTCCAATGATCGGAAGTGTATCTCCCGCTTTCATCTTGGAAAACTGCTCTGTCCCCGTCTTTTCTGCTGTCACACGGTATACAACCCGAAGTTTCGATGTTTCCGTATCAATCTCGCAGATACTGATCGGTCTTGGAAGCAGTTTGCTTCCGTCATTTGTGTACATGGAAATAAACTGTCCCGGTCTTGCAGTCTTTGCAGCTTCCGTCTGAATCCACATACTAAAAATCCCGTCTGCCAGCTGTTCCTGTGAAACAACTGTAACTGTCTCTCTCTTTCTCGCTGCCATCTTACATTCTCCTTATCTGCTCTCGAGCGCTCCATTAATATCTTTCACCATTGCCTCAACAGCTGCTCTTGAAGCCTCTCCAAAATTCTCTGCGCCAAATTTCGCATATGCTTCCTGTTTGTACGCCGCGATAATTCCACGTGAAGAATTTACGATTGCTCCTAGTCCGTCTTCGTTAAAGAAATGAACAAGGTCTTTTCCCTGGCCTCCCTGCGCTCCGTATCCTGGAACAAGGATGTAAGATTTTGGCATTACTTTACGAAGTACTTTTCCCATCTCCGGATAAGTTGCCCCTACAACAGCTCCGATATAGCTGTATTCGTCTCCCATGCAGGTTTCTCCCCACTGTGCCACTTTTTCTCCTACCAATTCATACAATGGTTTTCCATTGATCAACTGATCTTGAAATTCTCCACTTGACGGATTCGATGTCTTTACTAAAATAAAGAGTCCCTTCTTTTCTTCTTTGCACACATCGATAAATGGATTCACCCCATCCGAACCAAGATATGGGTTCACTGTCACAAAATCCTCGTCAAACGGCACATATGATTTACTTCCCACCTGCACGCGTCCAAGGTGACCGACTGCATATGCTGCTGATGTAGAACCAATATCACCACGTTTGATGTCACCGATGACAACAAGTCCTTTTTCTTTACAATAATCCACTGTCTTTTTAAATGCTTCCAATCCCGGAATCCCAAACTGCTCATACATTGCAATCTGTGGTTTGACTGCCGGAATCAGATCATATGTCTTATCCACGATTTCTTTATTGAACTGCCAGATTGCCTCCGCAGCGCCTTCCAATGTCTCTCCAAATTCTGCAAACGCTTTTTTTTGCACCTGCTCCGGAATATAATTGAGCATCGGATCCAGACCAACTACGATCGGCGCCTTTGTCTTTTTAATATTCTCTACTAACTTGTTAATCATCTTTCATTCCTCCTAGTATGATGTATTTTCATATACGATAGTGCCGTCCACCAATGTGTAACGCACATCGCCTTTCACTTTCCAACCGTCAAACGGTGTATTTTTCCCTTTTGAGAAAAATGTATTTTTGTCAATTATGTATTCTCTGTTCGGATCGAAAATCACGAGATCCGCAATCTTTCCTTCCGAAACTGCTCCCTTGTCCTGCAAGCCTAAAATCTTTGCCGGGTAATAGCTTGTTTTTTCTGCCATCTGCATCGGTGTCAGAACTCCGGTATCCACCAATTCCGTGTAAGTCAGACTTGCCATTGTCTCAAGTCCTACGATACCGAACATCGCCTCTTTCATAGACTTATTTTTTTCCTCCTCTGAGTGCGGTGCATGATCTGTAGCAATCACGTCCATAATATCTTCCTTCAGTCCTGCTTTCAGCGCTTCCACATCGCTTTTTCCTCGAAGCGGCGGATTCATCTTGAAGTTCCCATGATCTTCTGTAATATCCCCTGTCGTCATTGTAAAATGATGCGGACACACCTCTGCTGTGACCGGCAAGCCCTCTTTTTTTGCTGCCCTCACCAGTTTGACACTGTCCTCTGTTGAGCAATGACAAAGATGCAGCCTCACCCCAGTCTCTTTCGCAAGGAGAATATCTCTTGCCACAATGACATCTTCCACCGCGTTCGTAATTCCTTTCAGCCCCAGTGTCTCTGCCTTTTTATCGGCGTGCATCACTCCGCCTTCCACCATTGTAATATCTTCACAGTGTGCAAAAATCGCAATTCCTTGTTCTTTTGCAATCTTCATCGCCTTGCGGTATAAAGATGCATTCATCACAGATTTTCCATCTTCGCTGATTGCGTGGCATCCTGCTTTTGCCATTCCGACAATATCTGCGAGTTCCTCGCCTGCCTGCCCAACTGTAATCGCGCCGAGCTGTATCACATGCACTTTGGACTCTTTTTTTGCCCTTTCATGCACTTGTCTCACTTTCTCTTCTGTATCAATAACAGGTTTTGTGTTTGGCATTGCACAGATTGTCGTGACACCACCTCTTGCCGCCGCATCTCCTCCCGTCTTAAGCGTCTCTTTATATTCCAGTCCCGGATCTCGCAAATGCACATGCAAATCAATAAATCCTGGCATCACAAAACAGCCTTTCGCATCAATCACCTTATCTGCTGCATCTGCAATATGTTCTGCCACCTTTACAATCTTTTTTCCTTCCACAAGGATATCATATATCCCCTCTGTTTTACTTTCCGGATCCAGCACATGTCCATTTTGAATCAAAGTTTTCATTATGTTTTCATCCTTTCTTCTAGATTTGAGCATAAAATTACATACTACTTTTATTCTATCATAGAGATAAAAAAAATGGAATGCAAAATTTACATTCCATTTCCCTTCACAATCTCAATTGCTTTTTCCAGCTGATTATCTGCCGCCGGATCTTCTTCATTGTATTCATATTCAACTTCCACATCCGGATCGATCCCCGTCCCATGAATATTTCTTCCCTTCGGTGTAAAATATTCGGAGATGGTCAATTTAATACTTGTTCCATCTGTCAACGGAAATATCTGTTGTACGATCCCTTTTCCGAATGTAGTTGTTCCCACAAGTGTTCCAACTCCATAATCCTGAACCGCACCCGCAAAAATCTCAGATGCACTGGCACTGTTTCCATTTGTCAGCACTGACAGCGGAATCTCCAGCTTATGTTCCTCATCTGATGTGTAAGTTTCTCCTTCTCCATTCTTGTCTTTCGTAGAAACAATAGTTCCTTCCGGCAAAATCAGATCAAGGATGTCACAAACAGTGTCAAGATTTCCTCCCGGATTGTCGCGAAGATCAATGACAAGTCCTGTCATTCCCTGAGCCTCTAAATCTTCCAAGGCAGAAGCAAACTGATCATACGTCACGGAATCAAATTCTGTAATTCTGATATAGCCGATTCCGTCTGACTTCATCTCGTGTTCAACCGTATGTACTTCCACCATTTTTCTCGTCGCTGTCGCCGTATACTCTTCCATGTTTTCACCACGAAGAACTGTAATCTCTACCTGTGTTCCCTCTTCGCCTTTAATCTTGGCAACAACATTATTGAGATCTTGACCGGTCACATCCTCTCCATCGATTTTATAGAGAATATCTCCCGCCTGAAATCCGGCTTCTGCTCCTGCTCCTTCTTCGTACACATTCACAAATGTCATGGCTCCTGTCTCAGAATCCTGCGTGATTGAAACACCAATTCCACTAAACTTTCCTTCTGTTGACTCAAACAGACTGTCCGTCTCCTCTTTGTCATAATAAACAGAATACGGATCACCAAGACCACTTACATATCCTTTGATCAAAAACTCTTTCAATTCGTCATCTGAAACTTCATCACTATGAAGATAAACTTCATCGATCAAGCTTCTAAGTGTCTCCAATTTCTTTTCAGTTCCCATCGTGACAACTTTGTCATCTCTAGACATTTTATAGATGAAGAAGCTGCCTCCTACAAATGCTACCGCTAATAACATAGCAAGGGCACCGCAAAGTGCCCCTTTTAAAAAGCTATTTTTCTTTTCCATTCACCAATATACCTTCTTACATATAATTTGACGGGTTCACCGGAACACCATTTAATTCCACCTGAAAATGCAGGTGGTTTCCGGTCGATTGTCCTGTCGTACCTACGCCTCCGATATTCTGCCCTTTTTCCACTGTCTGACCTTCTGACACATACGGCATCTGCCACATATGCATATATTTTGTCACAAGCCCATTGCCATGGTTGATAACAACCCAGTATCCGGCAGAGTTGCTGTATCCGGCTGTTGTCACCTTTCCGGCTGCTGCCGCATAGATCGGAGTCCCCGGCGCCGCAGCATAATCATGTCCCTTGTGCGGTCTGGAATCACCGATTCCCTCACGTACTTCTCCGAAGTAGCTTGACTGGTAACTCATACCCGGACAAGGATGAGTGAAGAAACCATTCCCACTCACAACAGAATCTCCGGCAGTACCGCCAGAATTTCCATTATTCTGCTGTGCCTGCTGCTTAGCTGCCTCCTCTGCTTCCTGCCTTCTTCGCTCTGCTTCCTTGGCAGCTGTGATCAATCCCTGCACTTCGGTCATCTCGGATTCAATACTCGCAATCTCCGAAGCCTTCTCCGTCAAAAGCTTCTCCACTGCTGTCTGCTTTTCTGTGAGACTCGCCTGAAGTGTGTGCAGCTCTTCATATTCTTTATTTAACTTTGCCTCTTCTTCCTCCACTTTCTTTACAAGCTTCTGGAATTTTTTCAACATATCTCTGTCATACTCAGACATCTTTGTGGCGTACTCCGCCTTATTCAAAAAGTCTGCCATATCTTTTGCTTCCAGCATGATCTCTAAAAATTCGGAACTTCCATTTTCATAAATGTACTTGATTCTTTTTTTCATGCTTTCATACTGATTCTGCTCATCTACCTTTGCGTTGACAAGTTCTTCTTCAGCCTTTTCGATTTCCGACTCTTTTTTTGTCATGTCCTCTTCTGACTTTTTCATGTCCGTCACAATGGTATTCAATTGTTCCGCCAAAGAAGACTTTTCTGATTCGGCGGCCTTTTTCTGTTCTTCTAATTGCTGTGCCTTCTGTTGTGCATCGGATAAATCCGTCGCATATGTCGGCATGATAAAACTGAGTGAAAGTACTCCTGCAATCATACAGTTCGCAATTCTTCTTCTTTTTGTCATAAAGTCACCTATGCCTTTAAATGTTTCCTAATCGTAAAGAAACTTCCCACAAAACCAATTCCTACTCCGAGAATTAATCCAACCGGCAGTAATATCTGATATACCTGCCCCACCGGAAGAAAGTCTAAAATATTATTTAAAATTTTAAATCTTTCCAAAACATAATTAACAACTTTTCCATATGCAAAGTACAGTGCCACAAGCGGTACCGCCGCTCCGATCAAACCGATGAAGATACCTTCCACGATAAATGGCGCTCTTACAAAAAAGTCTTTTGCACCTATGTATTTCATAATCGCAATCTCTTCACGTCTGATTGTAATTCCCATCGTAACCGTATTGCTGATCAGGAAAATAGATACTGCAAGCAGAATCAGGATAATTCCTCCTGAGACATATGCAATGAGCACATTCACATTTCCTAACGCATCGGCAACGACATCTGATTTGTTGACCTGGCGAACTCCGTCAAGTCCCTCTGCATATTTTACAAGGTCTGCCTGTGTCTCAACTGATTTTAAATATACTTCGTAGTTATCAGAGTCAATCAACGGGTTATCGCCTTCAAATCCCGCTGCCGCATCCGCATTGTCCTCTCCAAAATAATCTTTCTGGAAGTCTTCCCATGCCTGTTCCGCGGAAATATATTTCACCTCTGCCACATCATCTCGGCTCTTTAGTTTCTCGCCGATCTCTTTAATCTGCTCGTCCGTCGCATCTGCATCGAAAAGCACCGTAATTGCTACTCCTTCTTCAGCCTTATCTACAATGTATCTAAAATTTATTACAATTGAAAAAAATACGCCGAACAGGAAAATACATGCTGCCATCGTCGCCATAGAGGCAATGGAAAACATCTTGTTTCTCCCAATATTCTTAACCCCTTGCTTTATCGAATATCCTAGTGTACTGATTCTCATTATACATACCCACCTTTTTTCTCGTCGCTGACAATGCTGCCCTGTTTCATTGTTACAACTCGTTTTTGCATTGCATTTACAATCTCATGATTATGTGTAACTACAATGACTGTAGTTCCTCTGTCGTTTGCCTCCTCCAGCAACTTCATGATCTCCCATGAATTAGACGGGTCCAGGTTACCGGTCGGCTCATCTGCCAGCAAAATAGACGGCTCATTGATGATCGCTCTCGCGATCGCCACACGCTGCTGTTCTCCTCCTGACAGCTCCTTCGGAAACGATTTATACTTTTGCGCCAGTCCCACCAGCGATAATGCCGCAGGAACTTTCTGTTTGATAATACGAGTTGGTGCCTCTGTCACACGAAGTGCAAATGCAATATTTTCATATACATTCCGATCCTTTAAAAGGCGGAAATCCTGAAACACAACTCCGATTCTTCTGCGGTATTTCGGAATATGTTTGTGTTTCATTTTTCCAAGATCCTCACCCATAACAGTAATTGTTCCGGATGTTGGATCCAGCTCTTTCATCAGCAAACGAATCAAAGTCGATTTTCCCGACCCACTGTCTCCTACGATAAATACAAACTCGCCTTGCTCAATCGTCAGACTGATTCCATTGAGCGCAGCTATCCCCTTTGAGTATTCCTTCGTAACATCTTTTAATTCTATCATACGCTCCTCCATAATTATTAATACTCCAACGTTTCCATATGTTTCATGTATTTTACAACCATCAGCGCAATCTTAAATGTAATGGCATCCTCAAAGACACGCAGATCAAGTCCTGTGCTCTTTTGAATCTTATCCAGTCTGTACACCAGCGTATTACGGTGAATGTACAATTGTCTTGATGTCTCAGATACATTCAGACTGTTCTCAAAGAACTTATTAATTGTGATCAAAGTCTCCTCGTCAAAATCATCCGGTGATTTCCCCTCAAAAATCTCTCGGATAAACATTTTACAAAGTGGTATCGGAAGCTGGTAGATCAGACGTCCTATTCCGAGTGTACTATATGCTATCACATCTTTTTCGTTAAAGAAAATCTTTCCGACATCAAGCGCAAGCTTTGCTTCTTTATAAGATTTTGAAACTTCTTTGATGTCGCTTACGATCGTACCATATGCGACATGCAATCCTTCTTCGCCTTCTGCTTTTAATAATTCCAGCATTGCATTCGCAGCCTGCTCCATCTCCTGATAGCCTTCCCTCGCTTCCAGTTCCTTTACGACAATAATATTTTTTTCATCGACAGCTGTGATGAAATCTTTGTTTTTTCTTCCAATGGACACTCGCACATGTTCAATCATATTCGCATCTTTCTCATACGCCATCTCGATAATAAATACGACACGTCTTGCATCTGTATCAATGTGTAGTTTCTTTGCACGATTATAAATATCCACAAGCAACAGATTATCCAATAACAGATTTTTGATAAAATTATCCTGGTCAAATCTTTCTTTATATGCAATCAACAGATTATGAATCTGGAATGCTGCAAGCTTTCCGATCATATATGCATTTTCATTTTCCCCGTAAGCAAGTAATATATATTCTAACTGATATTCGTCAAAAATTTTAAAAAATTGACATCCTTGCACCACCTGGCTGTCTGCAGGTGAATCTACAAAAGATTTTATCGAGGTTGCATAGTCATCTGTCTCTGTACAAGTCCCCGCAAGCACTTTTCCCTCTATATCTACTACACATAAATCAATTCTTGTAATTGCTTTTAGTCCTTCAATTGTGTTTTGAAGTATTTGATTTGATATCATTCAATTCCCTCCACTCGTAATTTTCATATGCATTTTCTACAATACATTTTTTTCTTAAAATGGTTAAACGCATATTTCTACGTTATATACTAATGCAAAACAGCAAAAAAAGAAAGAGGAAATCATAATTTTTTATGCATTTCCTCAATTTTCCTTTTGCTCTTATCCTTTTTCCACACTATACATTGTTCACAAATTCTGATTTTGCTTACGTTCTTTCTCAATCTTTTTCTTCACGATGTGTTGTGTAAAAAATGCCTTCAGCCGTCTTCTTCCAAATCCCGTTCTCCTGCGTTCTTTCAATCCAGTACCCATTCCGAACCAAATTCTGGCATTCAAAAGTGTGCGGTTACGAAGAATGACTTCTTCCTGAAGCGGAGATGGAAGCGCCGCAAAGATACAGTCGGTCTCTGCACCGTTGATTCGATTGACAATCATGTCATCGGACTTTCCGTGTTCTTCCATGGTCGCAGTCTCAGAGATAACAATCCCGCTGTATTTTCCTGTCACATATTCTCTCAGTTCAGACAAAGCCTCTTCATCTTCGGCGAGCAAAAAAACCTTTTTGTGGCTTTTATGCAGAAATCGCATTACCATTTTCACGAACAGCAGTGTCTTGGCCTCATTCAAATATTTTGAGTCAGTCACTCCTGCCGCCTCTAATATTGATTTATCTCCTGCAAATGTAAGGTCAAACTCATCAATATATGGCTTTTCTTCTTTGTTCAAAAGCTGCGACAACGTATTCATCGTCACCATCTCGATCACATTGATCGGTTCTGTCTCCATATATTCCATGACCTTTTTCATTGCTTCCTTAGCCGTGTAATGATTAATTGACACGCCTAATACTTTTATTTTCTCATTCATAACCTCACCTGTTGTTTCTCCCCAGTTTTACGATTATAACAAATCTCCCTTCTCTTTTCAAGTCCGGTTCGAAATTGTTCACACTTTGGTCACTACTCTTTTGCTTTCTCCATCTCTCGCCTTTTCTTCGTAATCAGTCCGCCGATTCTCCCGGTCTCTTTTGAAGAAAGCGCCTTCCAGCCATCCTCCAGCACCTTATCGAGCAATCCCAATTCTTCTGCAATCTCATATTTTAATTTTTCTTCCGGCTCCAGCTTGCTTAAGCAAATCGGTTTTTCTTTCTTTTTAGACATAATAAAAATCCCCTTTCCGTGATGGTAAGAGGATTTCCATTTTTTTCATTTTTATTCCAGACTATTTTTCAAATTTTACATTGACACTTCCCATGCCACATTCAATATTCAAATTTTTCGATGCCCCATGGTCAATCTGTTGCTCAACTGCGATTCCTGAATAACTTCCGTCTGCAATCTTCACTTCACCCATTCCGCACTCCAGACTATAGTTATAGTCTTCTTGTTCTCCATGGAGCACAAGCGTTGCAGAACCCACTCCACATTCCAGATACATCTCTTGCGCCATAATGCCCTGTATCTCTGCGGCTCCTGCCGCCACCGCAACATCCGCATTTTCCGCATGTACGCTTTGGAGCTCTGATTTCAAACTTCCTGCTCCTACTGAAATGTCCATCTCGTAGAATTTCACATCCTGCGGCAAGTACAAAATAATCGTCCCTGCCTGATTGATTCGATTATTTTCCAAATCTGTCTCAATGTTCAGTGTGTTTCCTTCCTTATAGATTTGGAGATTTGCTCTCTCGTCAATATCTTCAGTGCCCACACATACTTTTCCATTTTGAGAAGGCTTCAGATATACACTCATATGATCCACATCAATTTCCAGATTTTTTACCCCTTCGAACGTTTTCTCTTCGCCGGTCTGCCCTTCGCTTTCCTTTACTGTCACCATCCTATTGCTCAATGGAAATATATGTAGGAAGCTAAAATTGATCTTTGAAAAAGAGACCCCCAGTATAAATCCCAAAATCAAAAACAGTACGCCGATTCCGGCAATCGCACCACTTGTGATCCAAAATCTCTTCCATCCTTTTTTCATTATGACACCGCCTTTCTATGAAATGGTTTTTTGCAGATTTTTACAATCCACCGAAACATCTTCGGAAATGCAACGAAGCAAAGCTGCACAAGCAACACAACTCCCACCATTCCAACTGCGAATAAAATCATTCCGCTGCCAATCAACGTAAATGCCTCCGGAAGCGCCACGGCAATCTGCGTAAGCCCGCCAATAAACAATGCAATCCCTACAATTGCAAGACAGCCTGCCGCTATAACAAATGCTATCAGAGCAATAAATCCCGAAAACACCACTGCCAATACCGTCAGCGCCACCCCTAGAACGATCGGGCCGGCAATGGATAAAACAAACAGTCCACCTACTATAATCAGGAGAATCTTCCACCAATTGTTCGTATCTTTCTCTTCTTTTTCTGCCGGATACACAGGTGCTTTCGTTTCCCCAGTATTATTTCTCCCGTAAATTTCCGCTTTGATTGCCGCCGCTACCTTTTCCGGGCTATCTAATTCTGCTGCAACTTTTTCTTCATTCTCCTCACCGGCCTCATCAAAATAGTCGTTATAGTATTTCATTGCTTCCTGTCTTTCTTCCACTGGAATGTCCTGAAGCATCGATGCAAGTCTTGTCATATATTCTACTCTGTTCATTCGTCCACACCTCCCTCAAATATCTTGCAGATCTTCTCTGAATAGCTTTTCCACTCTTTTCGATACATCTCCAACTGTTCTTCCCCTCTCTTTGTCACTTTGTAATATCGCCTGTTCCTGCCGTCAAACTGCATATCATACACCTCCAGACACCCATCTTTTTGAAGTCGCCTGAGCACCGGATATAAGGTTGACTCCGATACTTCCAACGCCTGTCTGACATCCTGTGTGATCTTATATCCATAAGTCCCCTGCTGCTCTTTTGATACTACAGCCAGAACAATCGCATCCAGCAAGGCTGCTCCTGTATTAAATATCATGACCTCACTCCTTTCTATTTGATGCAATATTATTTTTATACACATATTATATGTCATATAATATTATTAGTCAATATAATATTACAAAAAAGTAGGAGTTTTATCTCCTACTTCAAATAAACATATATCACAATTCCAGCCTGCAACAAAAGAATTACAGGCACTCCAATATAAAATTTCGGCTTCTGAGTCTTATGTCGGAATATTTGCATCCCGACACAGGCTCCAACAGAGCCTCCCAAAGCCGCCATTGAAAGAAGCGTCGCCTCCGGTATCCGCCACCTTTTTTTGCGCGCCTTCTGTTTGTCTATTCCATATAAGAAAAATGTCACGATATTGATCGCCAGTAAATACCACATTATATATCTCATATTCACACCTCGATTTCTTTTTGCATTGTAAAGGAATAAATAATCTTCTCTTTTACACATTTTCCTGTAAGCTGTTCCAATGCCCGCGCATAATAATCAAGCTGTGTATGATATTTTTCCCTCAATATCTCTTCTTTGAACACTCTGTCTGTCTTATAATCCAAAACAACCAATTCTCCATCTTCTTCAAACCAGACGTCGATGATTCCCTGAACGAGAACAGTTTCTTCCAGGCTTTCCCCTTTATAAAGTTCATCTGCATCTATTCCAAGAACAAAAGGCTGCTCTGCCCACAGTGTCCCCCGAACTGCCGCTCGATGCATTCTCTCTCCGACAGGTGTGTTTAAAAACCGTAAAATATCCTTCTCCCGAATCGAAGTACACATCTCCTCCGACAGCTTTCCGCTTCGTTTTTGCTCCTCGATCAGTTCCTTCAATGTCACTTCATCATACTTTTTCGAGAAATCAAGCAATTCCAGCAATCTATGATAAGCGCTTCCTCTTGATGCCCCGGTAAGCTCCTCCTCTTCCTGTAAAAATTTCGGAAGAAGGGGAACGACATCTGCCTCATCAAACACAAGTTCTCCGGCTTCTTCTTCCAAATAAGCACGTTTTTTCAGTTCTGATACCGTCATTTTTTGCTTCAGTTTTCGCTCACGCTCATATGGATATTGATACCCGAACTGTATTTCCAACTGTTCTTTCATCTGCTCATCATAGGTGCGAGTATCATCCCAGTTATGCAACAGCTCTTTCGTATACTGTCCGCTCAGCTCCTCTGCAACTTCCCCCGCGACAATCTCTCCGATTCCCATTTTGTATACCCGGATTGGCACATCACGATCATACAGCGGATTCATAAACGGCGCTCCTATATTGTACGTCTCTAAGATCGGTGCAAAGGAAGCATGACGGTAAAGTGCCGGAAGTACCCAGTCGAAATAGGAATTTGCTTTTGTCAGTCTGCTGAATGTAAGCTCCGTTTCCTCATGGCTGCGAAGCCCTTCATAACTTCTTATTTTCTGTTCCAAATTCGATATTGTCCCCGTCATAATGAGTTTTTCTTTCGCTCTTGTAAGTGCCACATATAAAACACGAAGTTCTTCGCCCGCATTTTCCATCAACACTTCTCTTTGAATCATCCGTTTCAACAATGTTGGTGCCTTCGTTCTTCTTTCTACATCCACCGCGTCAATTCCGACACCAAATTCAGGATGAATCACAATACTTCCTTTGATATCCTGTGTATTGAATCGCTTGCTCATGCCGGACACAAAGACAATCGGAAATTCTAAGCCCTTACTTTTGTGAATACTCATTAGCCTGACGGTGTCTGCCTGTTCATCCAAAACAGATGCCTCTCCATAGTCCACATCATATTTATGAAGCTGCTCGATATAGCGGATAAAATGGAATAATCCTTTGTAGCTGGTACTCTCAAAGCTCACTGCTTTCTCCACAAGCATCTCCAGATTCGCCTTTCTCTGTTCTCCGGAAGGTAAAGATGCCACATAATCTCCATATCCTGTCTCTTCTATGATGTCCCATAGCAATGCGTGAATAGCCGTATAAGGTACTTTTCTTCGGAATCTTTCGTACTTTCTCAACAAATCTGTGATCCGCTCTTTGAGATTTTCGTCACTTCCATTTTCCAAATAGAACAATGTCCGCTCATAGAATGTCTTTCCTTCCCCTTCACACTGTATATTCGCAAGCTCCTCACTCGTCAGCTTGCCAAAACAGGAGGTCAGCACTGCCGCAAACGGAATATCCTGTCTCGGATTGTCTAAAATCCGCAAATAGTCCAAAATTGTCCGAATTTCTCTCGTCTCAAAATACCCTTCCTTAGAACCGCTGTACGCCGGAATCCCCTCCCGGTTCAAAATATTCGTAAATACATCTGTCCATCCTTTCAGGCTTCGCGTTAAAATTACGATATCACTATATCTGGCAGTCCGGTATTCTCCCGTCTCCTTATCCAATACCATGTGATGACCGACAAGTTCTTTGATCCGTCTTGCCACAGCTCTCGCCTCCAGCTCCCGGTTCGTTTCCTCTATCTTTTGATCATCCTCATCCTCAAAATCCGTATCTATCAAAGTAACTTCTGTCTCATTTCCAGCCTGCTCTTCATAGGCTGCTCCGACATAGAGAGCAGCTTTGTCATCATATGCAATGCCTCCAAGCCCTTTTGTCATGACCTGTTCAAAAATAAAGTTCGTACTGTCAAGTACCTCTCTTCTGCTTCGGAAATTTTTGTGTAAATCAATTCTCTGCTTGTCGCTCTCCTCCAGACTATATGTGTTGAACTTTTCCATAAAAAGCTCTGGTCTTGACAGACGGAACCTATAGATACTCTGCTTAACATCCCCCACCATGAAAATATTATAGCTTCCTTTAGAGACTTTGGATACGCTCGTCAGAATCGCCTCCTGAATCAGATTACTGTCCTGATACTCATCGATCATAACTTCCGCAAATCTCTCCTGATACTCTTTGGCAGCCTTAGACGGCACTAGTTTCCCGCCCTCTTCCAATGTCAGAATCCGCAGAGCAAACTGTTCCATATCTCCGAAATCAATCATATTTTTCCCAGTTTTTTTCTCTGCAAAGGTATCAGCAAAATCATTTACAAGCTGTACAAGCACTTCCATATTCGATTTTGCCGAGAGCATATCCTGATACAACTCTTCGGGAGCGTCAAAAAAATACTGTTCTACAACCGAAGCCACCGTCTTCTTGACTTCCTCCCGGACACCTTTCACATAGGCAGCCAGTTCTTCCGAAACACTCTTGTCGCGGTTGGTTGCAAGCCTTGCCCATTTCACCTTAGAAATCAAGTTGGACATCTCCAAAAAGTCTTCTGCACTGTTAATTTTTTCTATATTCTGCAGGTCTGCTTCCAGAGTCTCCCGATACATATACGGCCCATCTTCGCAGTCACATACTTGCAGCCCTGATACAATAGTTTCTTTCAGATCTTTCATATAATATCTTGTATTGCGCATAATATGTTCTACAAACTCTGACTCTGCCATCGCCTGCAGACTGTCAAACTCGTACTGTTCCACACACTCTTGCAACCATTTCCCCGGATTCGGATAACTTCTTGAAAATTCATATAGCTGCAAAATAAGCTCCTCTAGTTTCTTATCGTCTCTTCCAGATGCAAAACACTCTACAAATTCCTGAAAGGTCTGACTCCCCTCTTCATAATATCTTTCTAAAAGCTCTTCCATCACGTCATGCTTAAGTAGTTTGAGTTCTCCTTCTTCGGCAATCCGAAATCCCGGATCCAGATCGATCGTATGGAAATAATCCCTTATGACAGAGAGACAGAAGCTGTGGATCGTCGTCACCTGTGCACTGTGAATCAATGTCGCCTGACGCTGCAGATGCACATTATCCGGATTCTCCTCCAGTGCTTTTTCAATTGCTGTACGTATACGTTCTTTCATTTCTGATGCTGCTGCCTCCGTATAGGTCACAATCAAAAGCTGATCTACATCTATCGGATTTTGATCTTTTGTAAGCCTCGTAATAATACGCTCTACAAGCACCGCAGTCTTTCCTGATCCGGCTGCTGCCGATACCAAAATATTTCGATCTCGCAGGTCAATAACTTGCTTTTGTTCCGGTGTAAATGTTACTCCCACTCTGACACCTCCTTTCTCATCTTCATAAGCGCCTCATCTTTTTTCAGTTTCTGCAGTCTCCGATATTCATATCCCGGAATTTTTTCTTCAAATCCGCAAATCGCCTTGTAAGGACAGTAACTACAGCCTGTCATCGTTCCAAGCTCATATGGGGACACCTCCGTCTCCCCTTCTAATATTCTTGTCCCAATCTGTTTCATCTGCTTCTTGGCATACTCTGAAATCAGCTCAAACTCTTCCTGTGTCGCTGTTTTGGATGCCTTTGACAGACTCCTGTCTTTATTTCGCCCGATCGGCACAACAAGTGAATTTCCGGATATCTCCCTATCCAAATGCCGCACCACTTCTTCCCTTGCATTCACCACGCCATCCAAACGCAGTTCTTTTAATATTTTCTTTTCCAGTTTTTCTTCATCTTTTTCCTTGTCCACGATTGGATCTTTCATCTGATAATAAAAAATCCCGGCAGGTATCACTGTTTTCCCGTGATTTTTTCTGCTCTCCAGTTCTAATGCCGTATTCAGATATAAAACGAGCTGCAACTGTAAGCCATAATACAATTCCCCCAGATCAAACGCTTTCGCCCCCGTCTTATAATCAATCACTTTGACATAGACATTGTCCTCATCCTCACAGATGTCAACCCTGTCAATCTTTCCACGCAGTCTCATTCGCCCATGTCCATCCAGCGCAATGTCCGATGTGGATAGTCCGGATGCTCCTCCGAAAGAAATCTCATACCCGCCCGGCATGAAATCGCCCTTCTCCAACTGTTTTGTCAGCGCCCAGACGGTGCGCCTCATCATACGTTTCAGACGTTTGATAATATATTCATTTCTCGCCGAGCTATAGAGGATTGTATTTCCATAATCCACAATACTTTCCTCCACACTTTCTTCAATCAGTTCTTCTCTTCTTACTTCCGGAAGCGTCGTCCATGTGTACCCCTCCGCCTCCAGTTTTTTTGCAAAATGTTCAATGGCACTATGGAAAATATTTCCCAGATCGATCGCCTGAAAAGTATATTCCTCACGTTCCCGCAAATTTAGCCCGTAAGATAAAAAATGAGCATAGGCACATGCCGAAAATTTTTCTAATCTGGTTACACTGTTCTCTAAAATAGTCCCATACAATCGTTGAGCTGTTCTTGTTGTAAGACCATCTTTTGGTTTTTCATAAAAACAAGCTTCCACTATCTGTTCTATTTTTTTTCGCCATTTTGGATTTTGTCTGTACCATGTATACAATTCCTGCCACTCAGTGCCCAATCCTTCGTGTTTTTTCTGTAACTTTTCAATCAGATATGCAAATCCGCTTTTCGGTGTCAATTCTTTTTTGTCTGGCTGACAATCTGCATCTTGAATTTCCATCTTTTTGTACATTCGCCGTAAATCCTGAATCAGGTATGCCGGGCGAAGTGTCTTTCCATCCGCAGAGACCTTACTATATGTCACATACAACTGTTCGGATGGTTTTGTCATCAGCAGATAGAGATAAAACTTCTGGATAAATGCTTTTTCTTTCGCTCCCGGAGCCAGTACCACTCCTCCTTTTTGGAACAGCTCCCTGTCATGCTCTGAGAGAATACCTCCCGCATTTTCTTTTCCTGGAATATACATGTCATTGGCTCCAAGCAAAAACACCGCCTTTATGTCCTTGATACGGGTTCTTTCAATATCCCCCGCCACAACCTGATCAAGACTTGGCGGGATCACACCAACCTTCGCCTCCTCAAGTCCTGCATCCAACAATTCACAATACTCTTTCAGCGCAATCTGTTCCTCTCCAAGCAACTCTACAAACTTATCAAATAATTCAATTACAATACGGTATACCTGTCCATATTCTTTTTCTAATGCAAGTTCTCCGTCATTTCCAAATCTAATTTCATATTCTTTTACCTTTTTTTGCAATTCTTCCTTCACAAGAAAGTCATACAGTGCTTTTGTGACTTCTGAGACCGTTTTGTTTCGTTTTGTTAATACCATTGTCACATCTTCCACTTGAATAAGGAAACGTTCTTTGATGTCATTAATACGTTCCAATTCCGTTTCCTCCATCCCTCTGGCTCTTCGAATCCATTTCTCCTGCCATTTTTTGTATCCACGGATTCCAAGTGCAATAACATAGTTCTCCACAATGTCAATCTCTTCGTCTGAAAACCCGGTCAGTCCCGTGCGCAGATAACGGAATACACTTTCATATGAAAAGTTCTGTTCCACCATCGCAAGAAGACTTCTGACGTATTCCACAAATGAATTCAACAAAATACTTCTTTTATGATCCATAAAGATCGGTATCTGATATTCTCCAAAAATCTTTTCAATCTGATTTCCATATGTGTTCAAGTCACTTGCAATGATTGCAATCTCCCGATAACGGTATCCTCTTGTCCGAGCCAGATTTCGAATCTTCTGCGCAGCAAAATCGACCTCTTCTTTCGGATTCTTCGCACAATAAACCTGAATACGATCCTGTTCCTTTTCATACTGCTCTTTTGAATAGCGGAACAGATGCGCCTCTAAAAATGCAAGCGCTGTATTCTCGCGGAATCGATAAATCGGTCTGTCATATAGATATATCGGCTCCTCTACATCTGTCTTTGTCTCTTTGGCAATTGTAATCAGGGAAGTCACCATCTGCTTGCTCAATGCAAACAGCTGGTATGGATGTTTATAAGAAAATGGATTCTCCTTTTGCTCCATTGTCACTGTAATCACAACCTTCTTGCAGACACCAAACAGTTCACGCAAAAGCTTATTTTGAACAGGCGTAAATCCAGTAAACCCATCCAGTACAACCACACTGTCTTTTAAAATCTTAGATTTCCCCACCACAGTACAAAGGACATCTAAAAGTTCTTCCCCTGTAATATATTTTTCTCTCAGATATTCTCGAAATCCATGGTAAATAGTCTTGATATCCTGCAATTTATAATAAAGATTAGAAGAGTCTTTCACCTCTTCTATCATCTGTTCCAACGTCTCTTCCTGTATATCATATTGTGTAAATTCCGATATAACCGACTTCACTTCCCCGATGTATCCGGTCTTTTTCAGATTACTTCCAAGTACGCGAAGCTCTGCCTCACAATCCCCCGCAATCTTTCTCAGCACAAAACTTTTCCCCACATCATCAAGAACTTTTCGCTGGTTTCCACCGGTCTCCTCAAAAATACGATGTGCAAGTCGTCCAAAACTCAGCACATCTACATTCATAATTCCTTTTCTCGGGCTTGCCATCACAAGATCTTTCTGTGTCTGCATGGTAAACTGTTCCGGCACAAGCACAATATAATTGGTCTCGGGATGCTCCAAAGATGCTTTTGTTACTTTTTCATATAAATAATGGGACTTTCCCGAACCGGGTGGTCCCATAATAAACTGTAATGCCATTCCTTCTATCCTTTCAGCTCTCTCAGATTTTGTTGGTAATACTGCTCTGCTTTTTCTCTGTCAATATTTCTCTCCTTTAGTATAAACAATCTGTTTTTAAGTTGCAATGCCTTTTACACTTGAATATTCGGGCAATATCAGCAAAGGACCATCCACCGCGGACAGTCCTCTTCTCTACATCATTCTCAATTTTTCACTCAATTCATTTCCAAGTATCATCTTTCCAATATAAAATACTTCACCTGTCACAAATATCTCCCAGTCCTCCTGAATCTCCACCTGCAACTCACCACCTGGCATGTGCACTGTCACACCCGGATTCGTAAGTCCAAGTTTATATGCAGCTGCCGCTGCAGCACATGCACTGCTGCCAGATGCAAGCGTATATCCCACGCCGCGCTCAAAGATTTCAATCCGAATATTTTCTTCATCAATCACCTGCATCACCTGTGTGTTGATCTTATTCGGAAAATATCTTGCAATCTCTGAATGATTTCCGATTTTGCACACGAGATGTTTCGACACTTCTTTCATCGGAATCACACAGTGTGGATTTCCGACAGACACACAAGTCGTCGGATACAGGTTTCTTCCGAACACCATGTCCTCATCGACCACTTCTCTTCGTTCCCCTGTCACAGGAATTTCGTCGCTCCAAAAAGATGCTTTTCCCACCGAAAGACGAATGCGGCTTCCATCTTCATTTAAGTAGAAAACCTCAATTTCTCCTCCCGGTGTCTGAAAATGAAAATTTCGTTTCTGTACATAACCGGCATCTTTTAAATATTTTGCAAAAATACGATCCCCATTTCCGCTCATTTCTGCCTTGCTTCCATCTGGATTCCAGATTCGAACACCCATCTGCTCTGTCTCAAAAACAGGACCTTCCAAAATCCCTTCCGCTCCTATACCATAATTGCGGTCACATAACAGTCTGACATTTTCTTCATTTAATTCCATTTCATTTTTATTTGGGTCAAATACAAGGTAATCATTTCCAAGTCCATGATATTTTTCTAATACAACGTTCATACATTCACCCTCCACGGCATTTTTACTACTTCTATCTTAACAGGCATTATATGTCACAAATACACAAATAATGCTTTCTATATTGCAAATAATGCTATATAATACTCTCATAGCAGGAGGGTTTGATATGGAACACTATGAAAAAAAAGGATATTTAAGCAGTGATTTCCGGTTGTTTCATCTGACAGACAGGAGTATTCCAAATATTAAATATCATTACCATGAATTTGATAAGATCACTATTTTAATCAAGGGAAATGTGCATTATACCATCGAGGGACGAACCTATCAGCTCGAACCTTACGATATGGTTCTTGTCCGCCATAATGAGATTCACCGCCCGGTCGTCGACACAACCACGCCATATGAGCGGATTATTATTTACATCTCTCCCACTTTTATTGAAAACTACCGTACACAGGACTACGACTTGGGATATTGTTTTCAAAAAGCAGCAAAAAAGGAATCCAGTGTGCTTCGGATTCCCACTCGTCAAAAAAGTATTTTGTTTCAGACAATCCAAAGATTGGAAGAATCCTTTTCCTCTGATGGCTATGCCAACGAACTCTACAGGCAAGTTCTTTTTTTAGAATTTATGATTCATCTCAATCGCGCGGCGCACGCAAGACAGCTTTTCTTTTTGGATACCGCCGTCTACAACGAAAAAATAGCGGACATTCTGCACTATATCAATGCCAATTTGTCCGCCCATCTTTCAATTGATGACCTCGCCTCAAGATTCTATCTAAGCAAATACTATATGATGCGCCTGTTCAAATCCGAGACCGGATACAGCCTCGGAAATTATATTACACAAAAACGACTTCTTTTTGCCAAAGACTTGATCCTACAGGGGTCTCCGGTTCTAGAAGCCTGTTTTGACTGTGGTTTTCAAGATTATTCTACTTTTTCCCGTGCTTATCGGAAGTGTTTTCATGAATCGCCACGTCAGACTTTAACTTCAGAATCATCACCGGTATCGGCGGATGATTGGGGCGATTGTAATAGGAACTCAGAATAACAAGATAATATTTTGTATCCAGGCATTTCAGAAATGACAGGATTGCATCCCGTTCCTCAAATCCGCTGTCCCCTCCGCTGTAAATGCAAAGACTCATCATGCCTCCCACCTTCAGCAGTCGCAGTCCCTGTCTGATTGCCTCTATACTTGTATCTGCTTTAGTCGCAAGCTGATGGTCACCGCCCGGAAGGTATCCGAAATTAAATACGATGCAGTCTACCGTTTCTTCCTTTGCATACTTCTGCATCTTCGCATGACTTTCCAGAAAAACATCTGCACGTTTTTCCATCTGATGTTCCAAAATCCGCTTTTTCGTATTTTCCACCGCTTCTTTTTGAATGTCGAATGCCAACACCCGTCCACACTCTCCTACAAGTTCACACAAAAAGAGCGTATCATTTCCGTTTCCGGCTGTCGCATCAATACAGAGATCTCCTTCTTTCACATGATTCTCCATAAAATGATGGCACCACTCTGTAATCTGATATCTTTTCATTTCTCTCACAGTTTCACTTTCTCATAGATTTCAATCGGAATGTACCCTTTTGCAAAAATACCTTCTTCCCGGTACTCTTCTTCTAACAGTTCCCCGTATTTTCGAATCAATTGTATCTTTCCCGCATCAGCATACGGATAAAGCTGCTCAATTAAAATTTTCTGTTCCCGCAAAACTTCTTCGATTACATTTTGCAGATTCTCTAATCCCTCACCAGTCTTTGCCGAAATATTCACAACATGATCTGCTTTAAAATCACGTAAAATAACCTCACCATCTACTTTATCCTGTTTATTAAACGCCGTGATAACCGGTTTATTCTTAACTTCCAGATTCATCAGTGTCTCATAGACAATATACATCTGCTCATCCATCTGCGGATTAGATGCATCCACCACATGCAGGATGATGTCTGCATATTTTGCTTCCTCCAACGTACTTTTGAAGGCTTCAATCAGATGGTGCGGCAGTTTTCGGATAAATCCAACTGTATCCGTCAGCAATACCTCTTGTTTACTTGGGAGTTTTAAGTTCCGGGTTGTCGGATCCAGCGTCGCAAACAGCTTATCTTCTTCCAGCACATCCGCCCCCGTCAGTGTATTCAAAAGTGTAGATTTCCCGGCATTTGTGTAACCGACAATCGCAATGACCGGAACTTGGTTTCTGCTTCTTTGCTCTCTTGTCACCTCACGGTGCCGCTTGACATCTTTCAATTCTCGGTTCAACTGGGCAATCCGCCCCTTGATCAGACGCCTATCCATCTCAAGCTTTTTCTCTCCCGGACCTCTTGTCCCGATTCCGCCGCCAAGTCTTGACAATGATTTTCCAAGTCCCACAAGACGCGACTGTCTGTATTTCAACTGCGCAAGTTCTACTTGAATTTTCCCCTCATTGGTCGACGCCCTGTTTGCAAAAATATCCAAAATAATGAGGGTTCGATCCATAATCTTTGTATTCAACGCATCTTCCATGTTTCCAAGCTGAATCGGCGATAATTCATCATCACAGATGATGCCCGTCGCCTCTGTCTCCCACAACAGGTCTTTTATCTCGTCCAACTTTCCTTTTCCGACATAGGTCACCGGGTGGATCTGTGACAGATTTTGAACAACACGCCCGACCGTCACTGCCCCTGCAGTTGACGCCAGTTCTTCCAGTTCATCCAGCGATTTCTCCGTATCATCATGATCATCCGTGCTGACTCCGACCAAAATGACCTTTTCCTTCACCTGTTTCAGTTCTATCATTTCCGCCATAAAGCCCTCCTATCTGGTCTCCAAAAATTCTGCTTCTTTTTCTGCCTTCGAGTCTCCAGGATACTGCTCGTTATACTCGCTCACTTTCTCTTTTGCATTGTCCCAGTCCCCCAACTTTTCATATGATACAACCGTGTTAAACAGCATCTCCTGTTTCATTGTATCAGAGCAATCCTCCATAGACATACCTTTTTCAAAGGCAGATACCGCTTCCTCATAATTTTCGATTTTCATATTACTGATACCGATAAAATTATATAACGTTGCCGTTTCTTCTGCCCCATTGTCCAATGCCTCCCCGAACGCATCAATTGCTTTTTCGAATTCTTCCATCTCAAAATATGCAATTCCCATTCCGCGGTATGCCTCATCTAAGTTCTTTTCTTCATCGATCTCCTTCTGAAAAGACTTGCTCGCCTCCTCATATTGCTTTTCTTCCAACTGAGAAACGCCTTCTTCCAAATAATTTGTTCCCATACAGCCTGTCAATAAAACTCCCGTCATGACAAGCATTGCTATTTTCCTTTTTTTCATCTCTGCTCCTTTTCTATTATGCCGGATTTTTAGATGCCCATGCAGCATTCACAATCGCAAGCACAATCACACATACTTCCCAAATGATCGCCCCCTTGATTGTTATCATTCCGCACAGCGCCAATCCCAATACGATTATTTTAATAAGAACCGCATAAACCGTGTTCTGCCTGATGACCTTCAACGTCTCCTTTGCAATACGGACTGCATCTACCAGCGCCAACGGTTCATCATCCATCAGGACAATATCCGCCGCTTCGATCGCTGCATCTGAGCCAAGCGCTCCCATAGCAATCCCTACGTCGGCTCTCGTGAGCACCGGCGCATCATTGATACCGTCTCCAACTGCTGCAAGACATTCCGTGTCGTCCTGCATATTCAAAAATTCTTCCAATCGCTCCACCTTATCCTGCGGAAGCTGATTTGCATAATAATAGTCTAATTCCAATTCCTCAGCCACTTCTTTTCCAGTAAACTGGGTATCTCCCGTCACCATCACAGCGACTGCCTGACAATGCTTTTTCAAATACATAATCATCTCTTTTGCATCTTTTTTTATCATATCTGAAACGACGATATAACCTGCATATTTCCCGTCAACCGCAATGTAAATTACGCTTCCTGACTTGTGTATTTCCTGAAACCGGATGCCTCTTTCTTCCATCAGTCTTGCATTTCCAACATACACTTTCTTTCCCTCGTAAATTGCTGTCAATCCATATCCCGGAATCTCTTCCATCTCAGTCATACGGGTCTTTTCAAGTTCTTTCCCATAAGCATTTTTCAAGGAAACAGCAATCGGATGATTCGAGTAGCTTTCCACATATGTTGCAATCTCCAATAATTCCTCCTCTGTAAGCCACTGTGCATGTACCTCCTGCACTTCAAAAACACCTTCCGTCAACGTTCCCGTCTTATCGAACAGAAAGGTGTTCACCTTCGCCAAAATTTCCAGATACACGCCTCCTTTTACGATTACACCTTTTTTAGCAGCGGAAAGAATCCCGCCTAAAAATGCTGTGGATACAGACATCCCAATCGCACATGGGCAGGCTGCCGCCAAAAATACAACAACTCTCTTCATTCCAGTCACATACTCATATGTCTTATCAAACAGACTTGGCAAAACAACAAGCATCGCTGCCGACGCTAATATCAAGCCTACATAAATCTGAATGTATCTTTGTACTTTGTGCTCACTTTCTGCCTTTTTCGTATCTACATTTTCTACGATATTCAAGATTCTTGACACCGTAGAATCATCATATGTATGAAGCACTTTGACTTCTATGGCGCCTGTCAGATTCAGACTTCCACTATATACAATTCCGCCCGGCTCTTCCTCACGCGGAATTGCCTCTCCCGTAATCATCTGTGTATCAAGCGAAGTTGTCCCCGAAACGACTATCCCATCTACCGGAACTCGTTCGCCCGGTCTGATCAAGATTCTGTCGTCCTTTTCAAGCTCTGACGGCTCTACCTGTATTTCTTCCCCATCTACCAGTTTATTTGCAAGGATTGCATGTACATCGATGAGTTCTCTGATTCTTCGTTTGGAGCGATCTATTGTGATCATCTCGATCAGATGTCCAACCTGAAAAATCAAGATCACCGCCACTGCCTCCACATAATATCCAACGGCAAACGCACAAATTGTAGTGATTACAAGCAGTACATTCCCATCCAGAAAAAATTTCTCCAAAAAATGTTCCGCAATCTTCTGAAACACACTGTACCCAGCCAGTAGGTACGCTGCAAAAAAACAGCCAAACGCAATGTCCGACGGCAAATGATAACTTCTGCTCAGCCAGACACTTCCCAAATACAACAAAAGTCCGCACACTGTCATGTACACATTATTACGTATTCTTTCCTTCATAACCTGCCCTCATCAAACAGCCTCTACTCTATTATATGCTCCATTCCCTGATTCAAGATGCTCTGTATATGCCCGTCTGCCAGCGAGTAAAATACCGTCTTTCCTTCTCTTCTATTCTTTACTAACTTCATCTGTTTTAATATTCTCAGTTGATGTGACACTGCAGATTGAGTCATTCCCACAACTTCTGCCAAATCACACACACACAACTCTGCCTGAAACAACACACATAAAATTTTTATTCTCGTCATATCTCCAAATACTTTGAAGAAATCTGACAATTCTCGTATCGTTTCTTCTTTCGGCATTCCGTCTTCAATCTGGTGTACCAGACTGTCATGCAAATGCGTTGTCCCACAACATTCTATTTCCGATTTTTCCATATCTTACTCCTTTCATATGACTCGACATTCATAGAACAATTATGAATGATGTACTCTGTTTGGTCAATACTTTCCTGCAAAATAAGTACGACTGTTCCCCTGACTCACCGCAGGACAACAGCCGCACTTCTTTTATTTCTTATATAAAATTCGGATGGAATTTAATACACAGAGCATCGCAACTCCTGTATCGGCAAACACTGCCAGCCACATATTTGCAAATCCCATAAGTCCAAGTATCATTACCAGAGCTTTCACAATCAGTGCAAACACAACATTTTGCATGGCAATCGCTCCGGTCGCTTTTGCAATTGCAACAGATTGCGGAATCGCTTCCATCGAAGATGTCATAAACACTACATCTGCCGCTTCAATCGCAGCATCCGCTCCACTTCCCATCGCGGCTCCGACATCTGCTCCAGCCAGCACCGGCGCATCATTGATTCCATCTCCAACAAACATAACAGCTCCGTTCTTTTGACGTATCTCCTTTAATTTTTCTACCTTATCCTCCGGCAAAAGCTGTGCGTACACTTCTTCTACACCTGCCTTTTTGGCTATGGCATCTGCACTTGTTTTGGCATCTCCTGTAAGCATTGCTGTTCGAAGTCCGTATTTTTTCATCTTTCTGATTGCACTAACGGAATCTTCTTTCAAAGTGTCCGCAATGACAAGATATCCTGCCAGCTCTCCATTTATCGCGACAAATACTTCGGTTCCATAAACGTCGCTCTCCATCATTTGCACATTCACATGATGCATTTCTAAAAGGGCTCTGTTTCCGCATAGCACCTCGCCGAGTTTCATTTGCGCACGGATTCCCTTTCCTGATATTTCTTCCACTTTTGATGGGCGTTCCAATTCTACAAAACGTTTTTTTGCTTCCTCCACAATACTGTTCCCAATCGGATGCGTGGATGTACTCTCACATCCTGCTGCAACTGCTAAGAGTTCTTCTTCCTTCCATGCCCCCAATGAAATACACTTCTGCACTTCAAAATTTCCTTTTGTAATAGTCCCTGTCTTATCCATGACAACTGCCTTGACCTCTTTTAACGCCTCCAAAGCAATTCCGCCTTTAAAAAGAATTCCCTTTTTAGATCCCGCGCCAATTCCGGAGAAAAATGCAAGCGGCACACTCAATACGAGCGCACATGGACAGCTTATAACGAGAAATGTGATTGCTGTATAAATCCAAAATTTCCAATCTCCCGTAATCAGTGAAGGGATAATTGCAGTTCCCAATGCCAGGATTACTACAAATGGTGTGTAGACCCTTGCAAATCTTGTAATAAATCGGTCTATCTTCGGCTTGCTTGCCGCCGCATTTTCGACAGACTGCAGAATCCGTGTAACCATAGAGTCGCCAAGTGTCTTTTCTACCCGAACCTTTAACATTCCGGAAGTATTGACACACCCTGAGATTACCCGGTCACCTTCGCCTGCTTTTACAGGAACCGGTTCACCTGTCACCGGCGCTGTATCGATGCGGCTCTCACCGCTTAAAATCACTCCGTCAAGCGGAATTCGATCTCCAACTCTCACAAGGAGCACGTCTCCGATCTGCGCTTCCTCTGCCGGAATCACTTCCACCTCATCTCCATGCAGAAGATTTACAACCTCCGGTCTCATGTCAACCGCATCCATAATCTGTCCACGGCTCTTTTCCACTGCAATATCTTCAAACAACTCTCCACACCGGTAAAACAGCATCACACCTACCGCCTCAGCAAAATCTCCAATTGCAAATGCCGCCAGCGTCGCAATACTCATCAGAAAGTTTTCATCAAACACGTGCCCCTTCTTCAGATTCTTCGCTGCCTGTAATACAATTTTCCCACCAAGAATCAGATAGGCTATAACAAATCCAATTGATGTCACTGTCGGATAAGAATCCTCAAATATCATCCCTGCTGCAAACAATACTGCACCTGCAAGAATACCTATTATCGCTTTTTGGTTCTCCTCCTGTTTTTCTTTGTGTACTTTTGACTCTTTTTGTTTTACCACTACCTCAGACTCTATCGATGCACAAATTTCCTGTAGTACCGGAAGAAGATCCTCTTGATGATTCGATGCAACTTTTAACTGCTTTGTCGCAAATGTGATCACCGCATCTTCCACTTCCGGCAATTCCTTAATCTTTCTCTCCATCTTCGCCGCACAGTTTGCACAACCAAGATTTTCTAAGATATATACTTTTTGCTTCGCATCCGATTGAACATGCGAATGACTTTCTTTATCACCACTCCCATGTTCATGGTCATGTCCGCATCCGTAGGCTTCGTGTTCATGGTCGTGACCACATCCACAGGCTTCATGGTTATGATGATGTTGCTCTTTATGTTCTTCATGATTCTGTTTCATCTTTCTACCTCCTCATATGAGTGATTGTTCATATGTTCATATAACCATATTTTATGTGAAATGTCAAGATATCAATTAAAAAAAGTTGAAACATACGCCTTCCATTCGCATATCTCAACTTTTATTCTATGTTACATCTCTTTTCTCTACAATTCATCAATCTGCCAGTCGATCGGTTCCACTCCATTCGCCTCAAGGAATTGATTCGTCTTACTGAATGGTCTGCTTCCAAAAAAACCACGGTAAGAAGACAGTGGACTTGGATGTGGAGCTTCCAATATCAGATGCTTTGGGTTATTCAACATCGCTTTTTTCATCTGAGCCGGTCTTCCCCATAAAATAAACACAATCGGTCGATCCTGTGTATTCAACACACGGATTGCCGCATCTGTAAACTCTTCCCAGCCGATTCCTCTGTGGGAATTTGCCTGATGCGCCCGCACAGTCAAAACAGTATTGAGCATTAACACTCCCTGTTTCGCCCATTTCACAAGGTATCCGTGGTCAGGAATCGTGCACCCCAAATCATCATGCAGTTCTTTGTAAATATTTACAAGCGATGGTGGTATCTCCACCTCCGGCTTTACCGAAAAGCAAAGTCCATGCGCCTGATTATTTCCATGATACGGATCCTGTCCTAAGATAACCACTTTCACATCTTTTAAAGGTGTCAGATGAAATGCGTTAAATATGTCATTTGCCGGTGGAAATATTAATCTCGTCCGATACTCTTCGTTCACCTTCTCAAACAGCTGCTTATAATAGTCTTTTTTGAATTCATCCTTTAATGCTTCCAGCCAATCTCCGTTGATTGCCGCCATCTTTTCTTCCTCCTTACATTCTGACTGAAACGCCTTTCTCTCGCAAGTATTGTTTGACTTCTTTAATCTCTAATTCTTTAAAATGGAATAGAGATGCTGCAAGCGCCGCATCTGCCTTTCCTTCCGTCAACGCCTCATAAAAATGTTCCAGCGTTCCTGCACCGCCTGATGCGATGACCGGAATCGATACTGCTTCCGCAATCGCTCTTGTCAACTCCAGGTCATACCCTGCCTTTGTTCCATCTCCATCCATACTCGTTAAAAGAATCTCTCCCGCTCCGAGCGCACCCACTTTTTTTGCCCACTCAACCGCGTCGATACCGACATCGACTCTTCCACCATTTTTATAGATGTTCCATCCGGTTCCATCCGCTCTTTTCTTCGCATCAATTGCGACAACCACACACTGACTGCCGAATTTTTCTGCCGCTTCCCGTATCAACTCTGGACGATTGATCGCAGATGAATTGATTGAAATCTTATCCGCTCCTTCCCGCAAAAGTACTTTAAAATCTTCTACCGTCCGGATTCCTCCGCCAACTGTAAAAGGAATAAATACATTGGCGGCCACTTTCCGCACCATATCGACAACAGTTTCTCTCTCATCTGACGATGCTGTGATATCCAAAAATACAATCTCATCTGCTCCTGCTGCATCATATGCCTTCGCAATCTCAACCGGGTCACCGGCATCTATCAAATCTACAAAATTAACTCCTTTCACCACGCGCCCATTGTGCACATCCAAACAAGGGATTATTCTTTTCGTAAACATCTCTCTTCCTCCTAGCTAAGCTCTACAAAATTTTTCAAAATCCGAAGTCCCACATCACTGCTTTTTTCCGGATGAAACTGGCATGCAAACACATTATCCATTCCCACAGATGCATGGATGTGTGCGCCGTATTCTGTCGTCGCCTTCACAATTTGTTCCTCCTTGGCTTTCAGGTAATAAGAATGCACGAAATATACATATGCGTCCTCTTCAATTCCCCGAAAGAGTCTTCCGTCATTCTGAAGATGCAAAGAGTTCCATCCCATATGCGGAATCTTAAACCCTTCTTGATCCGGAATTCTGCAAACCTCTCCTTTTAAAATTCCAAGTCCTTTCACGCCTTCCGACTCGTCGCTTTTTTCAAACAAAAGCTGCAGCCCAAGACAAATCCCCAAAAAGGGAATCCTTTTTTCCACCACTTGATGAATAACCTCCACCAGACCATACTCGTTCAGATTCTTCATCGCATCTCCAAATGCCCCGACTCCAGGCAGAATCACTTTATCCGCAGCTAAAATCTGCTCTTTCTCGCGTGTGATCACAACATCCTGTCCCAACTTTTGTAATGCTTTTTCTACGCTTTTTATATTCCCCGCATCATAATCAATAATCGCTATCATATCACTTGTGCCCTCCTCTATTTTGCAGATAATTCAAACCAGAATTCCACTCCGTTTTCATAGTTGTTCACTCCATACTCATGATGGAACGATTCCATAATCGCCTTAACAATAGAAAGTCCGATTCCATTACCACCATATTCTCTTGTGTGCGCTTTATCCACTTTGTAGAATTTATCCCAAATGTGCCCGATATCCTCCTTTGGAATCTGTTTTCCGGTATTGAACACCGAAACTCTCGTCGTATCCGGCTCTTCTCCTTTTGAAATGCGAATGTCAATCAGCATCTGCCCCTCTACATGATTCAATGCATTACTCACATAGTTTCGAATAACCTGCTCTGCCTTGAACTCATCCGCCCAGACATACGCAGGTTCATTCTGCGTAAAATGCACTGTGGCATTCTTCTGCTGTATCAGTATCTCACAGCTTTGCACTACTCCGCGAATCAGTTCCGCGATGTCAAAACGCTCAAAAGACACTTCCTCTTCTCCAAATTCCAACTGGTTCAATGTCAGCAGATTTTTCACCATACGGTTCATCTTTCCTGCTTCGTCCATAATCACGTCACAATAAAACGCCCGACTCTCCGGATCATCCGAGATTCCCTCTTTCAGTCCTTCCGCATACCCCTGTATCAAAGCAATCGGTGTCTTTAATTCGTGAGATACATTTCCAAGGAACTCATTTCGCATATTTTCCATCTTTTCTTTTTTCTCAATATCTTTTTGCAATTCATAATTGGCTTTTTTCAGCATCGAAATGGTCTGCTCCAGTTTCTCTGACATCGCATTAAAGTTCTCTCCAAGAACTCCAATCTCATTATCTCCGCCGCTTGTATATTTCGCATCAAAATCCAAATCCGCCATTCTCTTCGACAAAACTGCCAGTTCCATGATCGGATCTGCAATCCTTTTAGAAAAATACCATACCAAGACGGTGCTGATCAGTACAACTACAACCACAATGTAAGATAAAAATTTATTCGAGAGCGCCACACTTTCCCGAATACTCTCCAGCGGACTTCTTAAAATAAATGTACTTCCATCTTCCAGATATCCCCACATCTCGATATATTCGTACCCACTTTGCACATCTTTTGCACTGTGAATCTGATAGGTATCGCTCTCCTTTAAAAGCGTCCCGTTCTCCTGATTCCGCCCTAGCATATAACCAATCAGCTGCATGACCAGTTCATCACTTTTCTGTTCATTCTGCGCAATCGAAAGACGGACTTTCTCTTTTCCTGAAACAACAGCAAGCGTAATATTACCAATCTCAACCATCTCGCTCAATTCTTCTACCGTGCTGTCAGATGTCAATTTCCCTTTCTCAGAAGCTGTTTTTAACTTTTCATATACCTCTGTCAGACTCGCCTGTTTATTCAGGATATAATACTGTCCGAGAAATTTTGCATTCACTCCAAGTGAAATCAAAAGAATTGCCACTACCAGCCCGATAAATATGACTGAAATCTGACGTTTAATTGATCCTCGCATTATTCCACCTCAAACTTATATCCCATTCCCCATATCGTCTTAATATAATTTCCTTTTTCTCCCAGCTTGCTTCTCAGTTTTTTCACATGGGTATCAATTGTCCTCGCATCGCCAAAATAATCATAATCCCACACATTGTTCAGTATCTTTTCTCTGGACAATGCCATCTTCTGATTTTCCACAAAATATGTTAAAAGTTCAAACTCTTTCACACTCAGATCAATCGGTACATCATCAATCTTTACAAGATGTGCTGCTTTATCAATCACAATGACCCCGGCATCAATCAAATCTTCAGAAGCCGCTGCTCTTCCTCTTTTTAAGATTGCATTCACTCGCGCAACCAAAATCTTCGGACTGAACGGTTTTGAAATATATTCATCCACTCCAAGTTCAAATCCCTGCAGCTCGTCCCGTTCTTCCCCGCGTGCTGTCAGCATGATAATCGGAACCTGAGACAGCGCACGCACCTCTCTGCACACTTGCCATCCATCCATTCTAGGCATCATCACATCAAGAATAATCAAAGCGATATCCTTATTCTCATAAAAAATATCCATCGCTTCCATCCCATCAGCAGCTTCTATAATAATATGTCCCTCTCTCTCTAAAAAATCTTTTACCAGTTTTCTCATTCTGCTCTCATCATCTACAACCAATATTTTCAATTTTTCCATATATCTTCACCTCGTTTAATATTCTCTTTTTATCATACCAAAGATTTATGTCAACTTTGTGAAACAATAAATGGCAGTCAGAAAACTCCTTTTTTTAGTTTTTCCAACTGCCATCTGCCCTTTACTATATTTTATACCCTCGGTAGGAATACAGAGAACATCGTTCCCTTTCCAACAATCGAGGACACTTTAATGTATCCACATTGTTCTCGTATAATATGTCTCGCAAGATAGAGACCAATTCCAAGACCTTCCTGCTCTTTTGCCTCTTTTGTGCGATAAAATTTCTTAAAAATCGCCTCTGTCTCTGTATAATCAATTCCCATTCCATTGTCCGTAATATCTACTCTCGCATACATATCATACTGCATCACACTTACTTTGACCATGGAATTCGGTTTTGAATACTTAATTGCATTTTCCAAAATATTCGAAAGCGCCACGAGCGTCCACGGATAATCAAACACCGCCTGAATCTTCTTTTTCTTATATTGAATTGCAATTCCTTTTTTCTCTGCCAATGGAAGCAATTCCTGACTCACTTCACATAAAAGATTCCCAAGATTCTGTGATTTCGGCTCAATAGAATTCAATCCACTCTCCAGCACAGAAATTCTCACAACTGCCTCCAACATCATATTCAAGCGTTCCCCCTGTGCACTGATGCGCTCTGCAATCTTTCTGCTGTCATCTGAGAGATCTTTCTGCTCAACCAGCATATCAGAATACATCTTCACATCTGCAAGTGGTGCCTGCGTCTGAAAAGCAACTTCTGCAATCAATGACTTGATCCTGTCTTTTTTTTCTTTTGCACGTCTGTTTCTCACAATACATATTTTCAGATACTGATTCATCTTAACTTCCAGATCCGAAAACACAGAGCCATCCGGCCTTTTTGATTTCAATGTTCCTTTTGTTGCATCATCAATCATCGTTGTCAGATTCTCGATGAGATTCTTCATACTTCTTCTCTGTAAAAATACGACCAACACACAGATGACAACTACAATCTGAGCAATTACAATAGCAATAATACTTATCTTATCCATTTATCCTGATACCCCTTTTTTGCATTTTCCCCTGTAAAAAATTATAGCACTACTTGTAAACATATGCAAATAAAACCTCAGCATATGCTGAGGTTTTGAAATGGACCTGAGGGGAATCGAACCCCTGTCCGAAAGCCCTTCCATCGAGGCATCTCCCATCACAGTCATTATTTTGACATTCCCTCCATCAGCCGCCTAATGACAGGCTTCTGATCTCAGTAGCTTCATAAATTCTTCCATCCCCTCAAAGCTTTGGAAACGAAGTGCCTCACCTCGTTGAAGCCGGTGACTTAAGCAGTGAGCGACTTAAGGCCGACTGCTGCCACTAGGCAGCGTACGCTAAATTTTCGTCTGCGTTTAATTTTAAAGTACGGATTGTTATGCGGGCCCGCCCCGCAGATGGCTTCCCAAACTTCTGAACCCCCGTCGAAACCAGTACAAGCCCTAATTCAGCATTGTCGTGGTTCGCAAACGTAGTATTCATTATATGCCACCTTTTTTACCTTGTCAAGGCTGGATACAATAATCCTTCCTATCTCACCCCAAATTTATAAACCGTAGTCGTGTCATACGCCTCACCTGCACGACAGATTGGGCTTACAAAGTTCTCATGATTCACTGCATCCGGGAAATACTGTGTCTCAAAACAGACTGCGTGGTGTTTTTGATAGATTGCGCCCTCTTTTCCACACTCATCCTCTACAAAATTGGCTGTATACATCTGCACTCCAGGAAGGTCTGTATACACTTCCATCTCAATCCCCGTTTTATCAGAATAAAGTGTTGCAACCTTTCCAACTCCGTCACGTGGCTTTAACACCCAGTTATGGTCATATCCATTTCCGAAATTCAATGCCTCATAATCTTCTTCAATATCTCTTCCAATCGTCTTTGGCACACGAAAATCCATTGGTGTCCCGTCTACGGAAACGATCTCTCCGGTTGGAATCGACGTTGCATCCGCTCTCGTGTAAGCATCCGCATCAATCCATACTTCTTGATCTAACACCGAACCGGATTTATGTCCGGACAGATTAAAGTAACTATGATTTGTCATATTGATGATCGTATCTTTTGTCGGCACTCCATGATACTGAATTTTTATTTCATTGTCATCTGTCAACGTATAAGTCACTTCAATGCCCAATTCACCCGGATAATTCTGATCGCCATCCGGACTGTGCAATGCGAATGTAATGCTGTTCTCCGTCTGTTCTTTCACTTTCCACACACGGAAACTATAAAAATCCAACCCGCTGTGAAGATTGTTTTCACCGTCATTTTTATCCAGATTATATTTTTTCCCATTCAGCACAAATGATGCACCACCGATGCGGTTCGCGCTCCGGCCCACCGTAGCTCCAAAAAAAGTAGCTCCTTCTTCATATTGCTCTGCCGTGTCATATCCAAGTACCACATCACAGAGACTGCCATCCCTGTCCGGCACAAGGACCGCATGGAGCGTTGCCCCCAGATCAGTCACCCCGATCATCATGCCGTTCTTGTTCGTAAATGTATATAATAAAGCAGCATCACCTTTGCTGTTCGCTCCAAATGCTCTCTGTTCCATTCTGTTCTCATCCTCTCCAAATGCCTACAGTGTCTCTATGAACCGTTTGAATGCAATTCTTCCCTCTTCTGTACATTTATAGACACCTGCATCTTCCAAAACATTGGTAAATACAATTCCAACTTCTTTTTCCAAAATTTCCATTACATTTTCCTTTGTAAATCCGTCATATTTTCCTCGGAATGTCTCTACCCAGTCTGCATGTTTTTCAATCTTTTCATTCTCTCTGATATTTTTGCCTTCCACAAGATAATCTGCAAGGATTTCCATCTCTTCTTTCAGACGAGACGGAAGCACTGCAAGTCCCATTACCTCGATCAGACCAATGTTCTCTTTTTTGATATTATGCCACTGTGCATGTGGATGATATACTCCAAGCGGATGCTCTTCTGTTGTAATATTGTTGCGGAGCGCAAGATCCAGCTCATATGTATCCCCAACTTTTCTTGCGATTGGAGTGATCGTGTTGTGTGGCTCTCCATCTGTGTTCGCAAATACAAACGCCGCTTCGTCTGTGTATCCTCGCCATGCATCTAAAATGTGTGCTCCGAGTTCAATTAAACGCGACTCATCTGTACTTCTCAATCTCAATACAGACAATGGCCATTTTACAATTCCAACTTCTACATCTTCAAAGTTTTTGATTGTAAATGTCTCTTCCATCGGCGCTTTTGCCATTGCAAATGTATAATTTCCTCCCTGGAAATGGTCATGACTCAAGATAGAGCCTCCTACAATCGGAAGGTCTGCGTTTGATCCCAGAAAATAATGTGGGAACAATTTTACAAAATCAAATAATTTTACAAATGTCTGTTTTTCAATTTTCATCGGCGTATGCTCACCATTAAATACGATACAGTGTTCATTATAATATACATATGGCGAATACTGGAATCCCCATGCGCTGTCATTCACTGTGATCGGGATAATACGGTGGTTTTCTCTCGCCGGATGGTTCACACGACCTGCATATCCTTCATTCTCCACACAGAGCTGACATTTTGGATAACTACTTGCCTTTGCATTCTTCGCAGCCGCAATCGCCTTTGGATCTTTCTCCGGTTTTGATAAGTTGATTGTGATATCAATCTCACCATAAGCGCTGTCCACTTTCCATTTGCGGTCTTTTTTCACTCGGTAGCGACGGATATAATCGCTGTCCTGACTCAATTTGTAGAAATAGTCTGTCGCCTCTTTTGGAGAAACCTCATATCTTTTTGCAAACTCAGCCTGTACCTGTGCCGGGCGTGGTGTCAGACAGTTCATAATCTTTGTGTCAAACAGGTCTCTGTACACAATGCTGTCTTCAATAATTCCCCTTTTACATGCCTCATCAAGTAACCCTGCCAGAACTGTTTCAAGTTCAATTGTCTCATCATGAATATCCGTATCTTCATAGTTTTCTTCGTGAAAAAGATCCAACAACAGATTCGTTGTATAAATACGTTCGCACTCCGGCGTCAATCCTGTGTCAATTCCATACTGTACTAATTTTTTAATATTTTCAAATAACATTTTTTTCTCTCCTGCTTATTTTAAAATTTTTGCTCCATCTCCGATGTCTACTACATAAAATTCCGCTTTGTGTCCCACTCTCTCCTCATACTGTGCTCCGACAGTCTCGATGAAATGATCCACTGCATCATTTTTCACAATACTTACTGTACATCCGCCGAATCCGCCTCCTGTGATACGTGATCCGATTACGCCCTCGATTGACCATGCGAGATCCACCAAAATATCAATCTCTTCACAAGATACCTCATAATCATCTCGAAGCGATACATGAGATGCATTCATCAGCTTTCCAAATGTCTCAATATCATCTGCTTTGAGCGCTTCTACCGCCTTGATCGTTCTTCGGTTCTCATACACCGCATGCTTTGCTCTTTTCTGTCTGATCTCAGACTGGATTGCATCTTTATGCGCCTCAAATTCCTCCTCTGTCAGATCACCAAGCGTCTGGATACCCAACACTTTCTGCAGTTCTCTTAAGGCAGTCTCACATTCATTTCTTCTGTCATTGTATGCAGAGTCCACAAGGCTGTGTTTTACTTTACTGTTTACAATTACAATTTTTGCATCTTCAAGCACAACCGGTGCATATTCATACTGCAGCGTATTGGTATCCAGGAAAATAGCATTGTCTTTCTTTCCCATCGCGCTTGCAAACTGATCCATAATTCCACAGTTGCAGCCATTAAAGTTATTTTCTGAATACTGCCCAATCTGCGCGATCTCAACCATCGTCAAGTCGTCAAATGCAAACATATCCTTCAAAAGCACTCCTGTCAGAACTTCCAACGATGCAGATGAAGAAAGCCCTGAGCCGTTCGGAATATTTCCGTAAATCAGAATATCAAGTCCGTTTGTAAGCTTATATCCACGTTTTTCAAATGTCCACATAACTCCCTTCGGATAATTCGTCCATCCTGCTGCCTCTGACGGAACCAGATCATTCAGGCTTGACTCGATCACACCGAGAGATTCAAAATTTGCAGAGTACAGTCTCAGCCTGTCATCTTCTCTCTTTCTTGCAATCGCATATGTACCTAATGTCAACGCGCATGGAAACACATGCCCTCCGTTGTAGTCTGTGTGTTCCCCGATCAGATTCACACGCCCCGGTGCAAAATACGCCCGGATATCCCCTTCTGGTCCAAATAATTGTTTGAATTGTTCTACCAGTCTCGCTTTCATTCTTCTTCTCCTTTTTTATTTTAATATTTTTGTTTTAAAACACCTTATTTGTTATTTATTATATCACATTTTCCTATACTGTAAAGCTTTAATAACTCAATTTTAGAACAATATCCTGTGGATAATCTCCAAAGCCGTCCCCAAATATATTAATTCCGCCTTTGTGTGCTGCATCCTCCTTAATTCCGATCTTCACCGAAATATAATCCTTGTCAGAAAGGTTGTATTTTTCCAGTCCGGCATCAGAAATCTTTTCACCGTCCAGAAAGCTTCCGTCCTTTTTTACACACCAGTTCTTTAACATGCCATACTGGGTCTTATCCGATGACCACCATGCCGGATTCAGCTTCCCGCGTCTTCCGCCGAAATCGCTCGGACTTTCCCACGTTCCAACCTCAACGTCATTGATCCACAGTGTAATATCAGAAGGCCAGTCCATATTGTACTCATGGTCTTCCGAACATATTTCTGCGGACACCTCCACTTTCCTGAGTGTTTTCTTTTTTAATGTCACATTTGGAAAACGGTATTCCAAATATCCATTTCCAAACCAAATGAGCTTTGCATTTACCCTTGCAGGATTATAAAATACCGAAGCCTCATCTTCCACATCAATGTACCCGTCCTGAGATACTATTCCGCAAGTCGGCTCCACATGGTAATCCACATAATTTCCGATTGGCATGTGGATCTCATCGATTTCTCCTTCTTCCTCCTGCTGTAAGTCAATAAAAATTCCATCTACTTTCTTTCTGCAGATTTTCATAGATCCTCTGACTGCTGCCCGAAGTTCTGTCTCAATCAGTCCAGCTTCCTCAAGAACCCGAACATGCAGCGCTGCCGAAGATGCCGGTATCTGTAAACATTCGGCAATTTCATTTACATTATAAGCTCTTTCTTCCAGTTCACTCAAAATCCGGAGTCTCAATTCCGATGACAATGCTTTTCCAATTAATGCAAGCTGTTCTTTTTGGCTCAAATTATACTTTTCCGTTCTATCCATCTTTCTTTCCTCTTTAATGCACTATATTTATTATTTTATACCAAAAATCTTGTTATATTTATTTTAACTTTTCTAGTGACCATCGTCAATTATAAATGTTATAATATCTCCAAGAACAAAAGACAGGTGATGCAAATGTACATTTTTATTGTAAATCCGCACGCTCGTTCCGGTCTCGGACATGTCGTGTGGGACGAATTAGAATCTATTTTAAAAAAGCAAAACATACCTTATAAAGCGTATTTTACAAAATATCAAAAACATGCGACCGAGATTGCCCGCAAAGCCACCTCCGATGATGCTCCTTCCACTTTGGTTGTACTCGGCGGAGATGGTACGATAAACGAAGTGGTAAACGGAATCCAAGATTATGAAAAGGTGATTCTGGGGTATATTCCAATTGGCTCAAGCAACGATTTTGCCAGAAGCCTGAATATCCCTTCTTCACCCAAAGAGGCTTTGGAGCTTATTCTCGCGGCACATGACACCTGCTCGATAAATATCGGACGATTGCAGTATCAAGACCGCTTGAAACATTTTGCCGTAAGTGCAGGTATTGGCTTTGACGCCGCTATCTGCCACGAGGCAGTCATTTCAAAATTGAAAGTTGCATTGAATAAGATCCACCTTGGGAAACTCACTTATGCCGGCATTTCCCTGCACCGTCTCTTTCTGACAACACCCCAGAAAATGACAGTAACATTGGATCATAAAGAAGAATTCTCTTTTCCATCTGCATATTTTGCCGCAATTATGAACCACAAATACGAAGGCGGAGGGGTCAAATTCTGCCCCGATGCTCGCCCCGATGACAATCTGCTCGATGTAATTGTTGTTTCTGATCTTTCAAAATTAAAGATTCTCACCCTCCTTCCGACAGCATTTACCGGTTGGCATACGCATTTTAAAGGTGTCCATACCTATCAGTGCCGCCATGTGAGCATTCACGCAGAACGAGCATTGCCGGTTCACACAGACGGAGAACCTGTATTTTTGCAAAAAAGCATTTCCGCCTCATGCGATTCTAAAATGCTTCAGGTCATCGTGCCGCAAAGGAGGTAGTTATGTTTTTTATTGTATTACTATTTTTATTGTTATTCTTGTATTTGATCTTCATCTGTCCGAATCTCGCCAGACGTAAAATGATGGAACCATTTTTTCATACAGAATTCGCCCATCGCGGCCTGTTTTCAGATGCCCGTGCCATTCCTGAAAATTCCATGAAAGCTTTTCAGGAAGCAGTCAGGCAGCATGTCGGCATCGAACTTGACGTCCATCTGACAAAAGATGAAAAAGTAGTCGTTTTTCACGATGACACGCTCACAAGGATGTGCCAGATTGATGCCCTCATCGAAGAAACCTCTTATGAAGACTTGCAGAAACTTTACCTGAATCACACATCGGAAAAAATTCCGCTTCTCTCCGATGTGTTGTCGTACGTCAACGGTCGTGTTCCGCTTTTGATCGAATTAAAACTTCCTACAAAAAGCACCAGACTCTGTCATGAAGTACACAAGCTTTTGGAAACTTATCAGGGAGCTTATCTGATTCAGTCTTTTAACACAATCGGGATTTTCTGGTTTCGAAAAAATGCCCCGCATATTCTGCGTGGTCAGCTATCCTCGAACCTGACAAAGACACGAAAGACCGAGCCTTGGCTTGCCTGTTTTCTTGTCCGTTTTCTCCTTTTAAACGGTATTGCAAAACCCGATTTTATTTCTTATAAATTCAAAGACGCCTCCAACATCAGTCTCCGAATAATAAGAATTCTCTACCGCACACCGGTCGCAGTCTGGACACTTCGTACACCAGAATCATTTCTCCAGGCAAAACGGCAATACGATATGGTCATATTCGAAAAAAAGTTTTAAAAATTCTAAAGATAGTATGAAGACTGTTGTTGCTCAATCTTTTTCATGCTATAATCATCTACATACTTTAATTCACTTTATGAAGGGATTTTGATAGCATGAAAAGCTTCCTACAAAAACATAGACATGCATGGGTTTTTCTTTACGGATTCATTTACCTTCCTTGGTTTTTTTATCTGGAAAAACATGTGACAACAGATTTCCATATTATCCATACCAGTCTCGATGAAAAGATACCATTTTTAGAGATATTCATCATTCCTTACGGACTATGGTTTGTATTCATCGCAGTGACTGTCGGATATTTCTTTTTCACAGATAAGACTGATTTTTATAAACTTTCAGCCTTTCTCTGTATTGGAATGACGATTTTTTTGATATTTTCAACTATTTATCCAAATGGGCAGATTTTACGTCCGACAACATTTGAGCACGACAATATTTTTGTCGATTTAGTAAAGCAGTTATACCGTGCTGATACACCGACGAATATTTTCCCAAGCCTGCACGTGTATAACTCCATCGGTGCCTGCATTGCAATTATGCATAGCCAAAGATTAAAAGAATATCGATGGATTCAATACGCCTCGCTTGTACTTGGCGGACTCATCATCTTATCTACCATGTTTTTAAAGCAACACTCTGTGATCGACGTGGTAGGCGCCGGTGCAATGGCTGTAATCTGTTATCAGCTCGTATATGTGGCTGCATTCAAAAAACAGCCGGCCATATCCAGACAAACAATTTAGGACCAGCAGATTGCTGGTCCTATTCTTATTCCTCATATTTTTCCTGTCCAAGTTTGATATCCACAAAATCGGCATAATATTCAAATGCTGCCGGAATTGGATACTCTCTTTGCACTTCCTCCGGATGGATGAACAACATTTTCTCTGTACAAGATTTTTCCAACTCATCTACTCGAATGGCAAACCCGGTCATATGCCATTCCACATGGCTGAAAATATGTTTTGCCACCCCCAGTTCCTTTATTCTCAGCGGCTGCAGTCCAATTTTCTTACTGTATTCCAGCGCTTCATCTGCACTTAATTCTCCCTCAATATTCGGAAGTTCATACAATCCTGCCAAAAGGCCTTTTGCCGGACGTTTCCGAATTGCTACATTCTCGCCATCCTGAAAAATGAATACTGTCCTCTTTTCAATCTTTCTCGCTTTTGCTTTTGTCTTCACCGGGAGCTCTGACTCAATTCCTTTTTCCCTCGCTTCACAGAGCTGCCTCAACGGACACAGCAGACATTTCGGTTCCCCATTCGGCACACATACAATTGCACCAAGTTCAATCAGACCCTGATTAAAATCACTCGCCGCATTTTTCGGAATGATACGTTCCAGCTGCTCTTCTATCCTTGTTCGCACGCTCGCTTTCATAATGTCATCATAGCTTGCCGTGATCCTCGAAACCACACGAAGTACATTGCCATCGACCGCCGGTTTTGGAATCCCAAATGCAAATGAGCTGATTGCTCCCGCCGTATAGTTTCCGATTCCTGTAAGACTTTTTATCTCCTCGTAGGTCTTGGGAAATTCTCCATGAAAATCTTCCATGATCTGCTTTGCCGCTTTCTGCATGTTCCGCACACGGTTGTAATATCCAAGACCTTCCCACAACTTCAAGAGCTGGTCTTCCTCCGCCTCCGCCAAATCCTTTACTGTCGGAAGCGCATTTAAAAATCGGGCATAAAACGGCTTCACCGCCTCCACTCTTGTCTGCTGCAACATAATCTCTGACACCCACACACGATAGGCACTGATCTGTTCTCTCCACGGAAGTTCTCTTTTATTCTCCCTATACCATTCGACCAGCGGATCTGCGATTTTCTTTAGATTCTCATCCTCCAAAAGAACAGGCACTTCCTTTCCAATCTCAATGCTGTCTTTTCCAACTTTACAGTCATATGCAAGTACATGCACTCCCTGCTCCTTCGCTCGTTTTAGCGCTTCGCCAAATGCCGGCTGCGTTTCCATATTCGGAGTAAAATACCGCACGCCTTTCATCTGGATCACAAAAAAGATATACGCTTCATATCCTTCTTTTGTCGCCTCACAAAGCTCTTCGATGTGCTTTATCCCCCGCTCAGTCGGTGCATCCGGAAATTTTACAATTCCATTTTCCTCCAGTGTGACTCCTTTTACTTCTACAAAGATTTTTCTATCTCCCTCTTCCACATAAAGGTCAAATCTGGATTTCCTGTACGTCTTTTCCGGTCTGATCACTATCGCGTCCGGAAACAAATTCCCTTGCTTAATCCATTCCTCCACTACTTTGTTCGGTATCTGGGAATCCATATTGATCATACGTTTTCCTTTTTTTACACCGATCAGATCCCACTGGGTCTTTCTATCCGGATTTTCTGCCCGCTGCACATACACCGATGCATTCGGTGTCAAAAGTTCAGCACAACGCCCTGTATTTTTCACGTGCACGGTCTCTTTCTTACCCGCAATTTCTACATACGCAATAAAGCGATTGGGACGTTCAATGAACCTCCCAATCTCAATTCTTTCATATTTCATTTAACTTAAAACCTCTTCCCAGGAAACCTCTTTAAATCCCGGAACAGCAAACTCTTCACCTACTAAAAGCGGACGTTTCACAAGCATTCCATCTGTCGCAAGAAGTGCATATTGCTCTTCTTCTGTCATATTCGGAAGTTTATCTTTCAGCCCGAGTTCTTTATACTTCATACCGCTTGTGTTGAAAAAACGCTTCAGTGGAAGACCGCTTTTTTCATGCCACGCCTTTAATTCTTCCGCAGTAGGATTTGCCTCCACGATATGTCTGTCCTCAAAGGCAATGCCCTTTTCCTCCAGCCACTTCTTCGCCTTTTTACAGGTCGTACATTTTGGATATTCTACAAATAAAATACTCATCACGTTCTCCCTCGCTTTCTTACAATACTTTTGACAAAAATTCTTTCAGACGCGGATCTTGTGGATTTTCAAAGAATTCCTTCGGCGTGTTGCTTTCTTTTACTTTTCCCTCATCAATGAACAGTACACGCGTTGCAACCTCTTTTGCAAATCCCATCTCATGCGTCACGACTACCATCGTCATTCCCTCATCTGCCAGTTCTTTCATCAGTTCCAGAACCTCTCCTACCATCTCCGGGTCAAGCGCAGACGTCGGCTCATCGAACAGCATCACATCCGGATTCATCGCCAGAGCTCTTGCAATTGCAATACGCTGTTTCTGACCACCTGACAACTGTCTCGGATATGCATTCTCTTTGTCAGGGAGTCCCACACGCTGCAACAATTCTTTTGCTTTCTTCTCCGCCTCTGCCTTTGTCATCACACCAAGCTTCACCGGTGCAAGCATGATATTCTCCTTTATCGATAAATGCGGAAACAGATTGAACTGCTGGAATACCATGCCCATCTTCTGTCTCAGTTTGTTGATATCACAATCTTTGCTTGTGATGTTATTCCCCTCAAACCACACTTCTCCGCCTGTCGGTTCTTCCAGAAGGTTGAGGCATCGCAAAAATGTAGATTTCCCGGAACCAGACGGTCCGATCACTACTACTTTTTCTCCCTTTTCAATATGCTCGTCAATTCCACAAAGCACCTTGTTTCCATGAAATGATTTTTGTAAATTCTTAGTGACGATCACCTTGTGACAACCTCCTTTCCAATAAACTCTGCAATTTTGTAAGTCCTAACACGATCACAAGATAGCAGCCTGCTGCTACAAACAACGGCGGCAATACAATGAAGTCTGTAGAACCAATGTACTGCGCTGCTTTTGTTAAATCTGTCACCGCAATTACTCCTGCCACAGAAGTCTCTTTGATCAATACGATAAACTCGTTTCCAAGCGCCGGCAGAATATTTTTCACTGCCTGTGGGACAATGATATAGCGCATCGTCTGTATATAGTTGAAGCCAAGTGAACGACCTGCCTCCATCTGCCCTCTGTCAATGGATTCAATTCCCGCTCTGATAATCTCAGCCACATACGCACCCGAGTTGATACCAAAACAGATTGCACCGACAAAAATTTCATTTGTGTCTCTTGCCGTAAACACCATATTGTACATGATCAAAAGCTGTACCATAACCGGTGTTCCTCGAATCACTGTCGTGTACACATTACAGAACCACTTCAAAATTCTGACAAAAATATTTTTGGAAACCGTTACTTTCACCACCGCAATAAACAGACCAATCGCCACACCGATCAGGATTGCAAATATGGAAATTAAAATAGTAACCTTCAGACCATCCAAATAAACCAAATACCGCTGGTCATAAATTACCGCATGATGAAACCCTTCTATAAACCTTTGTATGAAGTCCATCTTTTCTCCTCTCTTTCTTTTGTAATTGCATCAAAGAATCAGCAGACTATACAAAATCTGCTGATTCTAAAATTACTTATCTTCTATTTTACACTATTTTATTACTTTTGTGTATGGTTTGCTGTAAATTCTTCAATTTTTCCATCTTCAATCAACTGATCAATTACTTTGTTGATTTTATCCAGTAATTCCTGATTTCCTTTTTTCACTGCAATTGCATATTTATCTTCAAACAGCACACCATCTAAAATTTTCAATGTTCCATTAGAAGCTACTAATTGTTCTGCCGGATATTGGTCCATTACGATACAATCTACTTTGTTGTTTTTCAAATCTTCTGCAGCCTGAGCAAATTTTGTATAACGTTTTACTTCTTTCGGCTTGCAGTTTTCTTCATTTGATACCCAGATATCTGCGATATTCCCCTGCTGTACCGCAACTACTTTTCCGTCAAGATCTGATCCTGAAAGTTCTGCTCCTGCCGGAGTCACTGCCGGGCTTTCACCGTTTACAACGATTACCTCTGTTGAATTTACATATTCATGAGAGAAGTCCATTGTTTTCAAACGGTCTTCATCGATAGACACACCTGCTGCAACAAAATCTACCTTTCCGCTTGCAACCGCTGCCAAAGCACCGTCAAAATCCATGTTCTTGATCTCCAGCTCTTTTCCCATATCATCCGCAATCGCTTTTGCGATATCCATATCAATTCCGACAACTTCATTGCCTTTCATGTACTCGTATGGTGCAAAACCAGCCTCTGTTCCGACAATAATCTTGTCATCCTTAGCTTCCTTTTCTGTTTTATTACTTCCGCACGCTGCCATAGATACCACACATGTTGCCACCAATAATGCACTTAATAATTTCTTCTTCATAATCCAATCTCTCCCTTTCGCAATTTATTCTGCATAAAAATTCAACTCTGTGTTATATTCTATCACATTTTCCAAAAAAAGCAAGTGGCTATTTATACATTTTTCTTGCATAAATAGCCACCCGTTTGTATATTATTTTAAAAATCCGCTTGCCGCAAAGTACCCAAGCACGATCACACCCAAGATGATACGGTAATAACCAAATACTTTGAAATCATTTTTCTTGATATATCCCATCAAAAATTTGATTGCAATGATCGATACAACAAACGCCACCAGACATCCTACGATCAGCATAGCTGCTTCCATCCCTGTGAAGCCGCCGCCAACTTTGATAAACTTCAACAATTTAATTCCACTCGCACCGAACATAACCGGAATTGCAAGGAAGAATGTAAATTCTGCCGCCACATATCTGGAAGTACCAAGCAACAATGCACCGATGATCGTCGCACCGGAACGTGACGTTCCCGGCACAAGCGAAAGAACCTGAAATACCCCGATAAGCAATGCTGTCTGATAAGAAAGCTGGTGCAGTTTTGTCACCTGCGGTGTCTTATCTTTATTCCAATTTTCTATCACAATAAATAAAATACCATACAATATCAGTGTAATGGATACTACTACATAATTATGCAAATGCGCCTCCATCCAGTCATCCAACAGGATTCCAAGAACAGCCGCCGGTAAACATGCAACAATCACCTTCATCCACAACTGAATCGTATACACTTTCTGTTTTCTTGATTTCTTTGGTGAAAACGGGTTCAGTTTATGAAAATACAAAACTACAACCGCTAAAATCGCCCCAAGCTGTATCACCACATTAAACATCTCTTTGAATGCTCTGCTCGCCCCAAGCTTAATAAACTCATCTACCAGAATCAAATGTCCTGTACTGCTGATTGGCAGCCACTCCGTGATACCTTCCACGATTCCAAGTATAATTACTTTTAACATATCTAACATTCTTCTATTCCTCCTCTAGTCCAGCACAAACCTCTCAATTGCCTTTGCCACTCCATCTTCATCATTCGAAACGGTCACAAAATCTGCTGCCTTCTTGACAGGATCAGAACCATTTGCCATGGCAACAGCAAACCCAACTTCTTTTAACATCTCCACATCATTGCCACCATCACCGCACGCCATAATCTCCTCTCTTGAAATTCCAAGAGATTTCCCTAGCTGCAAAAGACCAAGTCCTTTGTTTGTTCCTTCTTTATTAATCTCCAGATTATTATCCATTGCTGCTGTGACAACGATGCCAGAAAGGGTATTCAGTTCTTCCAGTGCTTCCTCTTTATCTTTCTGATTTCTAAAAATTCCCTGTAGCTTATCTACCTCACACTTCATCGTCTGTAATTTTTCTTTTACATCTTTTACCGGAATTCTTGTGCTTTGTAAATATTCTGCCATATGAGGATCTTCAAAATATGCATATACATTCTTCAGACCATCTTCATTCATGTAGCCGACTCCGTCAACAAAAAACTCGTGAATTGCATGATGCTTTCTCAAAATATCTATAACTTTTTCGGAACTCTCCACTGAAAGTAAATTCTCATAAACTACCTTCTGCTTCTGCATATCCAATATTCTTGCACCGTTTGCCGTAAGCGCATATCTTATTCCCGGAAAGTGTTTCAGCTCATCAGGCACTCCCGAAAATGGACGTCCAGTAGCCACAACTACAGCCACTTCCTGCTCAATCGCCTTTTTTAGCACCTCTCTTGTATAGGCGGTCAGCTGTTTTTCACTGTTCAGCAATGTCCCATCCAGATCCACCCCAATCATCCTGATTGTTCTACTCATACACGGTCAGTTCCTTTCCTTCTTTTGTAAAACGCAGTAATTTCGTGCTTACCTTGTCAAATGAACGTTCAAACGATTGTATTCCATAAGCTTTCATCTCTTCAATCTGCTTTTGATTGCCTGCTGGAACAAATAGAACCATATCTTTCGTCGGCGCCATAATGACAATATCATCATCAAGCTTTTCACTGCACATAGACCAAATATACTTAAAACAAAGTGAACTTGCCTCATGATAACCGTCAGCGATAATACTAAAGCCACCATATAATGTGTGTCCAATTACAAATTTTACATTCCTTGCAAGATTCTCGCACGCTGTATGGTAAAGCAGTTCCATGTCCGTATCCGGCGGAAGCATATTGTCCTTTAATATTTCATATGTATCTTTGTCTCTTTCAATTACAAATATCACCATCAAATCCCCTGCAAAAGAGACTATCGGAGTATCTTTATCAGAAATATACTTTCCATTCAGTGCCTTATGATCTACAAGAGATTCTTTCACCCACGGATAAATCTTATCCTTGATATTCTCATAAAGATAATGCTCCTCTTCGTATTTCATCATATTCTACTGCCCTCTTTTCTTCTGCTATTTGATTCTATTCTAACAAAATTTGATTAATAACGCAATTTATAGTATAATATTTTAATAACTATTTATTCAGGAAAGGAATTACTTATGAAAAACAAAAAGTTAAAAATGCTGATACGTACCTGTTCCATTTTAACTTCCATCGCAGTGTTCACAGTTTTTGCTACTTCTTCATATGCTGAAGATTCTGTTGAATCACTTGAGGGCACAACATCAAACTTACAGAATGAATTATCCGATTTAAATAGTGAACTCGACGCCTTGAGTGGAGAACTGGATACCATTATGAAAAAGATGGATACCACCACAGCAGAAATTGAGCAAGTGAAAGCGGATCTTGCTGTTGCAAAAGGCGAGGAAGCAGCTCAGTATCAATCTATGAAACTGAGAATCAAACATATATATGAGAGTGGCAATACCTCTTATTTAGAGATGCTGTTTTCTTCTGCGAGCATGAGTGAATTTTTAAATAAAGCTGAATTTATCAGCGCTGTAAGCGAGTACGACCGCAATCGTCTGAAAGAACTGGTCGACGCACAGAATGCCGTTGCCGAAAAAGAAAAACAGCTTCAAACTGAGCAATCTCAACTGACGAAACTTCAGGATGAGCTCAATCAAAAGCAAGCGGATCTTACCGCAAAAATCTCTTCCACATCAGGCGAATTAGAGCAATATTCTGCAAAACTCGCCGAGGCAAAAGAGCGTGCAAAAGCAGCACAGGAGGCTCTCGACAAAGAAGTGACACCGGTTGAACCGGAGACACCGTCTGTTACTCCTCCTTCTGATAACGATAACTCTGATTCTTCTCAGAATCAGACTCCCGATGTCAGCGCCAGTGAATTAGAGATTTTTGCCGCATTGATTGAATGTGAGGCTGGAAGTACTGACTATGACGGAATGCTTGCCGTAGCCTCCGTTGTCATGAACAGAGTCAACCATAGATATTATCCGGATACCATTACCGGAGTAATTTATCAAAGTGGACAATTTTCTCCGGTTGCTTCCGGAAAGCTTGATAAAGTTTTAAAAAGAGGAATCAAATCTTCCTGTCTGGAAGTTGCAAAAGATGCAATTGCCGGAAAAAACAACGTAGGTGACTGTCTCAATTTCCGGGCGGCAAGTTCCGGACATAGCGGAATTGTAATTGGCGGAAATGTATTCTTCTAATGCAAATACTATTCATCACAGAAACGGAGGTATCTTAACATGGGATTCTTAGTTTGTGTCATTGCGGTAAGCATCATTGCCGCAATTGTTGCAGCTGTCGTCGCTGCTTCCACCGGTGCCTTAATCGGTGCGCAAGAAATAGACGACGAAGAATAAAAATGACTGCGGTTTTAAAGAAACCGCAGTCATTTTTATATATTCTTATTGATAATCAAATACATCAATCCATTTCATCAAGAAATCTTTTTCCATCTCATTATTCTTTGTCAGCTGTGCTGCCGCCACGATCGGAAGCCACTGTTCTACATACTGTCTTGCCGTATCACTCTTCTTGCAGAACAATTTCAAGTATAAATCAGCTGTCTCCTGATTGTCCAGCGCAAACAGCAGATAGGTCTTCGCTGCATCTGCACTTGCATTTCCCTGTGTCGCATGTGCCCAGTCAACGATTGTCATCTTTCCATTCTTTCCAACAATAACGTTACTTGGATTGAAATCTCCGTGACATACTTTATCATGTTTTGGCATGCTCTCCAAACGTGTCAGAAGCTCATACCTTGCTGTCGCATCCAAATCTTTCAAACTATTAATCTGTCTTGCCAATTTGTCTTTCAGTTTATTCAATCTAGGTGCTCTCTTGCTATGCATCTGCAATTGAAGATCTACAAAGTCTTCCATATACTTCTCTATATTGGCTGGATCTGTCTTCATCATCTCTCCAAGTGTCTTTCCGTCTTTGTATTCAATAACAACCGCCCATTTTCCATCAATCTCTGTTACACTTTTCACCTTAGGAATGTCAAGACCGGCTTCTTCTACTCTTGCCGTATTCAACGCTTCGTTAAACACATCTGCTTTTGAATGCGTTTTCTCAAATACTTTTACAATACCTTCGTCACATTTGTACACTTCTTTATATGCACGTTTCACGATTAAGTTGCTTTGTTCTAATTTCATATGTCCTTACCTCCTATAAGTATTACACCTTTTCTTATTTGATAAGTTTATTATACACCTTATTTGCAATTTTGCAATAGATTTTTGAATATTTTTTAACAAAGTTTTTCGCTATATTTTTATTGTCTTTTTCTTAACAAACTTCAAAAAGGGACAGGGGTAATGTCAATTGGGGACGTAGTAAAATTCAATTTTACTACGTCCCCAATTTAATAATTATTTTCCGTAATATACTTTTAAGTACATTTCTTTGATTTCTTTCATCAGTGGATATCTTGGGTTAGCACCTGTACACTGATCATCAAATGCCTGTTCAACCATATCATCTAATGTATCTAAGAAGTATTTCTCATCTACACCATAATCTTTGATTGTTTTCTCAATTCCTACTCTATCTTTTAATTCTTCGATTTTTACTAAGAATTTTTCAAATGTATCTTTGTCATCTTTTCCAACAACACCGCAGAATCTAGCACATTCAGCATATCTTTCTAATGCGTGTGGATACTGATATTGTGAGAATGTTCCCATCTTAGTAGGTACATCTGTTGCATTGAATTTCATAATTTCTGTGATTAACAATGCGTTGGCAACACCATGTGGTAAGTGATGGAATGCACCTAATTTATGTGCCATTGAGTGGCATACTCCAAGGAATGCATTTGCGAATGCCATACCAGCCATGCAAGAAGCATCTGCCATTTTTTCTCTTGCTTTTGGATCATTTGCTCCGTTTTCATAAGCTGATGGAAGGTATTCAAAAATGTTCTTCATTGCTTTTAATGCAAGACCATCTGTATAATCTGTTGCCATGATTGATGCATATGCCTCTAAAGCATGTGTTAAAGCATCGATACCAGAAGCACTTGTCAGTCCTTTTGGCTGGCTCATCATATTGTCAGCGTCGATGATCGCCATCTTAGGAAGTAATTCATAATCTGCTAACGGATATTTTACTCCTGTTTTTTCATCTGTGATAACTGCGAATGGTGTTACCTCAGAACCTGTTCCTGAAGATGTAGGGATTGCTACAAAGTAAGCTTTCTCTCCCATCTTAGGGAATGTATATACTCTCTTACGGATATCCATGAAACGCATTGCCATATCCATGAAGTCTGCTTCTGGATGTTCGTACATTACCCACATGATCTTTCCGGCATCCATTGCTGAACCACCACCAAGAGCGATGATTACGTCTGGACCGAATGCTCTCATTGCCTCAGCACCTGCTTTTGCACATTCAAGTGTTGGGTCTGGAGCTACTTCGTAGAAGCATGTGTGCTGGATTCCCATCTCATCTAATTTTTCTTCGATACCTTTTACGTATCCATTGTGATATAAGAAGCTGTCAGTTACGATAAATGCTTTCTTTTTACCCATTACTGTTCCTAATTCATCAAGTGCAACAGGCATACATCCTTTTTTGAAGTAAACTTTTTCAGGTGCTCTAAACCAAAGCATATTCTCTCTCCTCTCAGCAACTGTTTTGATATTGATTAAGTGTTTTACACCAACGTTTTCAGATACAGAGTTTCCACCCCATGATCCACATCCCAATGTAAGAGATGGTGCTAATTTGAAGTTGTAAAGATCACCGATTCCACCGTGAGAAGAAGGTGTGTTTACTAAGATACGGCATGTTTTCATTGCTGCTGCATGTTTTGCAAGCTTCTCTGTCTCTGCCGGATGAACATAGATAGAAGATGTATGTCCGTATCCACCGTCAGCTACAAGCTGCTCTGCTTTTGCAATTGCTTCATCAAATGTTTTTGCTTTGTACATAGCAAGTACCGGAGATAATTTTTCATGAGCAAATTCTTCAGAAATATCAACAGATTCCACTTCCCCGATTAGAATCTTTGTCTCTTCCGGTACTTTTACTCCTGCCAGTGCTGCGATTGTATGTGCTGACTGACCTACGATTTTAGCGTTTAATGCACCGTTGATGATGATTGTCTTACGAACTTTTTCAATCTCATCTTTTTTCAGGAAATAACATCCTCTGAGTGCAAATTCATCTTTTACTTCTTTATAAACTTTTTCCAAAACAGTTACAGACTGTTCTGAAGCACAAATCATACCATTGTCAAATGTTTTTGAGTGGATGATTGAGTTAACTGCCAGTTTAACATCAGCTGTGTCATCGATGATAACCGGTGTGTTACCTGCACCAACACCAAGCGCCGGTTTTCCTGAAGAGTAAGCTGCTTTAACCATTCCAGGACCACCTGTTGCAAGAATGATGTCTGCGCTCTTCATTACTTCGTTTGTAAGCTCTAATGAAGGTACGTCGATCCATCCGATGATTCCTTCTGGTGCTCCAGCTTTTACAGCTGCTTCCAATACAACTTTTGCTGCTGCAATTGTCGCATTTTTTGCACGTGGATGTGGGCTGATGATGATTGCATTTCTTGTCTTTAATGCGATCAATGTCTTAAAGATTGCTGTCGAAGTTGGGTTTGTTGTAGGAATAACCGCTGCGATCAAACCGATTGGCTCTGCAATCTTCTTAATTCCATAAGCTTTATCTTCTTCAATAACTCCACATGTTTTTGTATCTTTATATGCATTGTAAATATATTCTGCTGCGTAATGATTCTTGATTACTTTATCTTCAACGATACCCATACCAGTCTCTTCTACTGCCATCTTTGCCAATGGGATACGCTGTGTATTTGCTGCTACTGCTGCTTCAAAAAAGATCTTATCTACTTGTTCCTGTGTAAATGTAGCAAATACTTTCTGTGCTTCTCTCATTGCTTCCATTTTTGCTACAAGAGCTTCTACGTTATCAATAATTCCTGGTACGTTCGTTTCCTTCTTTGACATATCAATATCCTCCGTAAGTGTTGTATTTCTTTACTACGAGGCTTAGTATACTACCTCGTTAAATATTTGTCAATATATTGTCTCCTTTTTTCTCATTTACGACTTTTTACACAATGAATTTTCCATTTTTTTTATTTCATTATGCAATTTATACAGTACAGAAATAAGTTTTTTCTGGTTTTTGACTTGCAAATACTTGTTTTTCAACCTTTTCTCACATTATAACTATTTACGACTCTCTTTGTGAATATCTGTTTACGTTCTTCCCAAAGCACATTATCGTTAATATAATAACAATCATTTCTGTTTTTACAGTTTCAACTTCGCGAATGCATCTGCAAATGCAGTATTCACCGGCTCTTCTTTTTGCTGTTTCAAATACCTCTGTACATCCTTTTTGCTCACGCCTGCACCTTCTTTTTCCCGTCTCGCCTTAAATGCTGACATCTTTTCTTTATGACCGCAAGTATTACATACAAATTGTTCTTCATCCCCTTTTTTGATGATCTCCATCTTCTTATGACATTGCGGGCATCTTGCATTGGAAATCCTTGCAACCACCTCTTTATGTCCGCACTCTCTGTCCTGACATACAAGCATCCTTGCATTCTTCCCGTTTACCGCGAGCATCGGTTTCCCACAATCCGGACACTTTTTATTTGTCATGTTATCATGTCGGAATGTTCCGGTTCCACCTTTGATCTCGTCGATGATCTCCACCGTATATCCTTTGATCTCCTGAAGGAAGGTTTCTTTTCTTAGTTTCCCTTTTGCAATATTGGAAAGCTTCATTTCCCAGTCTGCTGTTAATTCCGGTTTCCGCAAATCTTCCGGCACAAGTTCCAAAAGCTGTTTCCCCTTCGACGTAATGTAAATCTCTTTTCCACGCAATTCCATCAGATAAGAATGGAATAGCTTGTCGATAATGTCCGCTCTTGTAGCAACTGTTCCAAGCCCTCCGGTCTGGCCTAATGTTTTAACCGCCTGTTTATCGCGGGATTCCATATACTTCACCGGATTTTCCATGGCAGACAATAATGTTGCCTCATTAAATCTTGCCGGCGGCTTTGTCTTTCCACTGGCCATCTGCACCTGTTGTACGGGAAGTGCTGCCCCTTTGTTCACTTCCGGAAGTGACTGTTCTGACAACTGTTCTTCCACATCTGTCTCATCTCCGTCTCCCAGTTCATAGACTTCTTTCCAGCCCGCATGTTTTACGATTTTTCCTCTCGCAGCAAATCGTTCTCCTGCCGCTTTCCCAAGCAATGTCGTCTGCTCATACTCAAACGGCGGATAGAGAACACTCAAAAATCTGCGGACAACGAGATCATAAATTTTTCGCTCCTCGTTTGTCATATGCTCCAACTGCACAAACTGCTCGGTCGGGATGATCGCATGGTGATCGCTTACTTTCTTGTCATCCACAAATGATTTGTTGACCTTGATCGGCTTCATAATCAGGCTTCCCGCAAGCTTTTTATATGGACCTACACTTACTGCTCGCAGTCTGTCTTTCAAAGTGTCAACCACATCATTTCCGATATATTTGGAATCTGTTCTCGGATAGGTCAATACTTTATGGTTCTCATACAGGCGCTGCATGATGTTCAATGTCTCTTTTGCGGAGAAGCCAAATCGCCTGTTGGCATCTCTCTGTAATTCTGTCAGGTCATATAATCCTGGCGCAAATGATTTCTTCGCAGATTTTTCCACCTGTTCCACGACCATAATTTCACCATTCAAATCTTCTGCCAGCTTTTCTATTCGTTCTTTTGAAAATGAACGGTAGCTTCCCGACTTTTGATCCTGCCATGTCCACTTGATTTTTCCTGCCTGCACAGTCACACCATAGTACTCTTTCGGCTGGAATGTGCGAATCTCTTCCTCCCGCTTTGCAATCATCGCAAGTGTCGGTGTCTGTACACGCCCGCAAGACAGCTGCGCGTTGTATTTGCACGTTAACGCTCTTGTTGCATTGATTCCTACAAGCCAGTCCGCCTCTGCTCTTGAGACTGCCGCTGCGTACAAATCATTGTATTTCCTTCCATCCACAAGCTTTGCAAATCCTTCTTTGATCGCCTTATCTGTCACGGAAGAAATCCAAAGTCTTTTGATTGGCTTGTGGCAATTTGCTTTTTCCAGAATCCACCTTGCCACAAGTTCTCCTTCACGTCCGGCATCTGTGGCGATGATGATATCCCCTACATCTTTTCGAAACATCTGTGTCTTCACCGCATTGTACTGTTTTGCCGTTTTCTTAATGACAACCAGTTCCATCTTCTTAGGCATCATCGGAAGCACCTGCATGTTCCACTCCTTGAATTTTTTATCATACCCTTCCGGATCCGCAAGTGTTACAAGATGTCCTAATGCCCATGTAACGATATATTGATTTCCCTCGATTGCTCCGGAAATATTTTTATTACACTTCAGTACTCTGGCAATGTCTCTTGCCACAGACGGTTTCTCTGCAATTACTAATGATTTCATGTCTTATTTTCCCATCCTAATTTTATTTTCTAATCAAAGAAGCAGCCTCTTCATAATCTTCTTTTTTCACATACACTACATATTCATACATAAGTTCCGGTTTTTCTCCGCATGTCCCAGTTACCGCACGCGTTCTTCCACCCAAAGCCGAACCACTACTTCGATTCACGGTCTTCACTTCATACGGCATATGGTTTTTGGCAAGAATATCCCTGACTTCCGCCTGTTTTTCCATACTTGCTGTGACAATCAATTCTTTTCTGTTAAAAATCGTAATCATGGTTTTCCTCCTTTGCACTGCCTTTGTATTCTCAACAAGTTCTTCCGAACTTCCTGAAACGTACAATCCTCCGGATTTACCTGCAAAATGTAATTCACCTTTCCCATCAGATGCTGAAGGTACCGCTCTTCTCCTTTTTGCAGCCACATTTGCGCCCCAGTTCTCTGTAAATGCTCCTGTACTCCATATTTTCCACAGTAATAGACAGCCTGTCTGACATCTCTCCGATATGTTTTAGACACCTGCGCTTTTTCATTGACAACGATTCCGGTCACAGATTGTCTGTTATATTGTTTCAGCACTTTCGTCTTTTTCAAATTCAATTCAAATCCAAGTACCTGAAGGTAACTTCTTACTTTTTGTTTTACTTCCCGCACATCAAATTTCCCGGAAAACGTCATGTCATCACAATATCTTGTATAACAAATTTCCCGCTCTTCACACCATTTTCCCATATATTGGTCAAAGGAAAACATCACCAGATTTGATATCATCGGTGATGTCGGTGCTCCTTGCGGAAGATAGTCCCTGTAACAGCAAAGTTGGGTCAGCAGTGTACGCACTGCCGGCGGATAATATTCTCCCGAAAAAACACACTGGTACACCATAATATATGTAATATTTTCAAAAAAATCTTTGATATCCAACTCCAAAATTGTTTCTGCACCGACATGTGCAAACGCATTGTCACGAATCCTTCTCCCCGGACAATAGGCTTTTGCGTACTTTGAAACTTTCTCTTCACTTAATATTATTCGCAGAATATTTTTCTGCATCGTATGCAGAAGATAATCCGGAACAAGCAGTTTGCGCCTGCCACCTTTCTTTTTCGGAATAAAAACTTCACGATAGTGTTCTTCTATGTGATTACTGACCGCATAGATACATTTCAACGTTTTTTCTTTCGGAACATTTGCCCTTTCCAGTAAGTTCAAAGAAAGAATTGCCTCTTTGTCTTCCTCTTTCGAGCGATGCTGCCATAATCTTTGATTATCCATAATCTATCCTTTTCTTTCCAAAAATAAAAAAGCAGGAACAATACAATAAAGTGATTCCGTAAGATGCGTAGATGTACTCGGACCGCAAGGTCCATGCACACGAAGTGTGCAAAAGTACCTCGAAGCAGCTTATCGTTTCATCGTTTCATCTCCTGTACCGGGCAGCGACTCGCTCCCCTGCCAAAACATCTGTCTTGGATATGCTATCGTTCCTGCTGTTATTCAATTATAATACTATTTCTTCTCTTCCGCAAGATATGCCGCACCAAGTGCCCCCGCAAATCTTCCAAATTCTTCCGGCATCACATATTTTCCCAATCTTTCTGACAAACGTGCCGTAAAGTAAGTGCTGTGGCTTAGGCCCCCTGTCAATATGATTGTATCTGCCAACGCCTGTCTCTGCGCAAGCTGCGCCACCTTTACCACAACGGATTCAATCACACCGGCCGCAATATCCTCTTTTGCCCGTCCTTCTCCGATATAACTGATTACTTCTGATTCCGCAAACACGGTGCACAAAGAACTAATAGGGATACTCTTTCCTTGTTTTGCCAAGTCAAACAGCTCATCCAGCGTAATACCCAGTCTGTTTGCCATGATCTCTAAAAATTTTCCAGTTCCCGCAGAACATTTATCATTCATAAGGAAATCCATCACCACACCGTTACTTACCTGGATAACTTTTGTATCCTGTCCCCCCACATCGATGATCGTACAGTCTCCACTGGCAAGCTCCCGCCCGCCTCTTGCATGGCAGGTAATTTCTGTTATGACTTTGTCTGCAAAATCAACCGCAACTCTTCCGTAACCGGTTGCTACCACTTTAGTCTCCTGTGCTGTCACATCAACCCCTGCATTTTTCAGACGTTCTCGTATGATGTTTGTCGTCTCCTTACTGCTCCATCCCGTCGGCAGTACAAAATACATCTCATTGTCTCCACGCACTACGACCTTGGATGCAGTAGATCCAATGTCGATTCCTACATAGTTCATACTCTTTCCTCCTCAAGCATACTTTCTATTCATATCGAATCTCTGCCAGTATCAGACCATGTGGAGGTGCCGTCACTCCGGCAGCCTTTCGGTCTTTCGCCTCTAAAATCTCTTTCACCTTTTCCGGCTCATAAAATCCACGTCCGACACGGATCAGTGTTCCCACGATAATGCGAACCATGTTGTAGAGAAAACCATTTCCGCTGATTCGGATCGTAATCTCCTCTCCATCTTTCAAAATCTCAAGCTCAGTAACTGTCCGCACCGTGTCTTCCACATCTGTCCGCACATTGCAGAAACTGACAAAATCATGTTCTCCAATCAGATATCCTGCTGCCTTTCGCATCTTTTCAACATCCAGATCATAGGATACAAAATAATTTGTAAGCCGTTTTGTCGGAATCGGAATCCTCATATTTAAAATATGGTACTCGTAAGTCTTACTGCAGTCACAGTACCTGGGATGAAAATCTTCTGCCACCTCTTCTGACTTTACAATAACGATATCCTCCGGCAATCTCTGATTCAATGCATAGGAAATCCGCTCCGGCGGAATCGTCGTATGCGTGTCAAACACTGCAACATTTCCAAGGGCATGCACTCCTGAATCAGTCCGACTTGCCCCAATCACCTGAATATCCTCACCAGTCAACTTTTTTAATGCCTTGTTTACTACTTCTTCTACCGTAATTCCGTTCGGCTGTACCTGCCAACCACAATAATTTGTGCCGTCATAGGCAATTGTCAACTTTATTCGCTTCATACTTTAAAATATCCACACTTTAAATGGAACTAACCTCCCTATTACGATCACAGCCACCATATACACAATAGTAATGGCATATGCGATATAGTCTCTGCTTTGATATACAAGCGGTTTCATCTTTGTACGTCCCTCACCGCCGCGATAACATCTTGCTTCCATTGCCATCGCCAAATCATTTGCCCGTCGAAATGCTGACACAAACAAAGGCACCAAAATCGGAATCATGCTTTTTGCTTTTTGAATAATATTTCCGCTTTCCAAATCCGCCCCTCTTGCAATCTGCGCTTTCATGATCTTATCTGTCTCTTCCAAAAGAATCGGAATGAAACGAAGCGCAATTGACATCATCATCGCAATCTCGTGTACCGGCATCTTGATTTTATTGAATGGCCAAAGCAGTTTTTCAATTCCATCAGTCAGTGCATTCGGTGTTGTTGTAAATGTCATAAGCGACGAACCAATAATCAGGTAAATCAGACGCACCGCCATATAAACAGCCGTCCGAAGCCCTTCTTCCGTCACTTGAAAAATCCAGGCTTCAAACAAAACATCTCCACCTTTTGTCAAAAACAGGTTGAACACAACCGTGATCATCAAAAGCATGATGATCGGTTTCAAACCTTTCAGGATAAATTTCAGCGGTACCTTGGAAATACGGATAACTGCTACCAAAAACACGGTTGCAATCGCATACCCCAAAACACTTTTAAATAAAAACAAAGAAATCAAATAGAATAAAGTACACATTATTTTGACCCGCGGGTCTAAGCGGTGCAATTTACTATTCGCCGGGTAATATTGCCCAATTGTAATATCTCTAATCATTGTTTCTCCAATCTTATATCTCTTTCATAATCTCATCTACTGCTTCTTCAATCGTCGTTACCTCCGTGTTCACATGCATTCCTTTCTCAGAAAGCGCGTGCATAATATAAGTCACCTGCGGTGCTGCAAGCCCTACTTTTTCCAGTTCTTTGTAATGTGCGAACACTTCTTTCGGCTCCCCGTCATACATTTTTCTGCCTTTGTTCATCACGACAATACGGTCCACATATTTCGCAATGTCCTCCATACTGTGCGACACAAGAATAACTGTCAGATTCCGTTCTTTTTGAAGATACGCAATCTGATCCAATATCTCATCGCGTCCTTTCGGATCAAGTCCTGCTGTCGGCTCATCTAAGACAAGCACCTTTGGTCGCATAGCAAGCACTCCTGCAATAGCCACACGGCGTTTCTGTCCTCCCGATAAATCAAACGGAGAAGTGTCATAATATTTTTCAGAAAGTCCTACAAGTTCCAGTGCCTCAATCGCACGCTTTTTGCATTCTTCCTCCGTAAGCCCCTGATTCTTCGGTCCAAAACAAACATCTGTCAGGACATCGATCTCAAATAACTGATGTTCCGGATACTGGAACACAAGTCCTACATTATTCCGAAGTTGCCGCAGATTATACTTCTCATCATAAATGTTCTCGCCATTATAGTAAAGCGCTCCGCTTGTCGCTTTCATCAGTCCATTCAAATGCTGGATCATCGTCGATTTTCCAGAGCCGGTATGCCCGATTACCCCGACAAATTCACCCTCATAAATGTCAAGATTGATATCCTTCAGCGCTCGCTTTTCATATGCAGTCCCAGAACTGTATACATACTCGATATGCTCAAGTTTTAATATTGGATTCTCTTTTTTCTCTTTTTTGACAACCGTTTCTGCATGACCAACATATGTCTTCTTTTGATTCTGCCGCCAGTCTCCTGCTTTCTCCAATGCCTCAATCAGCTCGTTTGTCGTCAAAATTCCTTCTTTAATATCTAATCCTCTCTGTTTTAATCCATGTGCCAGCATTGTCACCTGCGGTACATCTAATCTATATTTTTTCAACAGTTCTACTTGGCTGAAAATCTCTCTCGTCGTTCCGTCCATGACAACATGTCCCTGATCCATGACAATGACTCGGTCTGCTCCAATCACTTCCTCCATATAATGCGTGATCAAGATAACCGTCACATGTTCTCTTTTTCTAAGTTCCTCCACTGTGCGCAGCACTTCTTTTCTGCCGTTCGGATCAAGCATCGCCGTAGGTTCATCCAAGACAATACATTTCGGACACATCGCAACAACACCAGCGATAGCTACGCGCTGTTTCTGTCCGCCGGATAATTTATTCGGGGAATGATGACGGTACTCAATCATTCCGACCGCAGACAGGCTCTTCTCGACCCGCTGCCAGATCTCTTCTGTCGGAACACCAAGATTCTCCGGTCCGAACCCGACATCTTCCTCCACAACTGTTCCGATAATCTGGTTGTCCGGATTCTGAAACACCATTCCGGCTGTCTGTCTGACATCCCATAGATTCTCCTCTTCCTTCGTGTCCTTTCCATCCACCCACATTGTGCCTCCGCTTGGCACTAAAATTGCATTCATGTGCTTTGCAAGTGTGGATTTTCCTGATCCATTATGTCCTAAAATCGCAATAAACTGCCCAGGCTCTATGTCAAGATTCACTTCGTCAATGGCACAATGTGTTCCGATTACATTGCCCTCTTCGTCACGTTTCTCATATTCAAATATTAAATTGTCTGTTTTGATCATGCTCATAGACTTTCCTCTTTCCATGTTATTCACTGGGTTTTATTTTACTTCATCTCTTTCTCATTTGCAACAATTCTTTCCCCTGCCGACACTTTATTTACAAGAATGATTCCGGCGCTTACGCAGAGTAAAGCCACCAGATTCTTCAGTGAAAAAATATCCTCTCCCAAAAATACCGCCGACAATCCCGCTCCAAAAATCGGAATGGAAAATCCATAAATCGTAACCTTTCCGACCGGATTATACTTTAATAATGTCGTCCACAGACTGAACGCAACCGCCGACAGCATCGCCATATAAAATAGAAGCAAAGATGACTTCACGGTAAATCCACTGATATTTCCATCGAGTAAAAATCCAAAACCAATCAGAGCAGCGCCTCCCACCATCAACTGGTACGCTGTGATTGCCATTGCCCTCCCCTTTTTTGATACAAATTTCATCAACACCGAACTGGTTCCATAGATGATTGTGCAGATTGCAACCATCCCTTCCCCTTTCAGTGAAAATCCACTTCCCCACGCTCCCGGTGACAGGTTGATGATGACAACTCCCGCAAATCCGAGAATACATCCGACGCCTTTCTTCCACGTCATCCGTTCTCCTTTCACAAGGAAATGCGCCACGATAATGGACACAAACGCATTCGACGCATTGATGACAGAGCCTTTCACTCCGGTTGTATTAGCCATTCCGATATAAAAAAAGATATACTGCAGAGTCGTCTGAAAAATTCCGATTCCCGCCACATATGGTATTGCTGATTTTTTTAAGGTCAAAACCCTTTTTTCAATAATACATCCCATCAAAAACGTAAGTATTCCTGCTCCGAAAAATCGGTATCCTGCAAACAAAATCTGGCTTCCTGTCGTTTTTATTTGTAACAGCTCATACCCGATCTTCACACATGGGAACGCGCTTCCCCAAAGGGCACAGCAGATCAGCGCCATCACACATATTACAATCGGTTTTTTGAATAATTTCTCCATTTTGTTTCTCCTTTTCCATTTACACTTGACTTTCCTTTTTGACTTGTGATATGTTTTAAACAGTTCTGATTAAAAAGAAAGAGATGGAAAGTCAGCCATCTATTCACTCATTATATCATTCTATTACCACAATATGAAGTGGTATATTTTTGAGTTGCAAGCGTCGCTTTCTTGCAGCTCTTTTTATTTTCTAAAATTTTAAGCAGGGGGTATTTTACAATGTCCATGATACGAATTGAAAATCTTACTTTTTCATACCCGTCAAGCTATGATGCCATTTTTGATCATACCAGTTTCCAAATTGATACAGACTGGAAACTAGGTTTCTGACAAAAAGCAACTTACGGAAAATATTTTACAGGAAGTCTGCCCGAATGCCGAAAGCTGGGAATTGATGCGTGAACTGTCCTATCTAGATGTGGATGCAGATGTACTATGGCGTCCTTTTGAAACACTTTCCAACGGAGAATAGACGAAGGTACTGCTCGCAGCTCTCTTTCTAAATGAAGGACATTTTCTGCTGATTGACGAGCCGACAAATCATTTGGATACCGCTGCCCGTGAAAAGGTATCTGCCTATTTAAAAAAGAAAAAAGGATTTATTTTGGTGTCGCATGACCGATGTTTCTTAGACGGATGTGTCGATCACATTTTATCACTCAACCGGAACAACATCGAAGTACAAAGCGGAAATTTTTCGTCTTTTATGAGAAATTTTGAACAGCAGCAGCAATTTGAGTTATCCCAAAACGAACGGCTCAAAAAAGATATCCATCGCTTACAGCAATCTGCGCAACGCACTGCTGTCTGGTCCGACCGGGTGGAAGCATCAAAAATCGGTGCGGCAGACAAAGGCTTTGTCGGTCACAAAGCAGCTAAAATGATGAAACGCTCTAAATCGACTGAAGCGAGGCAGCAACAGGCAATCGAACAAAAATCCGCATTACTGAAAAATATGGAAACTGCAGATTTCTTGAAGATTCAGCCACTTACATACCGCACAGACGTACTCGCCTCATTTTCTGATGTATCCGTAATCTACGACGATCGCCCGGTCTTTCAACCGATGTCATTCGAAATCCGGCGCAACGAACGCATCTTTTTGGATGGAAAAAACGGCTGTGGGAAGAGCAGTTTATTAAAACTGCTGTCAGAATACGCCCCGGAACATACAGGTACTGTGACAATCGGCTCCGGTCTTGTCATTTCCTACGTACCGCAAGACACCTCACATTTGGGAGGAACACTGTCTCAATTTGCCGAAAAACATCATTTGGACGAAAGTTTATTCAAAGCAATTTTGCGGAAAATGGATTTCGAACGCGTGCAGTTCGAAAAAGATATCTCTGATTTTTCCGGAGGACAGAAGAAAAAAGTGCTCATCGCAAAAAGTCTCTGTGAGCAGGCTCATTTATATGTATGGGACGAACCATTGAATTTTATTGATGTGTATTCCCGCATGCAGATTGAACAGCTCATAGAAACATTTTCACCAACTATGCTTTTAGTGGAACACGACAACGCATTCCGGGAAGCAATCGCGACACAGGTAATACGTCTATAATACATTGTTTTTCCATCTCAGGTTGACAAACCTATTCGTGACTTATAAAATGTTGTTTACAAAATAACTATATTTTAGAAGGGAAGTATCGATTATGGCAAATCCAATCGTAACATTTGAAATGGAGAACGGTGATGTAATCAAAGCTGAATTATATCCTGAAATTGCTCCAAACACAGTAAACAACTTTATCACATTAGTGCAAGACGGATTTTACAACGGACTTATTTTTCACCGTGTCATCCGTGACTTTATGATTCAGGGAGGGTGCCCTGACGGAACCGGTATGGGCGGTCCTGGATACTCAATCAAAGGTGAATTCTCACAGAACGGTTTCACAAACAATTTGAAACATGAGCCGGGTGTCCTTTCCATGGCGCGCGCAATGCATCCAGACTCTGCCGGATCACAGTTCTTTATTATGCACAAAAATTCTCCGCACTTAGACGGATCCTATGCTGCTTTCGGAAAAGTCATTGAAGGCATGGATATCGTAAATAAAATCGCTGAGACAGCAACTGACTACAGCGACAGACCACTTGAAAAACAGGTAATCAAATCTGTAACTGTGGATACAGACGGAGTAGAATACGCTGCACCAGAAAAATTATAATTTGCAAATTGGGGACGTAGTAAAATTGAATTTTACTACGTCCCCAATTGACTTTATTTGATATAGTAATCTACGGTATAAACTGTCTCCCTACTATTATTTTGAAATTTCACTTCCACTTTTGTTTCTGTATCCACTGGATTCAATACCGGCTGAATTGCATATCCCTGATACACAAGTTTTTCTGCAATTTGTTTGATTTCCTCCGGTTCGGTATATGTGTCTCGCTTCTGTGTCACTTTTGTTCCTTCCCGCAGCTCTGTCACTTCGATTTTTGCAATCTCATATTCACTAATCTTCTTCTTTGCGGGAATCTGATACTTTTCAAGAAGCGTAAGTGTCTTTTCGAAGCTTGGATATAAATACGCACTCGTCTCATTGCCAAACTCTCCGTCCGTCACCAAAAGTTTCCCTACCGGAAGTTCTTTCTCCAAAGTCCTAATATCCAAAACCGTCAATTCCTGGCTATATGTCTCCATCAGTTTTTTCGTCTCATCAGGAGAAATGTTCAATGTCATATTCTCTACCTGATTGGTCCACGTAAGTTCAAGATTTTCATAATCTGTATAGGAAAGCACGCTGTAGATTCCGTTTTTATAGTCCTTCGTCGTATAAATTGGATCAAATGCTTCAATCTGACTCACATTGGCAATCGGATAATTTCGATATACTACTTTTCCATTCTCCAAATGATATGCGATTGTCACATCTGTCAACTGCCCATCATTTTTCTGAGCAAGTAATTGCTCTTCAATCCATGTATGCATTTTCTCAATATCATCCTTTTTTGTCAAACGCACGTTCCGAAGACGCTCCTCCGTAAAAGAGTAGTCTTCTTTTTCATCCACGCCTCTCAGGCTGATTCCCACGGACGCAATTTTCTCTGTCTCCGGCAAATATGTATCATACGAATTCTTTCCTGCAAAAAATCCAAGCACAATTGCCGCCGCTACAATTCCCTCAGCCGCAATCAAGCCCTTCTGCCTGAATCTGACCTTTAACCGCATACGAAATGCCATTTCCAACAGAAGATAAGAACATATACTTCCGGCTACGCACCCTGCAGCACCTGCGATGAGCTGATATGTTCCTGATGCAAACGTAATCAAAAGATTCCCCACTAACAGTCCGACCGAAATATCAATCACTACATGGAGCACTCTCTCGATTCTAAAAAATGCCACCGGCGCTCCCGCACTCTCGGCGGTTCTCTTTTTCTGTAAGATAACACATACTGCCAAAATCAATATATTCCACAACACAATCGTCACAATTTCTGACCATTCTACCGCATAGGCATATTTATTGACTGACATCTTGCGGTATAATCCATTCAGACCACTGTACAGTTCCCATGGAATCCCATATGTTCGTATCCGATTAATCATATCGATCTGATAAAATGTCTCGAAGCACTTTCCACACAGCGGTAACAGAAGATCATCTATCACAATCCGAACACAATATAGAAGCACCAGAAAAATCCCCACTGCTCCAAACATATTCCCAGCCAGGTAAATCGCCATAATTGCAAGATGATAGAAGAAAAAGAGCGCAAGCACATGGACGAAAATTCCCCAAAGTAAATATCCTGTCAGCTCGTTCCATCCCTCTTTTCCTAACCCACATACCATAAAAAAGCAGATATGCTGACTGATCAGCATTGGAATCAGATACACCCAAATCCCATTCAGATAATTTCCCCAAAATAGATGACTTCGCTTGACCGGAAGACTATAGTAAAAATCAACCGTCTTTGCCTGCAGCAAAAATCCATATCCCTGAAATGCGATCATAACCGCCACGGCGAGTGTAATCCACATCATCTTCGTATTATACAGCCCAAAATACATCTCATCGCTGTCCATCAGAACATCCTGCATAAAAAACGTAAAAGTAAACACCGTAAAAATAAGTCCGCTCAATATCCAAAGCCACCCTTTTTGTCTCCGGTTCTCTTTGCAAAACTTAGAAAATAACTTTGCTGATGTCATAATCTACCCCCTCCATATTACACAGAAAAATCTCCTCAATAGACAATGGAATCGTCTCACACCAAACCGGAGTCTTTTCCTGAATCTTTTGCATGATCGCTTCTTTTTCTCCCTTCACTACCATTGTCACAAAATTTCCTGTTCTCCCATATCGGACAATATGAAGATGTTCTCGCAAAAATGCTTCCTCATCTTGTTCAAACACACACTGTATCTTGTGCATATCGCTTGTTTCTTTTCGAATCTCACTCGAATGCAGCAAGTCTCCTTTATGTATAATTCCGATGGAATCGCAAAAATCTTCCAGCTCCTTTAAGTCATGAGACGCCATGACCAAAGTCATTTTCCGCATCTTTCGTTCCTGTCGAAATAAATCTTTTACCACTTTTGAGACAATCGGATCCAGTCCGTCAAATACCTCATCGCACAAAATATATTTTGTATTGGAACAGATCGCCAGAATAATAAATGCCTGACGCTTCATTCCTTTGGAAAAAGTTCGAATCCGTTTGTTCTCATTCAGGTTAAACTGCCTGATCAACATCTCAAACCCATCCTGATCAAACTGCGGATATAGATTCTGATAAAATTCTTTCATTGTCTGCAGCGTGGCATTCGAAAAGTAATACGGGGCATCTGACAGATAAAACAAATTCTGTTTTATCTCTGGATTGTCAAAGACAGCATCTCCATCCACTAAAATTTCTCCAGCATCTTCTTTTAGAATCCCAGCCATCATACGAAGCAGTGTGCTCTTTCCGGCGCCATTACTTCCAAGCAGTCCAAACACACTCCCATCCGGAATCATAAGCGATATCCCCTCAACCGCCTGTGTCTCACCGAATTTCTTACTGATGTTGCTCAACTGTATCATTTTCTTCCCCTCCTTTGCATTTTCCACCATTATAAAATAACAAAATATTTTTCTCAACCACTCCGACAGCCTTTAAGGAATTCCTAAGTAAATCATAAGAAACTGTTTTTTCTTCCACAGTTCCGTCTTCATAGGCAATCGTAAATGTAATCTCATTTTCCAAATCAGGTATCAGTCCAATCACTTGAAGTTCATGCTGTGTCTGCATCTCCGACTCCTGATAGCATGTTCTTTTGAAATCTTCGATTGAACTATCCGCCACATGAATCGTATACGATATCTGCGCTGGATTCTCAGTCTCAAAGTACACATACAAAGACTGTGTATTGGTTCCAAACGGATTATATTTTATAAGCATATTATCTTGCGTATAGGTCTGCTCCTGTTTTAATCGCTCCAAATCTTCCTTGATTTCTGCTTGATTCTCTGTATTGTAAACTGCATTTATTTTTTTCTTTTTCTCTGCCTCTTCTTCCGACAGACTGCTTTCTTGCACCGCAGAGTCATCATATATCATCCATCTTGCCCCAAGACCAATCCCCATCAAAACAATTACCGCCAATATACCTTTTACTTTTCCGGACATAAAATACCTCACTTTCTTCTATCGATAGTTTATAGAAAAAATGTGAGGTATCTTTGTGTTTTTTATGTTTTTTATGTTTCTTTTGTGAATTTCTATTTTTTACCGTATTGTTTACATATCTTTACAACAACTCCACTCAGAGCCCACAGGGCAATCGCATTCGGAATAACCATCAAACCGTTAAAGAAGTCTGAAAGAGACCATACAAGCTGTACCTTTAAAGTAGAACCGACGATTACGAACCCGATTACAAGAATCGAATAAAATTTTGCTGCCTTCTCTCCAAACAGATACTTGACATTGACCTCTCCAAAAAAATGCCATCCAAGAATCGTGGAGAATGCGAAAAACAGCAAACACACTGCCACAAAAATATCTCCAAAATTTCCGAACCCTTTTGTGAACGCTGCCTGTGTCAGGGCTGTTCCTTCTTTTCCGCTGTCCAGCACACCGGTTGTCAAAATAGAAAATACCGTTAAGTTCAAAATGATAAATGTGTCAATGAATACACTGATCATCGCCGCAAGTCCCTGTTTATGCGGATTCTCCACTTTTGCTCTCGCATGTGCATGAGGGGTAGATCCCATACCTGCCTCATTCGAGAACAATCCTCTTGCAACACCAAAACGGATTGCTTCCCGCACTGCAATACCTGCACCTGCGCCGACTACCGCCTCCGGATTAAATGCTCCGACAAAAATCATCTTAATTGCTCCCGGAAGCGCCGTAATGTTCATGAGAATCAGGACTAAACTTCCCACAATATAAATTCCCGCCATGATCGGAACAATCTTTTCCACCACTGACGCGAGACGATTGACTCCTCCAAGAAAGATAAATCCAATGACCGCTGCCAGAATCAGTCCAAACACAATTGACGGAATCTCAATATTTCTCGCTGAAAACACTTCCGAAAACGCTGCTCCGATGGAGTTGGACTGTACCATATTTCCAGTAAATCCAAGCGCCAGTACGATCAGAATTGCAAAAATTGCCGCCAGCGCTTTTCCAAATGTCCCTTTAAATGCCGCCCGTATGTAGTAAACCGGTCCGCCTGTCACCTCTCCGTCTTTTTTGACTTTGTACTGTTGTGCCAAAGTCGCCTCGGCATAGATTGTGGACATTCCAAAGAAGGCGCTTACCCACATCCAGAAAATAGCGCCAGGGCCGCCTCCGATCAGCGCTGTCGCCGCCCCCGCGAGATTACCTGTCCCGACCTGAGCCGCAATTGCCGTTGCCAGCGATTGAAATGTTGTCATTTCGCCGTTTTTCCCTTTTTCTCCTTTCAGAGAAATATTTCCAAATACCAGTTTAAACCCTTCACCAAATTTCCTGATCTGGATAAACTTCAATCGGATTGTAAAATAAATTCCGGTTCCGCAAAGCAAAATAATCAAAATGACATTCCACAAATAATCACTCGCCTTACTCACTACTTCTGTTACTGCTTCCATTTAAAAACCTCCTGCTCATTCCATACTCACTCGGATATGTCCTAAACAAAGCGAAAGACCAGTCATTTGACCGGCCTTTGAAATTCATACATTTGCCCTGTCCTTTTGCCTGAGAGATTAACAGACATTTCTGTCTGCCGTACACCTTCGGCGCTCTAATATTTGAGACTCTCCAGAGTTTTTTTAATTTTTTATACAACTAAGACTTTAACACATCTTCGTCAAAAATACAACTGTTTTTCTTAGAAAGACATCTTTTGTTATAAATTTGTATTTTTCGGTAACACTATATATAAATTTTAAGAAAGGATTACCTCATCATGAATACAAAAAAAACAGCAACTACAACAAATTATAGCTGCTATCATTTTTCCGGAAAAACAGGCAAAATTGCCAAACAACGTCTGTCTGCCATGCAGCACAGCGATAAAAAAGAATTCCGTACTGCTTTTACAAACAAATCAGATTAAATTTTCCAGCTATTCTTTTTTCAATAAGGACAACATAAGAACTGCCCCCAATATGCCTGCCAGACCAATAAAGTCTACAAATTGAAACGCTGCTCCCATAAACACCACAGTCATAAATGTGGCTGTCACAGGCTCCACAGACGCAAACAGACTTGCCTTAGATGCCCCAATTAGTCGAACACCTTCCATATATGTTGTAAAGGACAAAATTGTTCCAACCAAAATTACCGCCGCCATCGCCAGCACTGTATAGATATCCCACATGCCGATCACATGCCAAGGCTTTATAAATACACATAAAAAGATTCCTCCAATCAGCATTCCCCATCCAATTACATTGAATGTTCCAAACTTTTTCATCAATTCTCCCGGAATCAGATTATAAAGCGCCATTGCCACCGCTGAGGCAAGTCCCCATACTAAAGTCTCCGTAGAGATGGCAAGATTCGTGATATTTCCATGTGTTGCAAGCAGGAATGTTCCCCCGACAGCCAGAACCAGCGCCAGCATCTCAATTCTCTGCGGTACTTTTTTATTGCGAACAGAAACGTACAGCATAATAATGATCGGCGCCGTATACTGCAGAACTGTTGCGGTTCCGGCATTTGATGTCTCCACCGCCACATAATAACTCAATTGACAGAATGCCATCCCAAATATTCCAAACATTATAAGCTGAAATACATCTCTTTTTTCGCGCCATATTTCAAACATCTGCTTTTTTTGTTTTGCCCAAACCGTCAGAAGCAATATCAATCCGGCCAGCACAAGCCGCACACTTACAAGCCACTTTGCAGTCAATCCCCGCTCTTCAAACAAATACTGTCCGCAAACACCTGCAAGTCCCCAAAATATTCCTCCAATAATTGTCAATGCAATTCCTCTTAACTGCTCTCTTCTTTGCATATGATTCATTTTTCTCTTCCCACATTCTTTTCCGCTACAATTCTATCAAAATTTTTGTTCGCTCACAACTGCATTGCGCGGAAAATTTTTTCAATATATAATTGTTGGGTTTAAAAATTCATGGTAAAGTAATCCTGACAAACTATCTCAAGGAGGTAAAACTAATTATGGAAATGACAACTTTATGCTACATAGAAAAAGATGACTGCTATCTGATGCTGCACCGTGTTTCCAAGAAAAATGATGTCAATAAAGACAAATGGATTGGTGTAGGAGGGCATTTTGAGAAAGACGAAACACCCGAGGAATGCCTTTTACGAGAGGTAAAAGAAGAGACAGGTCTTACTCTGACTTCTTATCAGTTCCGGGGAATTGTCACATTCATTTCAGACAAAGTCGGACACGCTGAATATATGTGTCTCTATACTGCCGACGGCTACGAAGGTGAGATGATTTCCTGTGATGAGGGCACTTTAGAATGGGTTCCCAAAAAGGATATCTATCAGTTGAATCTCTGGGAAGGAGATCGGATCTTTCACCGCCTGATCGCTGAAAATGCTCCATTTTTTTCACTGAAACTTCGCTATGAAGGCGACGTTTTAGTTGAGGCAAAATTAAGCGGACAGCCTGTATAACGGCTGTCCGGCTCCTCTTACCCTTTTTCTTTTATTGGAACAAAACAATGTTCCCGATAAACGGTAATTCTTCTTTTTTGCTCTTACATGCATTCACAATTCCGATTATTGCAAGTACAACAAGTGCCAAATTTACAATACCTAAGAGATCTCCCAAAGAGATAATCCCAACATCCATGAACCATACAAAACGCGATAAAATCCAGTCCAATGCATTCCACAATACACTACAGATAAAAAGCACAAGTCCCTGGTTCGCATGGAATCTGACAAATTCTGATTTACTTCCCGACAAAATCGGCACAAACACCAGCAGTCCCAAATATGCAAGCACTGCCAGCACTCTGTCTGTCCCCTCCTCCTTAACGGTTTGTTCTCTGAAATTGCGCTGCTCTGTCTGATTCTGCGTATATTGACCATTACCGTACTCATATGTATGATGTGTCTCTTCTTTTGGAATCTGTGCACCACATGACGGACAAAAATTCATACTGTCCTCTACCTGTCTTCCGCATTTCACACAATATCTCATAGCATCTTCCTCCTTAGTCAAGTCCTAATATTTCTGCCAGAACATCAATGATGATCTCGTTCGTACAAGATTTCACATATCCCAACATATGAAGCGAAATCTCATCCTGCTTCTGTGCTTCCGTCAGATTCTCGTTGTGCTTTGTCTGATCAATCAGCTGTATCAATTGCGGCGTCAGTTCCTCGTATGTCTCAACAGTCGCCTCCGTCACCAGTTTACTGAGTTCTTCTTTTGTTCTTGGTACCATATCTATATCCTCCTAATCCAGATTTCTGATCTTAAAGTCTCTCTGTGCTTCTCTTTGCTGATCTTTCTTTGCAATATCGTTCCGTTTATCATAAAGTTTCTTTCCTTTTGCAAGACCGATCTCGACTTTTACAAGACTTCCTTTAAAGTACACCTTCAGCGGGACAAGCGCCATTCCCTTTTCCTTGATCTTTCCTGTAATTTTATTAATCTCTGATCTGTGAAGCAATAGCTTTCTCACCCGCAGTGGATCTTTATTGAAAATATTTCCTTTTTCATAAGGACTGATATGCATTCCATAGACAAACACTTCCTCGTTTTCAATACGGATAAATGCTTCTTTGATGCTGCATTTTCCCATGCGAAGGGACTTTACTTCAGTCCCATGCAGAGAAATTCCCGCCTCGTATGTGTCCAGTATAAAATAATCATGATATGCTTTTTTGTTATTCGCAATTAGTTTCCCCTGTTCTTTTGCCATAATCCACCTCTTCTTTTTCTACGAATTCAAAATCAATCGTCCGTTGAAGCCGATCTGTCCCTGTTGCCACAATATATACAGTCTGTCCAAGTTTGTAGACTTTCCGTGTATGCTCTCCGACCATCTCAAATCGTTCTTCTATATAATCATAATGATCATCATGCATATTAGTTACATGGACAAGACCTTCAATCGTGTTTGGCAGTTCCACATAGATTCCCCATTTGGTAATGCTTGAAATCACACCCTCGAATACTTCGCCGATATGCTCCTCCATATACTCAACTTTCTTTAACTTGATCGTCTCTCTTTCTGCCTCTTCTGCCAGACGTTCTCTCTCGCTGCACTGTTTCGTCACTTCCGGAAGAATCTTCTCGTAATGCTCACGTCGATTGTCATTCATTCTGCCTCGCAAATCTTCCTTGATGATGCGATGGATCTGCAGATCCGGATACCGCCTGATCGGCGACGTAAAGTGACAGTAATACGTTGTAGCCAAACCAAAATGTCCAGTGTTTTCCGGTGTATATTTTGCCTGCTTCATAGATCGAAGCGCCAGTCGGCTGATCAATGCCTCCTCGTTCGTCCCCTCTACTTTTGCAAGCAGCTTTTGAATCTCTTTTGGACGAACTGCATTGTTTGCAATGTGCATAGAGTGCCCAAAATTATTAATAAAAATCGCCAACTTTTGAATCTTTTCTTCATCCGGCTGTTCATGTGTCCGGTAAACAAACGGAATCTCCTGCCAAAAATAATGTTCTGCCACCGTCTCATTGGCAAGCAGCATAAAGTCTTCAATAATCTTTGTCGCCACGTTCCTGTCATATGGTTTCAGCTCAATCGGTTTTCCCTGCTCATCCAGAACCATCTTCGTCTCCGGAAAATCAAAATCAATAGAGCCTCTTTTTTTTCGCTTTTCGCGTAAAATTCCCGCTACTTTCTCCATCATCTGAAACATTGGTACAAATTCTTCATACTTTTTGCTTTCTTCCTCATCCTGTTCTTCCAGAATCTTTTTCACGCTCGTATATGTCATTCGGCGGTCGACACAAATAACTGTCTCCGCTATCTTATAGTCTACTACATTTCCCTTGTCATTGATAGTCATAATACAGCTCAATGCCAAACGATCTTCTCCTTCATTCAAAGAACAGATTCCATTAGAAAGTATATGGGGGAGCATCGGAATCACTCTGTCCACAAGATACACACTTGTACCTCTTTTGTAAGCCTCGCGATCCAGCGCGCTTTTTTCCTGTACATAGTTTGTCACATCCGCGATATGCACTCCCAGTTTATAGTTCTCTCCCTCTTTTGTCAGGGAGATTGCATCGTCCAAATCTTTTGCATCTTCTCCGTCAATCGTCACCATCTGCCAGTCACGGATATCCATTCTCCCTGCCATGTCTGCCGTACTGACATCTTTTGCCACACGCTCTGCCTGATTCAACACCTTTTCCGGAAATTCAATTGGAAGATCGTACCCTTTTACAATGGACATAATATCTGTCCCCGGATCATTGACATGCCCGATAATCTCCACAATCTTTCCTTCCGGCTTTTTATTGTCTCCCCCATATTTCGTAAGTTCCACAACTACTTTGTGTCCGGTGACTGCTCCTTTCGAGCGCTCTAACGGCACGAATACGTCCTTGATAAACCTCTGATTGTCCGGAACGACAAAGCCAAAATTTTTATTCTTCTGAAAATATCCAACAAGCCTTGTCGTACCATGTGATAAAACCCGCACAACCTTTCCTTCCCGTCTCTTTCCATCTGGTGCCGATTTGATCGTCACTTCAACCTGATCCCCATGAAAAGCTCCATTTGTATCATCTTCTGATATAAAAATATCATCGTCTTCCCCTTCTACCGCAACAAAGCCAAATCCTCTCGCATGAGCCTGATAAGTCCCTACGATACGCTTTGCCTCTCCCTTGGTATACTTCCCTTTTTTAGATACATGTACCTTGCCTTCCGCTTCCAACGAATCCATAATCGCTTTCAGTTCTTTTCTCTGATCCTTCGGTACTTGCAGTAAGATTGCAAGTTCTTTCAGCTTCATCGGCACATAAAATTCATCACAAATAAAATCATAAATTAATTTTTTTCGTCTTTCAAATGTCTGATCCATTCTCTCTCCTTTGTCTTTCTAGTCTAAAACAAGTGCTTCCTTCTGCACAGTGTAAAAAAAACACTCTTATATCAATAAGAGTGTTTCGCAAATCTCATTCGCCCGTATATGATTAAGCAAATACTTTCAAATTCAATACTGCTGCCAATACGATAAATAACACAGCTGCAAACTTCGTAGATTTTACAAGAGCGCCTTCCATAGAACGTCCTTTATTCTGTCCCCAGTAGCTTTCTGCAGCACCGCTGATTGTTCCCAGTCCTGCTGACTTTCCCTCTTGAAGTAATACGATCGCAGTCAATACGATACAATCTATTGCAAATAAAATCATCAATACTGTTTTTAAAATATCCATTTTACACACCTCCTGAATAAATAACATATTTATTTTACCATATGTTTGTTCATTCTGCAAGCGTTTCGATTGGATTTCGTATATTTTTTATTAAAAGGTTACTGTTCTGTCACCTTAAAAGCGCTTAAATGGATCTTCGTAACATGACACATTGCCAAGATGTTCTTCTATTCTAAGCAGCTGATTATATTTTGCCACACGCTCCGACCGGCAAGGTGCCCCTGTCTTAATCTGCCCCGACTGAAATGCAACAGCAATATCCGCTATGATGCTGTCCTCTGTCTCTCCCGACCGGTGGGAAATGATTGTCTTATATCCCGCATTTTTCGCCATTTCAATTGCCTCAAATGCCTCTGTCAGTGTCCCAATCTGGTTCACTTTTACAAGAATCGCATTTGCTACCTTCTGTTCAATCCCACGCGAAAGACGCTTTGTGTTAGTGACAAACAGATCATCTCCAACAAGCTGCACGTCTCTTCCAAGTCTTGTCGTCAAAAGTTCCCATCCTTCCCAGTCTTCTTCATCAAGCGGATCTTCAATAGACATGATTGGAAATTCCATAATCAGTTCCTCATAATAATCAATCATCTCCTCCACGGAACGAATTACCTGACCGCCCCGCATTTTTCCTTCTCCTTCAAATACATATTTTTTAAAATCTTTGTTGTAGAACTCTGTCGCGGCCGCATCCAATGCGATCACAATATCTTTTCTCGGCTCATATCCTGCCTTTCTTACCGCATCTACAATAAACTGTAATGCTTCTTTTGCATCTTTAAAATCAGGTGCAAATCCACCTTCATCCCCCACCGCTGTACTGTAACCCTGCTCTTTTAGCAATGCCTTTAGCGCGTGATAAATTTCTGAGCACATCCGAAGTGCCTCTCGAAAGCAACACGCACCGACCGGCATGATCATAAATTCTTGAAAATCAATCGTATTATCTGCGTGCCGTCCTCCATTTAAAATATTCATCATCGGAACCGGCATTTTTTTCGCATTGACTCCTCCAAGATAGGCATAAAGCGGAATACGCAACGCTTTTGCCGCTGTTCTCGCAGCAGCCATCGAAACCCCAAGCAACGCATTCGCCCCCATATTACTCTTGTTTTGTGTCCCATCCGTTTTTAAAAGCACTTGATCCAAATGCGCTTGATCGAATACATTCAGACCAATGACCGCCTGTGCAAGCTTTGTGTTGACATGATCCACCGCCCGTTGTACTCCGAGTCCGCCATACCTCTCCTCTCTATCTCGCAGTTCCACAGCTTCGTATTGTCCGGTAGATGCTCCTGACGGCACTGCTGCCCTCCCCAGGAACTCATCTCCCGCCAAAACTTCTACTTCTATTGTAGGATTCCCTCTGGAATCTAATATTTCTCTTGCGTATACGTCTGTAATCGCCAAATATCTGTTCATTTTTATATCCCTCCTCTTCTATTTCTATTGTTACCATATTATGCACTCTAATGCGTTGACTTTTTATGTTTCTAGCGTTACAATTCGTATGAATAGAAATAGAATACGGAGAAAACATCAAATGAAAGAAAAATCAAAATCCTTTTTCCTGTTGACTGGAAGTATATTGGTAATGGCAATCGGAATTTACTTTTTCAAATTTGCCAACAATTTCACATTTGGAGGCATTACAGGTCTTGCTGTTTTAGTTGCCAAAACAGGCGTGATGTCCGCCAGTGATTTTACCTTTATTATGAACATGCTCCTTTTACTGATTGGACTTATCGTTCTCGGTAAAACATTTGCACTGACTACTGCTTACTGTAGTATTTTACTCTCAGTGCTTTTATCATTACTGGAGCGTATTTTTCCTATGTCCCATCCGCTGACAGATCAGCCGATGCTGGAACTTGCCTTTGCAATCGCACTTCCCGCATTCAGCTCTGCTGTACTTTTTAACATTGGTTCTTCCAGTGGTGGTACAGATGTCATTGCTGCGATTTTTAAAAAATATACGAGCATCAACATCGGACGAGCATTGCTTTTGACAGATTTGGCATTTACCATTGCCGGTTTCTTTATTTTTGACATTAAAACCGGTCTATATTCTTTGCTTGGATTGTCTATTCGCTCTTTTATGATTGATAACTTTATCGAAAGTTTTAATCTTTCAAAATATTTCAATGTTGTATGCAGCCATCCCGAACCCATTTGTGACTTCATCACACATGATTTGATGAGAAGTGCAACGATTGTGGATGCTCAGGGCGCATTTTCCGGTGAACACCGCTATATTATTTTTACTGCACTGAACCGCCAGCAGGCTATTAAGCTTCGTAATTTTATTAAGCAGCAAGAGCCTGGAGCATTCATTTTGATTTCTAACACAAGCGAGATTATCGGAAAAGGATTTCATAACGTATAGGGCTATATAAATAAAGCAAGGGCGAAAAGCTTGTTTTTCTCAAGTCTTTCGCCCATCATTATCATAGAAGTTCCTTTGTATTGCAACAGCTGGGGTAGTAAAACTATTTACCACCCTAGCCGCTCTGTTTTGCCAGTAACAAAGGGATCTTGATCTCTACTTTCCAAATATGAAACAAAAACAGGCTCAAAGAGTAAAACTACCCACAAAAATATAAATGGAATTTTAAATCTTTCCAAAAACATGTTGTAACTCTTGCTTTTTCATAGTTATCCTCTCCTTTAAGCAATGGTTTTCTAAATCTGTTTTTATTTTTTATATTATCACCCAACAAACAATATATCAATATATTAATTTGTTATTATGTAGAGATAATTTTAGGGAAAGCAGCTACTTCTATGAATCGCTACTTTCCCTCTTCTGACTTATCCTACAATCAGTCCTTGCTGATGCATTACCTCAACAACCTGATTTACATATTTTTCACACAGTTCATCTGTAGATGCTTCCACCATCACACGAATTACCGGCTCTGTTCCACTTTCACGTACCAAAATACGTCCATCATTTCCAAGTGCCTCCGTCACTGCTTCCACCGCCTTTATGACTTCTGCATTTTCTCTTGCTGTCTTTTTATCAGATACTCTTACATTTTTCAAAAGCTGTGGATAAATCTTCACTTCTTCTGTTAGCTTTGCAAGTGTCTGTTTCTTTTCCAGCATAACTTCCATCAACAATAACGAAGTTAAGATACCATCACCTGTTGTCGCATATTTGCTGAAAATAATATGCCCTGACTGCTCTCCTCCGAGACAATGGTTGTTCTGCACCATGTTCTCATATACATATTTATCTCCAACTGCAGTCTTTTCATATTTGATTCCAGCTTTATCACATGCTTTATATAATCCCAGGTTTGACATGATTGTCGTTACAATTGTATCATTGTTCAGTCTTCCCTGTTCTTTCAAATATTTTCCGCATACATAGAGAATAAGATCCCCATCAACTTCATTACCATTTTCATCTACCGCAAGACATCTGTCCGCATCTCCATCGTAAGCAAAACCTACATCTAATTTCTTTTCTTTCACAAACTCCTGCAATACATGAATATGTGTAGATCCACAGTTTCTATTGATGTTCGTTCCATCCGGCTCACTGTTGATCACGTATGTCTTTGCTCCCAACGCATCAAATACACTTTTCGCAATCGAAGATGCACTTCCGTTTGAACAATCAAGCCCCACACGTTTATCTTTGAAAGAACGAGTTGCCATCGCGATCAAATGTCCAATATAGCGATTTCTTCCAGCCGAATAGTCTACCGTGCGCCCAATTGCATCGCGTGTTGCGTATGGAATCTCTCCCCCTGTTCCATCAATATATGACTCAATTTTTTCTTCTACTTCTGCTTCCAGTTTATGTCCTTTTGCATTGATGACTTTAATTCCATTATCATAGAAAATATTGTGGCTTGCGGAAATCATAATTCCACAATCGAAATCTTCTGTACGTGTCACATACGAAACACTCGGTGTTGTCGTTACATGCAAAAGATACACATCTGCACCGGATGCAGTAAGCCCTGCCGACAGAGCGTCCTCAAACATATAACTGCTTCTTCTTGTATCTTTTCCGATGACAACTCTCGCTTTATGTTCCTGACCATAATACCATCCTAGAAATCTACCTACTTTAAAAGCATGCTCTACTGTCAGAACCACATTTGCTTCTCCGCGAAATCCGTCTGTTCCAAAATATTTTCCCATATTAATTCCCTCCATAAATTTGGCTTATTCGCCGCTTTTTTTGCACAATCAGTTTTCCAACCTTTTTTATTATATACTCATGCCATAAAATATACAACTACTTTTTTCAAAAAGGGACAGGGCTAATGTCAATTGGGGACGTAGTAAAATTCAATTTTACTACGTCCCCAATCAGTCAACTACCGTCTCTTTCTCATTGCAACTACCAGTGCGAATGCAGCTAGCATTACGGCACCTGTTGCTGCTACAGGAGCGGCATCTCTTGTCTTCGGTGAATTCTCATCTGCTTTACTTGCAGATGTTCCGCCATTACTGTTTCCTTGATTGTCTTTTTCATCATTCGAAGCAACTTTCAAGCCCTTCATTGCTGTCTTCAGTTCTTTTTCTGCATTTTTTACATCAGTCTCTGTTGCATTCTCGTCTGCAAACACTGCTTTCGCATTTGCGATTGCTGTTCTTAAGACTACCCCGGATTCTTCTGTATATTTTTCAAAATCTGTCTTTTCTGCTTCTTTGATCAAATCATCTAACTTATCTTTATCCGGAATTAGTCTTAATCCAAAGATTGCATTCTGCAATGCATTGTATGCTGCATCGACTTCTTCCTGAGTTGCATCTTTATTTGCGAGAATCTCTCTTGCATAATCCAATGCGCCCTTGAATATTTCTCCTGTCTCAGGAGTGTATTCTTTCAATTTGTCTTCATACTTCTTAGATTTTTCTACCAGTGTCTGAAGTTTTGACTTATCTACCGGAACCTTGACAAGCTGATCCATCGCCTTATGCAATGCCTCTCTCGCTGCATCGATTTCCTCCTGCAATGCATTTGTATCTGCAAGTACAGCTTCTGCTTTTGTCAATGCATCTTCAAACACTGCCCATGATTTTTCTGTGTAAAGTTTCTCATTCAAGCCTTTTGCTGCGTCCACCAATACTTTTAATGACTCACTGTTTCCGGTGAAGTCAAGATAGTGAACCATCTGAAGCAGTTTGTCATAAGCTACATTCACTTCTTCCTGAGTTGCATCTGCTTTTCCGTAGATTGTCTCTGCCTCTGCCAAAGCCTTCTCAAATCTTTCCTTCACTACCGGAACCAAATATTTGTATTCCTCTTTGCTCTGCTGTGCTTTTGCATAGTTGATCAAATCTTCCAAATCTGCTTTCTCAATTGTTTCCTCTTTTGTCAGAGCTTCCTCTGCCGCAAGTAATTTTGTCAACATCTCATCTACTGTATTCTGAGTTGCTTCCTGTTCTTCCAAAACAGCCTCTGCTTCTTTTAATGCATCTTTCAACACTTTTACGCTTTCCTCTGTGTAGCCGTCCAGCTGCAATTTGCTGATGCGGTCCACAGCTTCTTGAAGTGCTGTGAAGTCTGCACGTTTCTGCACAGAATCCAGTGCATCCTGAAGCGCTTTTGCAGCTGCGTCAATCTGACTCTGTGTTACACTTGTCTCATCTTTTTCAAAATCTGCAACTACCTTTTCTGCTGCTGCTTTCGCTGCCTGAACTCTCTCCCATGAAGATGGAGTAACCTCTTCTTCTTTGATCTCTGCTGCTTTCGCAATCGCCTCTTTCAAAGTAGTGATATCTGCTTTTTTCACAAGTTTATTTTGTGCATCTAACAGTGCGATCTTCGCATTGTTGACTTCTTCCTGAGTAGATTCTTCCTTTTCAAGAACTGCTTTTGCTGCATTTAATGCTGTCTCGAATACTTCGTAAGAGTCCTTCGTGTAAGAATCTTTGTTTTCAACGATTTCTTTTGCGCCATCAACGACTGCTTTCAAATCACCAATGAATACAAGCTGACCTTTCGCATCTCTCAATGCATCATAAGCGTTCTTTACTTCCTCTTTTGTAGGCGCATCTTTCTGTAATACGTCCTCTGCTGCACCTAGTGCTGTCTGCATTTCTGTCCAGCCTTTTCCAAAGTAATCTGCTTCTTTCATGTCTTTACATTCATTGATCAGATTCTGTAAATTCAGCTTATCTGCTTCTGTTGCCGAATCGTCTTCTTTGACATCAAAGTCAAGCCAGAGTACAACATTTTCTGCATTCGGATCAGTTGCTTCATTCAACTGTTCTGCTGTCAATGCCTGATTAAATACCCGTACCTGCTCAAATGTGAGTTCAGATTTTCTTCCCTCTTTCTGTGGCTCGTAACCTACAGAGAATGTATTCTCACTCTTCTGAACAGATTTTTCTCCTGCTTTTTCCGTCACTGCATCATCTACATATACTTTCAATGTTTTACCATCATAAGATACGGATAATGTGTGCCATTTATCAAAGAAATCACTCGGAAGCTGTCCTGTCGTTGCCTGCAGCCATGAACTTCCATCACTGATAAATGCATCAATATGAATATCCTTTCTGTTCTTATCGTAGTAGATACGGTAAGCAAAACTGTTGTCACCCATACTTGCAATCATATTATGTTTTTCGTGCGGGTTATCTTTGTCCCATACACCTGTGTCAGTAGATTTTACGGATGCTGGAACATAAACTCTCGATGATACAGTAAACGCATTTTTGCCTGAGATAGCATCGTTTACCACTTTATTTTCATCATCTACAGAGAAGTATCCCTTCAAAGCACCCACTTCTCCCGATTCACCTTCTGTAAACTGTGCTGTGTCCGGAAGAACTGTGTCCAGTTTATTCTTGCTTGAATCAAAGATTATCTGGTCTTCCTGCTCAGGTTTTGCTGTGACAGTAATCTGAGCCTCTGCCATCAATTCTTCTTCTCCATTTACATTTTCTGCCTTCAGTACATATTCGCCTGCCTGTGCTTCTTCTGAAACTACTACTGTTGCCTTCGTGTAATCTTTCGCACTGTATTGTACTTTAACCCCATCTGCATCAAATCCGTCTGCATCTAAAACAGACCATCTTACGCTTGTCACTTTTGCATCTGCATTGTCCGGTACAAGTGTAAATTCTTTTTCATTTCCAACTTCAATTGCTGCTTTTGCCGGATCAATTTCTACCTGATAAATATTTTCTTTATCGTGGAATTGAATGTTTTCCATGTCAAGCCACAATGCCACTGCCTCATCTGTCGGTTGAACTGCTAACTGCTCGCTGTTTTGAGCTTTCACTTCCTCTGCTGAAAGCGCTCTGTTGTAAACATGAAGAGATGTAAAGTCAGCAGCTGAAGATCTTCCTGTCGACGGACATGCACCGATTGTAAGATTGTAATCAGAATGTGCCACACCCTCATTTGTGTTAGTTGCTGTTTCTTTCTTTAATTCTCCATCAGCATAGAACTGAATTTTATGTGCTTCATGGTCATATACACCGATTACCTGATGTTCTTTTCCGAGCCAGTCTGCTCTTTCATTTTCCGGAATTGCGTATTCAATACTTCTCCAGCTTCCGCCTGCATAAATATGGAAATCTAAGCTCTCTGTTCCGCGGATACGAAGTGCAAATGCATTATCGCCTTTACCTGTGAACATATTGTAGTCGCGGCTTCCTGTAGGTGTCACATTCACTTCTACGGAGAATGATGCATCTCCCTCAAAAACAGGATCCAGAACATCGTTAAATGGAACTGCGAGTTTTCCATTCATAACGACGGTCTCTCCATTCTTTTTGAATTTCGCTGAAGACTCATATGGAACTTCCAGAGCATTGTTGCTCTCATCCTGAATATAAGTTTCTTTGTTTTCTAAGGCTTTGACTGCCTCCACATATTCCTTTACTAATTTGCTTCTGTCTTTATCTTTGTTTACGATTGCAGCCTGCGCTTCTGTCATCGCATTCACATCAGCCTGTAATTCCTCTACTTCCTCTAACTGGTCATAGCTGTATGCAACGAAGGAATCAATTTTTTCAATCAATTCTGCTGCATACTCTTTGTCATAGTCTTCACGGTTAAATGAAGAAACCTGATGATAAGGTTTTGCCATCTCTGTCAATGCCTGCGCATCTGCATCTGCTTTTGCCGGAATCATTGTGAATTCCCACTCGTAAACTCGGCTGGATGGCAGCTGATACTGAGTAAGAGGTCCAGGACCACATGTAGCTCCACCTGTTCCGAGTGAACCATAGTTCACACTCAAGATCGTCTCTTTTCTTGGCGTTAATCCATATACATGATCTACCGCATTGATGTCATCCGGTGTAAAGTGAAGCGCACTTGCTTCTACTGTATCTTTCGCAGAAACTAAAAGTGCATTTTCCCCATTATCTACAGAGATCCATTTTACATATGTTAAGTTTCCAGAATCATCTACTTTCAAATATGGGAAGAAGAATTCAGATACCGTATTTTCCCAAACACCTTGTCTTCCATTTGTCTTTCTGTCGTTGAATGTTTCAACAGGTCCATTTCCGTACCATGTTACATTCTCGTAGCCTTCCGGAAGTGTCATCATAGAACCAACACGAAGGAAATTGCCCATTCCGCTCTTTGTTGCATCCACAGACATCTTCACAGTTACTTCTCCGTTTCCGTTTACTGTGTAAACGATGGTCTCTTTCGTATTTCCTGCTGTAGGGAATACTAAATTCGCTGTAATCACCTGCTGACCTGCTTCATTCTCAACTACTGTAATCTCTTCAACGTTTATTGTTTTTGCCGCATTTGCCCAATTCCAGTCAAACGCAGTCTTATCGTTTTCTACCGTGCCTCTCCAGAAGTTCGGAGCCGGTCCTTCCTCCACAAGCATATCACCGTTATATGTATAGTTTTTCAATGTACCTGTTGCTTTTTCAATTGCAAAACTAAAATTATTTCCTGTCACATTCCAAGCTGCATCATCCTCTGCAACTGTCACTTTTTCTTCACTGATCACAGGGGCAGCCTGCTCTACTGTCACCGGAACAGAAATCTGTGACCAGGACATTTCAGCTCCTGCCTTCGCCCATTCTGTATCTTCTTTTAAAGTTACAGAAATGTTCAAATGATATTCATTTCCTGCATCAATTGTCTCAGGCATTGTAAATGGTACTGATATTTTTCCTGTAGACTGCGGAGCAACATCAACATCTTCCACTTTGCCTTCCTGAATAACAAGACCATTTTCTAACAATGACCATGATACATCATACTCATTCAGATTCTTAAAATTATTTTCATTATACACATTTACCTGGCGTACATCTAAATCTGCAACATCTGCACTGAACCAGAAATTCTGATATTGGTATTTTACTTCTGCCAGTTCCGGTTGTGGTGTACGGTCAGGACTTACAATACCATTCTGACAGAAACTGTCATCGTTTGGAGAGTCTCCCCAGTCACCGCCGTATCCATAGAATTTTCCTTTGATTTCCTCTGAATACAGGTTTGTATGAGCCTCTTCTGTTGCGTAATAATCCCATCCTGTAACCTGTGCTGTCTCATGCTCATCCGCATAATCCATCCAAAGCAGTACACTGCTGTCATCCGTTGCGATATCTGGAACTGCTTTTCTCTGTCCGTTAATTTCCTCTGCACTTAACGCTTTATTGTAAATACGTGCAATTGAAATTTCTCCGTCCACTTTTCGTCCTTTTTCCGCATCATATCCGATACCAACCGGTCTGCTGCTTGAAGCAATACTATCTTGCACCGTATTTTCTGAAAGTTTTTCTCCATCTACATAAATCTTTAAATTACCTTTGTCATATACACCGACTACTTGATGCCATTTACCTGTCCAATCCTCTGGGAATCCACAGGATGTACTCTTCCAGCTTCCGTTGTTATACGCGAAGAATTCCAATCCACTTCCACTGCTCTGTGTCTTCAATGCAACCTGTGTATCTCCTTTGGAAAGAAGTACACTGTTCTGTGATGTAGATGCCGGTTTTACCATTACCTCAAACGTAAATTCTTTTCCAGTTCCTGAAAGCGCCGCATTATATTTCTCATTGTCTTCCATAACAGTGTAGCCTGAGAATGATTTACCGCCATTCAGACTTTCTTTTCCTGCATCGTTCTTCCAGTCTTCTTCGTATCCAACTGCCTCTCCGCTCACACCTGTTTTGTCTGTCATCTTATAAGTAGAACCAAGATCATTCAAATCGACCGCTCTCGCCTGGTCTACCCAGTCCCAGATAAATCCGCCGAGCATATTCTCAGAACTTCTCACTGCATCCCAGTACTCTTTCAAGTTTCCAATTGAGTTTCCCATACCATGAACATACTCACACATTACATATGGAATTTTCCCTTCTCCTGCTCTTCCCTGAACGGTACCTACACTTGGATACATGTTACTTCCCATGTCTACACCCATACTGTCCGTCTGACCTTCACTGTGTACCGGTCTTGTAGGGTCATTGTCTTTGAAGTACCAGATCATATCACGGAACAAACCGTTTGAATGGTTCGCATCTGAAGTATAAACCATCTCATTTCCGATAGACCAGATTACGATCGCCGGATTATTTTTTAACCGCTCATACGCTGTCTCTGTTCGATCCATGCCAAGCTCATAGAATAATCCCATCGCATTGCTGTTTCCCATGATCGCATGACTTTCCATGTTTGTCTCGCCCATCATATACAAGCCGTATGAGTTACACAGCCAGTAAAGATAATCATCATTGCTGTAGTGAGACGTACGAATTGCATTTAAGTTATTCTGCTTCATCAATGTGACATCTTCAAGTATTGTATCCTGTGGAACCGCTTTTCCATAGAATGGGTCAGTGTCGTGACGGTTTGCACCTTTTAAAAGCAGTCTCTCGCCATTAATCTTAACTGGCTCCCATTCTTTTGTCGTCACTCTGTAATTGCTATCCACCTCTGTAGATGTGAATTCAATTTCACGGAAACCAAGCTGAGCTGAAAGTGTCTCCACTTCCTTTCCAGAAGGGTCTTTTAACGTGAGAATTAACGCATACAGATTTGGATTCTCAGCTGACCACAATTTGGGATTCTTCACTTTTTGATTTATCTCTACCGTTCCTGTCTCCGTCGATGCGACCTCAGAAACCGGAACATTGACTCCGCCTAAAATATCATTTCCGGCTTGATCAAGCGCTTTTACATCAATGCTGTATCCGTCTTGAGCCGCTGATGATAAATTTCGCACATCCACTGATAATTTCAAATTTGCAGCAGTATAGTCTGAATTCAAATCTGTCCGAACTGTGTAATCGTGAATCTGAACAAGCGGTGCACTTGTCAGATAGACATCACGAAAAATACCGCCGTCATAAATCATATCCTGATCTTCAAACCATGTTCCGTCACAGAACTTATGCACTTTCACGGCAAGAAGGTTTTCCCCCTCCTGAAGATAGTCCGTAATATCAAAGCGATGTGGACTGTAACTGTCCTCGCTGTATCCGACTTCTTTTCCATTTACGTACACATAATATGCAGATTCCACCCCCTGGAAGTTCACATATACTCTCCGGTTATCTTCCAACATTTTATCATCTACATTAAATGTTTTCCGATACAGACCAACCGGATTGTAATTTGTCGGCGCATTTGGCACAGACACATTCTGATCATATTTTGACTGCCATGGCATCTGTACGTTCGTATAGATAGAAAAGTCAAAATCGTCCCTTGTCCAGCTCTTAGGCAATTGAACAGTCTTCCATCCGTCTGCCTCGTCTTTCTGGAATTCTTTCGTCATGAATCCGTTTGCTCCCATAAATTTCTGAGCCTGTTCCTGATTTTGCACGACAGTTAAATCCCAGTCTTCTCTGTCTCCTGTGAGAAGTTTAAAATATTCCGATCCTTCTCTGGCATTATAATCCCAAACCGCCGCCGATGCAGAGGCAATATCCTGATATGGAATCAATGTTGTCGTTGCATCCTCACGATTAATTCCAAATACGTCCTCTCCAGTTACTTTTTTGCCCTCTACATCTGTGTAGTCCGTTCCTGTCCACTCTTTGTGTGTGAACTTCGTCTTATCCACATCTGCCCTAATAGATTTTGCCGGCGATAGTTTGTCGGCTGCATACATGGTCAGACTGTTTGCCGGGAGCATCGTTCCGCTCAAGGCTGCCGTTAACACAATTGCAATAATTCTTCGTCTCTTTTGCATTCCCTTCTCCTCCTTTTCAGCAATTCAACCAACAATTATTTTGCTTCAAGTTTTATTATATCGCTTTTGTATATTATTTCAAATAATATTTTGTTTTTTTGTTCTTTTTGCACAAATATTTTTTTCTAATCACATAAAAGAACAAATAAAAAACCGCAGTGGAAACACGTTCTACTGCAGCTTTTGTTTCGATTTAGTGATGGAACAGTCTGATTCCTGTAAACGCCATCGCCATATTATATTTGTCACATGTGCTGATTACATTGTCGTCACGAACGGATCCTCCCGGCTGCGCAATATATTTCACACCGCTTTTGTGAGCACGTTCGATATTATCTCCAAACGGGAAGAACGCATCTGAGCCTAATGCTACATCTTCCAGCTTATCTAACCATGCACGTTTTTCTTCTCTTGTAAATACCGGCGGTTTTACTTTGAAGATATTCTGCCATGTTCCTTCTGCAAGTACATCTTCATATTCATCTCCGATATATAAGTCAATTGAATTGTCTCTGTCTGCTCTTCCGATGCTGTCTACGAACTGAAGTCCCAGTACCTGTGGAGACTGACGAAGCCACCAGTTATCTGCTTTTTGTCCAGCAAGACGTGTACAGTGGATACGTGACTGCTGTCCGGCACCGATACCAATTGCCTGGCCATCTTTTGCATAGCATACAGAATTTGACTGTGTATATTTTAATGTAATTAAAGCAATGGCAAGGTCAATTTTTGCCTGTTCTGTAATTTCTTTATTCTCTGTCACGACATTCGATAATAATTCATCATCAATCACAAGCTCATTTCTTCCCTGCTCAAATGTAATTCCGAACACTTCTTTATGTTCGATTGGAGCCGGCTCGTAATTTGGATCGATCTCAATGATCGCATAATTTCCTTTTTTCTTCTGTTTTAAAAGTTCTAACGCTTCCGGTTCATACCCCGGTGCGATGACACCGTCTGATACCTCGCGTTTAATTAATTTTGCGGTTGCAACATCACACACATCTGACAGAGAAATAAAATCTCCGAAAGAAGACATTCTGTCCGCACCTCTTGCTCTTGCGTATGCACACGCAAGTGGTGAAAGTTCTCCCATGTCGTCTACCCAATAGATTTTTGCCAATGTCTCATCTAATGGAAGTCCAACGGCTGCTCCTGCAGGTGATACGTGTTTGAAAGAAGTTGCTGCCGGAAGTCCGGTTGCCCTCTTCAATTCTCTCACTAACTGCCAGCCGTTAAATGCATCTAAAAAGTTGATGTATCCCGGTTTTCCGCACAATACTTTGATTGGAAGTTCTCCGTTTTCCATATAGATCTTAGATGGTTTCTGATTTGGGTTACATCCGTATTTTAATTCTAATTCTTTCATCTGTCTCGCTCCTACTTATTCTTGTTTACAATCTTTGTCTCATAGTTTCCTGTTGCAATATCAATATAACGCACAAATAACGAAACTTTGTTGTCTTCATTCAGACTGTTCCAAAGCATCTCCGTAAATGCCTCCATATCGTCTAAAATCCCAACTAATTTTGGCTCACCTTCAAAACTTGGAAGCGGATTGCCATCGCATTTATATGTATGAATAAAATGTCCTTCTCCTGCTACCGGATTCTCATATGCAAATGTATAACGGTTGCATGCATCCGGATTCCCATTATTGCTTTTCAAAATGGACATTGCATAATTGTATGTTCCATTTTCAATGTGCATAATTCCGGAAATACGAGGTGTATAGTTCGGTGCATCCGGCTCAAATTCTCTGCTTCTGAGAGACTGCTCAAACGTCAGCTGCTTGTCCATTCCCTCGTAGATAGTATCCGTCTGGTCACCGTTTGTCACAATTGTCTTATTTCCCAACACTCTTACCGGCGCATAAATAATCAAGCTTGGATCTGTTAATTTGGAAGGATCAAATGCCTGCGTGCGGATTCCTTCTCCCTCCTCTACGAATACACGATTTCTACTGTTCTCACTTCTTCCCATAATGAAGTATGCAGTCACTGCTTTCTTTCCGTCCGGCGTCTTTCCAATAATAATTCCACGCCCCGGATAAGCATTTCCCTGTAGCTCTTTTTCGATTGATAACATTTCCATGAACATTCTCCTTTTATCTTGTGATAATCGTTTCTCAACTTCTTCTTTTTTATTATAGCTTATAACTTCTTCTTATTGTATTACAATTTACTAATAAGTTCTTATAATGTTTATTAATATCAAACCTCTTTTTCACTCCAAAAAAATCTTCCACTAAATGGTGCCAATACAATCTCTCCGTCCCGAATCACTTCTATTTTCTTCTCTGTACTTCCGCCGTAAATATGCCAGTCACTGTTCATGCATTCCTCAAGTATTCGGTTTTCCGCCTCTTCTATGACACATTCCTGCTCTTCATCTGAAAAATTAAACACTGCCACAAGCGTCTTCTCTCCTTTTCCCCGCTCGTAAGCATACACAGACTGCTCCGTCGCATCATCCACAAGCCAACGAAACATCTCTCTGTCATACTCATCTTTATAAAGCTGTTCCTCCTGACAATACAACTCATTCAACTTCCGAATATAGTGATAAAATCCATCGTGCATCGGAAATTTCAGTAACTCCCAATCCTGCTGCCGCTTTTCATCCCACTCTCGGAACTGTGCAATCTCATTTCCCATGAAATTCAACTTTTTCCCCGGATGGGTCATCATATACAAATAAAATGCACGGCACTGGCTGAATTTATCTTCATAATCTCCCCACATCTTCTGTATAATTGTCGCTTTTCCATGGACAACTTCATCGTGCGACAGTGCAAGAAGATAAAGTTCATTGTAAAAATAATCCATTGAAAATTTTAATTTGTAATAATGCTCCGGTCGTTCTTTTGGCGGAGTTTTAAAATAATTCAACGTATCGTTCATCCAGCCAAGATCCCATTTATAATCGAATCCCAGTCCATCGTATTCTACAGGAGCCGTCACTTTCAAAAACGTTGTCGAATCTTCTGCAATGAGCATCGCAGTCGGATGCAGTTTTTGCAATCCTGCATTCATATTTTTCATAAATGTAAGCGCACAAGGATTCACGCCCCGATCCGGCTCTCCCTGCCAGTAAATCGCACGGCTGATTGCATCCATTCGTATTCCGTCAAAATGATACTCTTTCAGCCAGTAATTTGCGGCAGACTGCAAAAAGCAGCAGACTTCCCGTCTGGAATAATCAAAATTTCTTGTTCCCCACTCACTGTCTGTCACATCACTTTGCACATACTCATACAACTCTGTTCCATCATATTTTGCCAGTCCATAATAATCCGTCGCAAAATGAATCGGAACAAAATCCATAATCACGCCGATTCCCGCCTGATGACATTTATCCACCAGCTCCATCAAATCTCTTGCAGTTCCATAACGTGATGTAGGACTGAAATATCCTGTATTCTGATACCCCCATGAACAGTCTGCCGGATGTTCGCTGAGCGGAAGAAATTCCAGATGTGTATACCCATTCTCTTTCGCATGTGCAATCAATTTATCTGCAATCTCATGATAGCGATACCAGCCATTTTCATCTTTCTCATTTGTTCTCCATGAACCGAGATGCACTTCATAAATATTAAGCGGTCTGTTATAATTTTTGTCTCTGTTTTTCATCCACACTTCATCGTGAAATCTGTATTCCGACAAATCCACAATATAAGAAGCGCTGTTCGGTCGAAGTTCCATACCGAAACCATACGGATCACAATGTTCTACTCTCCACCCTTCTTTCGTATAAATCACATATTTATACATCATCCCGACTTTTGCCCACTCACATTTCAGTTCATAAACTCCGCTTTTTTCAAGCGGAATCATTTCCTCTTCCGTCCATTGATTAAATTCTCCAAACACCGTAACTTTAGACGCCCCCGGTGCGTAAGTCCGAAACATCACTCCGTCTTTTTCTTCATGTGCTCCAAAATATTCATATGCGTCAAATGCCTGACCCTCATAAAATTCCTGAAGTTTCATACTAATTCTCCTTCAATACAATCTCATCTATTTTTTCTAACTCTTCCTTCGTAAACGCTGCACTTTCAAGCACTTTTAAATTCTCCAAAATCTGTTCTGGTTTCGATGCACCAATCAGAACACTTGTCACATCCTCATCTTTTCGCACCCATTTCAGCGCCATCTGTGCAAGACTTTCTCCGCGCTCTTTTGCAATTTCATTCAATTGCTGAATTTTCTGCATCTTCGCTTGCACTGTCTTCTCCTGTAAAAATCTTCCATCGGTACGGATTCTGCTGTCCTGTGGAATCCCATTCAGATAGCGGTCTGTCAGCATTCCCTGTGCCAGCGGGCTAAATGCGATGATTCCTTTTCCCTCTTCTCGCGCTGCCGCTTTCAATCCATTTTCCTCAATCGTACGGTCAAAAATAGAGTATCTGTTTTGATTAATTACAAACGGACAATTCAAATCTTTCAAAATCGCACATGCCTTTTTCATCGTCTCCCCATCGTAATTAGATATTCCCGCATACAAAGCTTTTCCACTCTTAACAGCGGTGTCAAGCGCTCCCATCGACTCTTCAAGCGGCGTCTCAGGATCCATACGGTGATGGTAAAAAATATCGACATACTCAAGCCCCATTCTCTTTAGGCTCTGATCCAGACTTGCCAGCATATATTTGCGGCTTCCAAAGTCGCCATAAGGCCCGTCCCACATCAAATACCCTGCCTTCGTGCTGATGATCATTTCATCTCGATGCGCTTTCATCTCCTTCTTCAAAATACGCCCGAAATTTTTCTCTGCACTTCCCGGTTCCGGTCCGTAATTGTTTGCCAGATCAAAATGTGTGATTCCGTTGTCAAATGCCGTAAAACACATCTGTTTCATCGTTTCAAAATTTCCGGTATCTCCAAAATTATGCCACAGACCGAGCGAAACCTCTGGAAGTTTCAACCCACTCTTACCACATCGATTATAATTCATCGTTTCATATCTGTTTTTCTCTGCCTGATACATCTGAATCACCTGTTTCCCTTTCTCTGTAAAATGTCCAAAATTGTTTTCTCAGTTCCTATCATTCCCGGCGAGGCAATCTCTCCCATATTCCGCATTGTCTCCTCTGGTGTATTTCCGATAATTCCATGCACATCGTCAATATAGACGCCGTCCATCGCAAGCTCCGCCGATTGATATGCCGCATCTACAGCCGCAATCCCTTTCATCGTGCACCCTTGATTTCCGCCATCGCAGATCATTCCCGTAATACTTCCTGCCATATTATTAATCGTATGTTCCATCATCTCTACGGTTCCTCCACGCAGATACACAAGTGCGCAAGCCATTCCGGTCCCCGCCGCAATGGCACAGCCACAAAATGCAGACAGTTTTCCGGAATATTCTTTGATATACATACAGATCAAATAACTCAATGCGGTCGCCCGCAGAAGCTGTTCTTTTGAATATCCATTTACTTTATAGGCTGCATACAGCGGCATCGTCGCAATAATTCCATGCGCTCCCGACCCTGTAATACTCATCGCCGGTTTATCCAAACCAATCACTCTCGCCTCAATCGCCGCATTACAAAGAAGTGACGCTGTCTTTTTTTCCTCTCCAGAAAAAACCATTCCTCCATTTTTTCTTAACAAAGATTTTGCAAATGTCGTTCTTTCACTGGTCATCCCCGCTTCAAACAGCTCCAAATTCACACGATATGCCTCCCATATAAATTCCAGTTCCGACACATCTGCAATATCTGCATACTCGCATAGCTGCCGAAATGTATACCTGTGAATTTGCGGTTTTTCTTCTGCCTCTCCACCTTTTGTTTTCTCTTTTGAGTTAGCAAAACGCACTTCTCCATTTACTACAATTCCAGTAATATTCGTGTGTGTATCTTCAATTGTCACAACTGCCTGATCAAGCTTTGTCTTTACTTCCACTTCTATAAATATTCTACTAGAAATATCCTGAAGTATAACCTGCACTTTTCCCTGTTTCACAAGTTTTTCTGCTCTTTCTGCGTCCTTTTGCTTTACATCTGAAAGCGATTCCAATCCCAATTCTTCATTTCCAGCAATTGCTCCGAGTGCCGCTGCAAACTCGCTCCCAACTTCTCTACTGTTTGGAATTCCACATGTAAATGCATTCTTATACATGCCGCTATTCAACTTCACCGTGACAGATATAACTTCGCCGCTTGTATAACTTCTCGCCTTCGCAGCTGCAAATGCAATCGCCCCCGGTTCTGTCACTCCGAGTGCGGGTCTCATATCTGACCGAATCAGCCTTGTAAGTTCTTCCACAAGACTCCCTCCTTAAATATACATATATGCTTTCTCTTATCATACTACAAAAGGGAGGTTTGCACCTCCCTTTTTTTGAATTATCTTATTTTCTTTTTCATTTGACGAATAACTGCAAATACAGATGCCAATACTGCTGCAAGTAACACAATCGGAGTTGCGGAATCTCCCGTAACCGGTTTGTTTCCACTGCTTGTATTGCTGTTATTACCACCACTGGTATTATTATTTTCAGGTTTTGGTGTCACACTTGTTTTCTCAACAAGTTTATCCGCCGCATCTGCCAATTGATGAATTGCAGCATCTACTTCTTCTTGAGTTGCACTTTCTTTATCCAGCATTGCTTTTGCATTTTTAAGTGCTCCTTCGTAAACCGTCCAACCCTCCTTTGTATAACCTTCCTGTTTGTAATATCCAATACATTCATCGTAGTATTTTTGCAGTTTCGATTTATCAACTGCTGTCGGTAATTTGGCAACTGTTCTTTCTTCCTCAAAACCACAGGCAACACAAGCTCTTCTTTCTAAACCTTCTTCTTTGTCTGTCGCCTCTTTCACTACTTCCCACTGACCAAACTTATGTCCCAAAGCCGGAATCACTGTGCTTTCTTTCACTGTTACACCACACTGTAAGCATACTACTTTTCCTGTAGCTCCATCTTCCGTACAAGTTGGTTCTTTTGCACCTTGAATTTCTGTTTTCTCATGTTCGCATGCTTTGAATACTGCTTCAATTGTAACATCTGTATCAGATTCTACTGTATAACGACTTACCGCGCCAACTGATTTTCCGTTTACAAGCACATCTTTGATAGAATAACCTGCATTTGCTTTTATCGCAAATGTTTTCAATTTCCCTGCCTGCACTTTCATCGTGCCATTTTCATCTAGTTTGCCCGTTACCGGTGTAATCATACCGTTTTCTCCAGCTTTTGTTGTCACTGTAATCATAATCGGCTCTGCTTTTTCATAAAGTGCAATCTCTCTCGCCGTAGGATGTTCTCCTCCTGCCATTGTCTTTGCAGTCAAACGAATCTTATCTGTCTTAATCACTTCTTTGAACACAGCATCCTGAGCCGCTGTTGAATTGCCTTGGTTTTTAAATGTTCCACTGCAGACCTCTTTCCAAACAGTCTTTCCGGCGTCATCTGTTCCTGTTGCCGCCTCAATAATATAATTTCCAACTGTACCAGTATCTCCCGCTTTTGGAATATATGTCAATTTTGCAATCTCTTTTGCTTCTTTCAGCGTCATCTCAACACTGATTCCGTTTGGATGATTTTTCAGTTTTCCAGCATCCCCCCACTGTGCATGCCAAAATGTGTCAAGATTTTCATCAAACGCATTCTCAATGCCCTGTTTATGCTCTGCTGTTTTTTCTTCCGATGTCGCCGTCACTGTCTTGTATACATCTTTTGGAAGTTTTTCTGCTGTCACATCTTCCGGCTGTCTTTCCTGATCTAAAATCGTAATCTTTGCTTTCGATGTAAATCCAAGAATCAGACCTTCATTCTTTGTAGATAATTCTTCTGTAAAGTACTGGTCTCCGGTATCTTTTGTATTCCGTCTCGTAATCACAACAACGTCTTTTTCTTTCTCTCCATCTGCAAATGTTACCGTTGCTGTTCCTTCTGTATCAAAATCATCTTGAATTGCAGTTCCCGGATTAGGCGCTACTGTCACAGTTGCCTCTCCCTTGCTTCCGCCGACACGAACTAATTTCATCTTCATCTCAGAATCTTCTTTCATCGTGTACTCTGCTTTCTCGATTCCTACCATTCCAAGACCGCCATTATTAATTACATATGCACCTTCTATACCAATTGCTTTGTTGTCATTGTTGGTAACTTCCAGTTTCAATGTATGTTCTCCGTCCTCCAAATCATCAGACGTGAAAATAATCTGACCAACCGCTCTCTTAGATGCATTCGTATTAATCTCCACTGCTTTTCCGTCTACTGTCACAGTTGCCTTTCCATGTCCGGAATCTAATGTACCGATAAGATATACTTTTGATCCTTTAAATTTCATTTCAAAAGAAGCACCTTTTTTTGCCCACACATTTGTGCCATTCAAATATTGACTTCCATCTTCCTTTGTCCACCCATTACTGAATGTAAATGCTTCATCTCTTTCATCAATGACCTGCATTCCTTCCGGAGCTGCTGATGGTGACTCAAAATCAGAAGTCGCTTTGTATACTCCTACTTCCGAAATCATCGGCACTTCTTTACTCGTTGTAACTGTAATACGAATTTTATCTGCTTTTACAACGCCTTCTCTGCAAAGTCTCTTTGCACCGATTGTTGTTCCCTGATCAAATACTTTCCAGTCACTTCCTTCATTACTATACTCTACTTTGAACTGTTTAATACGCTGGCCGAACTGAATCGCCTCTTCAATCGATACAACATCAAATGATTTCGTTCCGCCAAGATCTACTACTAGCTGACCTGTTGTCGTATTATCGTTCACAGTCCAATATGTATCATCTTTTCCATCTAATACATTTTCCGGTGAATAAGCCACATCATTACCACGCACTTCTGTTGCTTTTGCAGTTCCATGTGCTGCTAAGTTAGATTTGAACGTTTCTTTGATGTTCTGTCCAAATTCTTTCACTCTCTGTAAGATTGCCTCATCAATCTTTCCCTGTGTATTTGGAGGAATATTCAAAAGCAGCGGCGAGTTATGTCCAACAGAATTGAAATACATTCCCGCAAGATCCTCCACACTCTTTGGCGTATTCTTCGTTGTTCCCCAGAACCAGCCGGAAGTAATACGCGCATCACTTTCCGGAACCGTCCACTGGTTTCCGTCTTCGTAACCAACTGTGTAGGCGCCTACTTTTTTACTGTCAATTGTATTATTATCATAATTTACTTTTGATTTTGACCATGTCTCTTCGTTCGCATATCCGAGCTCATTTCCAATCCATCTTACTGTTGTGTAAGCTTCCGCCCCAAACAGCATACAGTCTGAATCAAATCCTGCTTCTTTTCCTTCATGTTTCTGAATGGTAGCGAACCATTTTTGAAATTCATACTCCTGATATCCGGCTCCGCTTCCTTTTGCACCGTCCATCCACACTTCTTTAAAATGTCCATTATTTCCATATTTTTGATTGCCCAAGATTTCTTCCAGCTGATTGTTATAATATTCATTATAATCTTTTGCATCCCGTTCTTTTACATCAGCCCAAGTTAACCCTTCAATCGGTTCACTTTTTCCATTTACAAGACGAACTAACGCTTTTCCATCTTTATCTTTATAGCCGTAACTGTCATCATGAATATCCCAAGGCGATAAATACAGTCCCATATCGACATCATACTTCGTACATGCCGCTGAAATCTCAGCCAACACATCTCCACCTAAGCCATTATAATTCTTTGATGCATAACTTGTGGACTCCACATCATACTCTGTATGTTTACTATTCCAAATACAGAAACCATCGTGATGTTTTGCTGTAACAATCAATTTTTCAAATCCTGCTTCTTTGATTGCTTCTACAAACGTATCTGCATCAAAATCTTCTTCTAATTTAAAAATCTCATCCGGCTTTTTGTCTCCATATTTTTCCCCCCACTCAATTTCATTGAAGGTATTCGGACCAAAATGGCAAAATGCCGCCAATTCTTGTTTCTGATACTCATACTGATTTGCATTCGGCACTACACTATCTTTTTTCGGCGCCACTGTATGACGATCTGCTAACTGTTCTTTTCCCACTAACGCACTTTCTCCCGCAAACGCCGTCATTGTTTCCGATGGTAAAAATTGTCCTATCATAAGCGCTGCCATCAAAAGACTAACTATTTTTTTCTTTTTCATAACGTTCCCCTTTCTTTTTTCAGAAATTTTAATATCAATATGCTTCTTATTTTATCACTAATACAATATTTGTTGCAATATCTTTGATTTTTATATACTTTTTCATCGTTTTGTATTATAAAATCGTTTCTTTATATGTTTTTAAACAATATTTTTGTTTGTTTTGCACAATTTTTTCTCCGCTCTTCCAAAAAAAGAAGAGCGATACAAGCTCTTCTCTCCGCCTATATCACTCTTCTTTCACAGAAGTATTTTAATCTTCTTTATTTTTCCTTTTTCCTAAAACAGCTAATGAAGATGCCGCTGTTGCCAACCAGAGCATGATTGATGCCGGATCTCCAGTTGTCGGAACTTTACTTTGTGTTGTTGTTCCATTTTGTGTAACTGGTTTCTTATCCACTACCACCTTCTTCAAATTCTGGACTGCCTTTTCCAAATCTGCTTTTGCTTGTTGTATTTCTTTCTGTGTTGCATCTTCTTTTGCCAATACAGCTTTGGCAGTGTTTAAAGCTTCTGCATATTCTTTCCAACTGTCTTTTGTATATTTAGCTTCTTTATAAGATTCCACACACTTATCATAGTATGTTTGCAAGGCAGATTTATCTACTTTTTCTGGTTCTACCGGTTTCTTTTCTACCAGTTTATCCATCGCTGTCTGAAGTGCTGCCTTTGCATCATTTACTTCCTGCTGTGTTGCTTTTTCATTTCCTGCAACTGCTTTTGCAGATTCTAATGCTTTCTTAAATGCTTCTTTTTCTGCTCCATCCTCATAGTTTCCTAAGTCTTTTCCTTCTGCATCTTTAATAACTGCATTTAATTGTGACTTATCTACTTTTTCTGGTTCTACCGGTTTCTTTTCTACCAGTTTGTCCATCGCTGTCTGAAGTGTCGCCTTTGCATCATTTACTTCCTGCTGTGTTGCTTTTTCATTTCCTGCAACTGCTTTTGCAGATTCTAATGCTTTCTTAAATGCTTCTTTTTCTGCTCCATCCTCATAGTTTCCTAAGTCTTTTCCTTCTGCATCTTTAATAACCGCATTTAACTGTGACTTATCTACTTTTTCTGGCGCTGGCTCTGTTTCACTGATTCGTTTAATCTCAAATTTATCAATCTGTGGTCCTTTCCCTGTATCTGGTGCTGTGAAAGAAAGCATTCCCGCTCCATCTTTTTTCACATCCAGTTCAAACGTTGTTGTTTTTACTTGCAATGAATCATTTACGTTTGTATTAGCTACAGCTGTTTGTCCTGCTACAACATTTCCATCTTTTTCTGCCCACGCAAGTTTATTTGTATCCGAACCACTTCTATAAGTTAATTTCACTTCATACTTACCTGCTTTTGCTGTGTAAGCATATTTAATATAGTCTTTATAAGCTAGACAATTTACATATTTACCATTGCTTGCCCAAGTTTCTTTTGCAATTTCAAGTGGCCAACTAGGATCTGAATCTGCATCCGTACTATTCACTAATTCTGTCGCATGCTCCGCCTCTAACGTCTTCACTTCATCTTTCTTTGTCGGGAACTCAAACGGATTCTTTTCTGTATATTTGAAGTCTTCTGCCACAAATGTAGCTTCAATCTTCACATCTGCCGCTACATTTTTCACTGTATAAGTTGTAACAGCTCCCACTGAAACTCCATTCACTTTTACATCCGCAACACGATAGCCTTCATTTGGCGTAATTGTAAATGTTGCATCCATTCCAGCTTCTACTTTATCTGGTCCTGTGATAGAACCATTTGTTCCTGCTGTTTTTGTCACATTATACTCAACTGTCTGTACTTCTTTTGCTACAATGTCAAACTTGTCAAGCTGTGGTGCATTATGTCCTTCTGCCCCTACGAAAGTCAACACACCTTCTCCAGGTGTAAGCACTTTCATTTCAAATGTCTTCTCATGATAAGCAGCCGCCTGATCGCTTGCACCTGCAGTAACATTCCCAGCTTCCACTTTACCATTTTCTTCTGTCCATTTGAATCCATTCTGTTCATCACCACTTCTATAACGTACTGTCACTGTATAAGTTCCAGCTTTTGGTGCGTTATAGTATAATTTAGCCTGATCGTTAGAATTCAAACAATTCAAGAACTTACCATTGCTAGCTGTCTGTTCTTCTGTTACTTGCAACGGCCAATTATTATCTCCCTCAGTATTGTTTGTGAGCTGCATCAATTCTGCTTCTAAAGTTGCTGATGCATCTTTCTTACTTGGGAACTGGAATCTGTTATTCTCGTCATAATTGCCTTTATCTTCTGTTTTCCCATCACGAATCACTACTCTTGCCGGTGTATTAAATCCTGTAATACATCCTTGAGATGGACTGTTTAATTCTACTGTAAACGCCAAATTATCTACATTTACCGTCTTAATCTGAACTTCAAATTTCTTTTCTGTCTCACCCTCCGCAAAAGTAAGCGTTCCCTTTGCATCTGCATTAAAGTGATCTTGAATTGCACTTCCTGGATTCACTGCATAATTTACAGTTGCTGTTCCTTTAGAGCCACCAAGACGCTTCACCGTGAATTCTGCCATAGACTCTTCATTCACTTCAAACGAAGTTGCTGACAAATCAAACATTCCTTTTCCTTCATTGTCTAATACAAGAGCTGCATCAAGTCCTGTTGCCTTATTTTTCGGAACAATTCTCAATGTATGCTCCCCATCTGACAGCGTGTCTGATTCAAAAATTCTTTGCTGTAACTTTCTTGTATCACCGTGAGTATCAATAGTTTTCACCAATTGATTATCGATATAGACATCCGCTGTACCATGATTTGGATCTATTGTTCCAAGAAGCCATATTTTTGTTCCCTTGAATTTAACGGTTGCTTCCACTCCCGATCCAGGATTTGCCCAGCGTCCTGTTCCTCCTGTGTATGCATCTCCAGAATCATTGCCCCAACTTCCTTTAAATTCAAATTTGCTATCTGTATCCTCTATAACACCAAGACCTTCCGGGATTCCATTTCCAAGTGCAAAATCTGCCGCCGCACGGTATACACCAACTTCGCTGATGATTGGCGCTTTATGCTCTGCTTTTTCAGAAGTCTTAACTGTAATCCGAATCTTATCTGCTTTTACTGGGTTCTTTCTACAAAGTCTTTTAGCTCCAACCGTCTTTCCTTTGTCAAAGAGCTTCCATCCTTCTGACCCATTTTTATACTCCACTTTAAATTCACTAATTCTTTGGCCAAATTGAATCGCCTCTTCAATTGATACAACATCAAACTGCTTTGTTTCGCCTAAATTCACTTCTAACGTTGCCTCTGTTGCTGCCGTTTTATCATCTGTCGTCCAATATGTCTCTTGATTGCCATCCAAAACTTTATTTGGCGAATATGCTTTATCATTTCCACGCACTTCGCTTGCTGTGCAGGTTACTTTTTCTCCTTTTGCAAGATTTGTAGAAAATGTTTCTTTTACTGCACTTCCAAATTCTTTCACTCGATTAAGAATTGCATCATCTACCGTTCCCTTATTGTTCGGTGGAATATTCAAAAGAAGCGGTGCATTATGACCAACAGAATTAAAGTACATATTCGACAACTGCTCCATGCTCTTCGGCAAATGTTTTCCATTGCCCCAGAACCAACCAGATGTAATACGAGCATCTACTTCCGGAACAGTCCATTTGTTTCCTTCCGCATATCCATTGGAATAATGGTCTGTCGGGTCACCTTTAAAATCATCCGCTTTTTGGCTAGGATCATTTTTAATCTTATTATCCTCTGTCAATATAGATTTTGACCATGTCTCATCTGCCGCCGCACCATCTTCATTTCCAATCCAACGAACTGTTGCATATGGACCTGCACCAAAAATCATACATTCCCCATCTTGCCCTTCATATTCTTGAATTGTATCATACCACTGTTTAATATTATAATCCTGCGGGTCTGCTCCTCCACCTTTTGCTCCATCCATCCAAATTTCTACAAATTTTCCTTTATTTCCGTACTTATCATTACTCAAAATTTCTTTCAACTGGTTGTTATAAAATTCATTGTAATCTCCAGGAGAATTGTTTCCATAAGATGGTTCATGAATATCCCACGGCGAAAGATAAAGTCCCATATCTAAATCCGCATCAGAGCAGGCTTTGGAAATTTCAGCAAGAATATCACCTCCCATGCCATCATAATTTTTCTTAGCATAGTCTGTCGATCCTACATCATATGTAGTATAATCACTGTTCCATAGACAGAAACCATCATGATGTTTTGCTGTAATAATTAACTTTTTAAAGCCCGCATCTTTAATTGTTTTAACTAATGTCTCCGCATCAAAATTTTCTTTCAGAGTAAAAAGTTGATTTGGATCTGTATTCCCATAATTATCTCCCCACTCTTTTCCTGTGAAAGTGTTTGGACCAAAATGACAAAACGCTGCCAATTCATCCTTTTGATACTTATATTGATTTTTATTCGGAACCGCTTTGTCTTTTTCCGGAGCCGCTGTTTTTTTATCCGTTAATTGCTCCTCTCCTACCATTGTTTTTTCTTCTGCCGAAACAATCATTGTTCCAAGCGGAAATGTCTGTCCAAGCATTGCACCAGCAAGTAAAAAACTAAGTATTTTTTTCCTTTTCATAATCTTTCTCCTTTTCCTTTTTAGAAAATTGTATATAACATTTCTATATCATAACACATTTGTATACAACAAACAACCTTTTGGAATTTTTAAATATTTTTTTATGCTTTATGCACTGTTTTCCTCTCATTTTTTCAGCATTTTTCATAAAATAAAAAGGAGCTATCGCTCCGTAGATGAATTTTCATCCACAGAGCCGATGCTCCCTTTTTTCTTTTTCTCTAGTTTTAAATCGTGTTCCTTTTCTTTTGCCTTCATATTTTCTCTTATGATTGCAAATTTATTTTTCATTTTAAACGGAACATACATCATTTTCTTTCCTGTTTTTTCTTTGATAAATTTCTCAAATTCTTCTTGCTTGCCTTCCACAAAACTTTTTCTTGGAAGCGGATACAAATCATCCCCCTCTATTCCAATATAATAATTTTTCTCATCCATATACAAAGCAGCAACTTCTTTATAACTTTTCGAAAACCCTTTTGAATCTCCACTATTTTTGATTCTGATCTCTCCATCAAAAAAACTAGTATCTACTTCCCAGTCATTTTGATAAATTTTATCATTTTTCTTTAATTGCATAACACCGATGCGATCCCTTGTACAAGCAAGCACACAGAACACAGCTCCAAACACCAAACACAGCCACATTGCCAATGAACCTTGTTTCATACCAGTTCCAATAATCAAAAACCCTACTCCGATGATTCCCAGACGCGCCGTAGCCTTTGGATGATTTACACGAAAAGAAAATTTTACAAAATCTTTTAAAAGTTCTTTTGTATGTTTCGTTTTTACTCTATATCTTATTGACATCTCTTATCTATTCTTTCTGCTCTTTTTGACGTATCTTTAATTTTAATTTTGCAAGTGCTAGTTTACAATCACGTTCTGTCATATTATTCTCACCTACAACATTCGTCTCCTCACCACTCGCACTTTTATTCATATCAACAACTCCATCTAAATAATCATTTACAACTACAAATTGTGCTACTGTACCATTAAATGTAATCCCTGTAACTGGAATTCCTCTTGACCCAATCTGTTCCATTGTATTTGTATAATCTACATGACTGTTTCCCCAACCATCACAGGAAAGAATTACACCGTCAGCTCTCATACACTCTGCCCATACAGCTGCTCTCGTTCCGACAAGCATTTTATCTTCATTTCCATCTGGCGAACCAACCAACATTACTCCCATTAAATCTACATCTGTATCTTTTGAAACAACATCTAACAACGGATCTCTAAAATGATGCAATGATGTTTCTTTTGTCGAAGGACCAATTCCCATAGTGCACACCTCCTACTGCATAGATCGGATAATACCATCTCGATATTCATTCGGTGTCAAAATCACCGGCATATTACCCATATCTATAATTGATTTACCACCTTCTACACCTGAAGGCTCTTTTGCAAATAAATGTGTATCATACATTGCGCCTTGTCCGGCCACCTGCTTAATAATAAGCACTCGTTTTTTACCAGGTCTTACGATATCATGATATTCATGACGTTCCGTACACAAATTCCCCTTAAATTTTTTTAGTTGATCCCGATAACTCTGAATAAATTTGTCACATGCTCTATGTGCAGCTGTCGGTCCTGGTCTTTCCTGCCCCATTCCCGCAGCCAGCGTTACATCAAACGATATAATCACATCCTCATCTCCAGGTGTCCCCGCTCGATTCAAATACAACATATCTTTCAGATTACCTTCAGAAGAACCAAATTCATGTGTCTGTTTCCCGTTAACATCCACACCAGTTAAAATGACATAAACTCCTGTAATCGTATGGGTAATTCCTTCGCCAATCTTTCCAAGCACTTTTGTAGAAATCGGTATAATATCCATCATCGTATTCGTCCAACGATCATGTTCTCCCGGTTTAATAATCTGGATATCAATTTTTTCAATCAATGGCTCTGACCCAACTAGCTCTTCTATCATTTCTTTGCTGACAGTCATTTTACCATCTGTTGTAATATGATTATGCTCTCCCCAATCCACTTCATTCATGTGGTATGCTTTAATTACCAAACGACGTAAATCCTTTTCTTTCTCTGCCATCTTTCACACCTCCCAGTCAGTTATCTAGTACCATTATACCGTACTATCTTTCTTTTTCCAACTGTTTTACTCTCTGTTTAGAAAAAGGACAGATGTAAAAACATCCGCCCTTCATCTACTAATAAATTAAACTTTGGCTACATATTCAAATGGCAATGGAACAATCTTTCCAGGTGTCTGGATTTCTACTAATTGTTCTAATGTTGCTTTTACAATAGCTGTCTGTTGTTCCACATTGTTAGGAGCACCAGCATTAGCACCCATAGGTACCAACGGAGCTACCGCACGTGGTGTACCAGTTTGACGTACAACTGGTGGAAGAGCTGCAATAATAATTGTAGGAATTCCAGCTTCTTCAATCGCTCTCTGCACCAATACTGCAGAGCGGTGGCAAGTACCTCAGCCAGCGGTGAGGACAACTGCATCTACGCCCTCTTCTTTGAACATCTGAGCAATAGCCGGACCAGTCTCATGTTTAAATTTCTCCTGGTTTCCACCACCACCCATGAAACCTGCGTGTACAGGTGCACAAGCTTTGATAAATCCTTCTTTTGCTAATTCGTGAATTCTATCAATTGGGAACATACAGTTGATGTCTTTATTAACATCACCATTGTCATATCCACCATGAGAAACCATTAATTCACTTGATTTCATCTGGTCAGTAATTTTTCTCCAAGTAAAGTCACCTGCAAGGTTAAATCTCTTGTCTTCTTTGTGGTGTACACCAGCTGCTGTAGCAAGAGCAATTGTCATGTCTTTTAACTCTTTTGTTACAGGAGTCCATACCATCGGCGGAGTAATCGGAACGAAAATTTCTGATTGCATTCCTTTAACAGTTGTTAAACTCATTTCTTATACCTCCTTGTTATTCTCTTCATTTTTGGCACGCATTTCTTCCTGGCGCCTATTGTAGACATCTAGGTTACTGACATATTTATCATTGGCTTCCGGACCAAGCTGCTCTATAAAACTCATGTTCCATGCAACTTCCTGTCCTACCACAAGCGGATAGTCCGTAATCAGCATTCTCATCGGAATCTTCAAGTATCCAAGACGACCTTTTAAGTCTATTGCAACACAGCCGTCATGAACTTCCACAATTACGCCTTCCATCTTAATTATCTTATCGCCATATTTCATAATTCGTCACCTAGCTTTTAGTCGTATTTTTCTTTTCTCTTTTCACTCATTGGTAATGACTGTTCATTAGCAACTAACTCGATTGGTTTTCCAGTTACGTTAGAGATTAATTCTACGTTTGTAGATTTTACGTTTGGATTCCATTTCTTTTCAGCTTTCTTAACTTCTGTTCCAGCCATAGCATCTTTTAACATTGCAAGAGCTCTGATAGCATCTTCATGGCAAAGTGTGTTACATGCAAGAACTTCGTTTTCGATACCTGATTCAGATTTGTTGTTATCTACCATGTGAGTCATGTATTTGTTACCAACAACAAGTGCTCCCTGAACTGCACAGAATGACATACCAACTACAGGAACGCCTCTCATACCGATTTGTTCATGGTGGCTTGCAAAGTCAATGTGGTTGTTTCCGAAACCTTCTGTTGTAACGAAAGCTCCATCTACGTCTAATGCTTCTACCATCATACCAACACGTTTTGATACATAGAATTTTTCTGCATTGATCTGAGGAGAACCAACAAAGATAACTCCACAAAGGTCAACTTCTTCATCATGAAGTACTTCAAGAACAAGTGGCTCTCTCCAGTAATGTCTTGACATTTCTTTAGAAGCTGGTCCGATACATGTTAATGCATGGATACATCCGTCTAATACTTCCAATGGAGATACCATAACCGGAACGTTTCCTAAGTCAACGTTTGGTTTTCCGCCAAGAATACCAACTGGCTCAACCGGCAGGATTAAGTTGTCGTGCATAGCACCTTGTCCCATGATTTCTTTTACGATAACAACTTTTTTCTTTCCTGGTCTTCTTACTTGCTGGAATTCTTCTGTATCTACGATAAGAGATTCATCAAGTTTCTTCAATGCTTCTCTGATTTCCTGAGTGATCACATCTGTTGCTGTATGAGCAGCTAACGGACCTGGTCTTTCCATGTTTGTTCCTTCTTTGATAACCACTTCAGTTTTAATGAAGATTTCACCTTTTTCAGGTGCACCCGGACGTCCCCACATAATGTTTTCGTCTAAGTATCCTTCTGAAGAACCAAACTCACCAATCTGAACACCATTTGCATCTGTACCTGTTACCATCATAACAACGCCGTCAAGCACTCTTGTAGCACCTGAACCGATTTCATCATCGCCGTCTTTTGTAGCGATTGGCTGAACATCCATGATTGTTTCTGAATATGTGTGGTACTGTTCTGGTGTAATAATATCAATCTTTAAGCTGTTAACAAGTTCCTGTGAAGCTACTGCTTCTTCTTCAATTCCTTCACGGATGTAAAGAGTTGTTCCCTCGATCTTTGTCTCTGGTCCTCTCTTAACTTCTGTGATGTTGAAGTGTTTTCTTGTAAGTGTTCTAACAACTTTTACTTCTTCATTGTTTGCTGCTGCCGGAGCTGCTTCAACTGCTGCTACAGCTTCTGCTGGTACTTCTACTGCCTGAGCTGCACCTGTACCGATTCCCATTGGTAACTCGATATCGATATCTTTACCTTCTCCAATATGAATCTTTAATGTTCCACCTGATACTGTTGTTGTAGCTGTTGCTGGAACTGCTGCTACTGGAGCTGCTGTTTCTTCCACAACTTCCTCTGCTGGTGCTGCCTCTACCTGCACAGCATCGATAACATCAGCTGTAACCGGTGTAAGAGAATCACAAGTTTTTGTAAGTTTTGCACCTAAGATCTGTTCGATAGTTAAGCAACCATCTAAATTTAATAGCCCTGAATCCACCAAATCATCAAAAATTGTTGGATCTTCTAAGTTTTCTGGGCCAATTGTAATACCTGCTTCTGCTCTACAGCATAATACTGCAGGATCCTTTGCATGTTCTTTACATGTTTCGGCTGTAATTGACATAATTTCTTACCTCCTTATTTTGTTTGTCCTCGGGTTTCCCCAGTGTATATATCCCAATCACTCTTCCGTCTCCGCAAAGATGATTCATCTAAGTTCTGGAAAATCGGGGGTTTTCCACGTGATTCGGCTGGTGATAGTTATACCGTTATCTAAATATCTTGTTCTACTTTTTTAGACACTCTTAAGTATCTGTAAAGCGGATGTCCAATTGTTCTCATCACGTGATCTGTCTGATGGAATACTTTCAAGCCCATCTTCGGCGCAGATCCCATAACTGTATTGGAACAGTCAGAGCAGTTACCAATTACTATATATTCACATTTATCTTTCTTAAACTGCATGCTGTTTTTAACTTGTCCAGGACAATTTCCCGGTCTTTCACATTTCAAAGCGCCGTTCTTCATCTCTGCCGCCTGTTTGCATCTTGCCACAGAAACAACTTTTGCATTCATCTTTTCTGCAATATCACGCATACGCGCTTCGTCTCCACCGCACGCACAGACAAGAAGTCCGATTGTTGCTCCGTGAAGATCAGGGAATTCCATTGTCACGATAATTCCACCTGTTGTCTTTGTAATCGGCGCATCAAATGTAGTTGCTTTTCCTGTAAACGGTCCGCCCATGATGATCTCACCATATACTCCATCAATACCGCCGGCTCTTTCAATAAGCTCTTCCACAGATGTTCCTACCGGAACGTCCATAAATACATGTGGCTGATTTCCACCGTTAAGCTTACCGATTACTGTAAGATTCTTACTGAAGCAAGGCTTTCTTTCATCAATTGCTTCTGCAACTCTTGCGAGTGTTTCCACATTGATAACGATAGATTTTGCTGCTGAAGGAAGCTGTGTCGGATCAAGTTCGATTCCAAGACACTCTCTTACAACTGCTCTTTCTTCGCCCATCGGATAAATGTCCGGCAGTAAATGAATAGAAATTGCAGGTTCATCCTTCAAAGCTTCTTTCAATGTCTGAACTGCTTTTGTATTTTTCTTTTTAATTGCAAAAATTGCTTTCGCAGCATTCGAAATCTCCATACTGTATTTCACACCGCGGATTACTTTGTCACATTCTTCTTCAATCTGCTGAATGTTGTGACGAAGTCCCGGTTCACACTCTGCTGCATTAATCAAAATATATCCACCTTCAAGGTCTGTGCCAAGTTTTACTCCTGTTGGGAATCCGGCACCACCCATACCAACTACTCCGGCAGCTTTCACCATATCAAGCTTGCTTCCTTCTTCAATTGGTACGAATTCATCTTTCTGTTCCTCGTCCGGTTTAATAATGATTCTGTCTTCCGTCACTTCAACAACTTCACCGTATGCACTGGAAAAAATATTAGCGCCAAGCCCTGTTGGTGTTGCAATCAGAGTTCCTTTTTCCACTCTGTCGCCGGCTTTTACAATCGCTTCACAAGGTGCACCTACATGTTGTCTTAGTAGAATCTGTAAATTTCCCATGACAATCTTCTCCTTTATATTTTATTTTTATATAAGTAAAAGCCGAGTACCCTCTGCTCACTTATTTATTGTTATAGGTTTTTTCTATATATCAGACCTCTTTTTCTGTTGGTCTTTTTTTTAACACTTTTTTGGCGGAGGCATGTGGGAATCGAACCCACCCGGGACGCTCTTAACGCCCCACACTGGTTTTGAAGACCAGGAGGCACACCAGTCACCCAACTACCCCCATATCATATTTCGTTGCTCACTAACTTTATCACAATTTTCCGCAGTTTTCAACACTTTTTAGACATTTTTTATTAAATTTATTTTAGCAAAATTTCATTGACTTTTCAAGCCTTTTGGGACATAATAGTGTATATAAACTGAACTAGATACTAGAATATAGTCTAATCGTTAGTTTTTTATCATTTCTTACCTTATTTTAGAGATGTTATGATTCAAAAAATCCGATCAGGCACTCTTTGCCAGATGACAATTTATAGTTATTTTCTATAATTGAATGTAAGCACAGTCACAGACTGCTCAATCGGAGACCAATTAGAGATATGACTAGTATGTGTATTCAGAGCAAGCATTAAACAAAAATAAAAAGAAAGAAGGTTGTATATTATGAAATTACAAGCCAACGTAGATTTTGATCGTTTTGAAGCACAACTTCAAGTAGTAGACGCTCATACTGTGGGAGAATTTTGTAGAGTCGTAATCGGCGGCTTCCCGGAACCTGAAGGAAACACAATGATCGAAAAGAAAAAATGGATGGAACACAACTACGATCACGTTCGTACAGCATTGATGTTCGAGCCAAGAGGACATCATGATATGTTCGGTGCTTTCCTTTGCGAGCCAGTGAACAAAGAAGCAGACTTCGGTGTAATGTTCATGGATACAGGCGGATACTTAAACATGTGCGGACACTGTACAATCGGTGCTGTCACTGTAGCCATCGAAGCTGGTTTAGTAGAATCTCACGAAGGAGAGAACTCTGTTGTATTGGATGCTCCTGCAGGACTTATCCGCACAACAGCAATCGTAAAAGACGGTAAGGTAGAAAATGTCACATTAACAAACGTTCCTGCATTTGTTTACAAAGAAAACCTTTCTGTTACAGTTGACGGACAGGAAATTCCATTTACAATTTCTTTCGGTGGAAGCTTCTTTGCATTAGTCGACACAACAAAATTAAACATCGGAGAGATCAATCCAAAGACAGTTCCTGAGTACACCAAATTAGGAATGAAGATGATGGAAATCATTAACAAAGAGATTCCGGTAAAACATCCATTGCTTGACATTGATACAGTTGATCTTGTAGAATTCTACGGACCAACTCCAAATCCTGACAAAGCAACTATGAGAAACGTTGTTGTATTCGGAGATGCTATGGCTGACCGTTCTCCATGCGGAACAGGTACAAGTGCAAAACTTGCTACACTTCATCACTGGGGAGAGATCAAAGTAGGCGAAGAATTTATCTACGAAAGCTTTATCGGAACAACTTTCAAAGGTGTGATCAAAGAGACTACAAAAGTTGCAGATTTTGATGCTGTCATCCCAATGATTACAGGAAGCTGCTACTTGACAGGTGTTGGAACATATCTCATTGACGGAACAGACCCATTGAAATATGGTTTTCAGGTAGGCTAGTCTAGACAGCACAAAATAATTCTGTTATAATTTATAAGAATGATAAAAGCGGATTATCTCAATCCGCTTTTATTTTGTCATTTTGAAACAATATTAATTTTTAAGAAGGAAGTGAAATTACATGCCAAGAAAACGCCAATCTACAAAAAGCCGCATCGTCAAAGCCGCATGGAATCTATTTTACAAAAACGGATACGATGCCACTACTGTAGATGACATCATTGCTGCATCCAAGACTTCAAAGGGAACTTTCTATCACTATTTCAAAGGAAAAGATGCTCTTTTAAGTTCTTTGTCTAATCTATTTGATTCTAAATATGAAGAATTAGCCGGAGTAATAGACCCCAATCTTCCCTCTTATGATAAACTGATGTTTTTAAATCAAGAATTATTTTATATGATAGAGACGAGTGTAGATATCCATTTGTTGGCATCACTCTACTCCTCGCAGCTGGTCACCAAAGACAAAAAATCGCTGCTCGATAAAAAACGATTCTATTACACATGGATTACAGAGATTATAGAAGATGGGATTCAAAAAGGAGAGTTTGCCTCTACAAGCACTACAAGCGAACTGGTAAAGATTTACGCTATGTTTGAGCGGGCATTGATTTATGACTGGGTTCTTTGCAAAGGAAAGTATTCACTGTCCGAATACAGCCAGAAACTGCTCCAGCCAGTTTTAGAACGCTTTAAAATCGGGTTTGAACAAGAATAGATTGTGCACAAGCACAATCTATTCTTTCTTTTACACCATACATTCGTGTATCTCTTCTTCTTCAATTCCAACTCTTTTCATTATCTCCTGCACCTTTTCGCGCTCTTTTAGATCCGCGCACCAGGAAAGTCCGCACCCAGCTGAGATTTCCCGCGGAACCGGAATCAATCTTCCCGGAACCTGATGCTCTTTACAGCATTTTTCCATCGCCATCGCATCTGCGGTTGTATGAAATGTCACGATTAATTTTAACTCTTTTTTTCTCATAAATCTATTCTTCCTCTGCCAATTCTTCTATCGCCCTGATTGCAGTTTCCACTTCTTCCTCTGTATTATAATGGGAAAAACTGAATCTGACTGCACCTTGTTCTACCGTTCCTAACGCCTCATGCATCAGTGGCGCACAATGCGCCCCAGGTCTTGTGCTGATTCCATACGTCACAAGCAGTTCGTCACTCACTTCCGAAGAATCATATTCTCCAATATTCAGCGTCACAATCGGACAACGATTTTCTGTATCAAAATCACCGTACACCTTCACTCCAGGAATATTTTTCACGCCACGATAAAACTTCCACATATGTTCCAGTTCCCGCTTACGAATCTTTTCAATCCCTTCTGTTTTCAGATAAGAAAGTGATGCATGCAGACCTGCAATTCCATGTCCGTTCAACGTTCCTGCTTCCAACGCTGTCGGCATCTCAGCCGGATGCTTTTTATTATACGTCTGCACACCGCTTCCGCCGGTTTTCAAAGGTCGTACTTTCACGCCTTCTCTTACATACATCCCTCCGGTTCCCTGCGGTCCAAGAAGACTTTTATGCCCGGTAAAGCACAAGATATCAATATGCATCTCCTGCACATCGATCGGGTATACTCCCGCTGTCTGAGAAGCGTCCACAACAAAAAGAAGCCCATGCTTTTTCGCAATCTCTCCGACTCTCTTGATATCTATCATATTTCCTGTAAGATTCGATCCATGTGTACAGATAATAGCTTTCGTGTTCTGACGGATCTCGTGTTCTATCTCTTCATAAGAAATATTTCCTTTACGGTCGCTTTTCACAATGCTCAATTCGACTCCACGCTCTTCCATCTCATACAACGGACGCAAGACGGAATTATGTTCCAGCATTGTCGTGATCGCATGATCCTTCGGATTCAAAATCCCTTTGATCGCAATATTGAGTGATTCTGTAGAATTACTTGTAAACACAATCTGTTTTGGATTTTCCGCGTCAAAGAAATCTGCGAGTAATTCTCTTGTATCATAGATTACTCTCGCAGCGCTCAAAGACGCTTCATTCGCACCTCTCCCTGCATTCCCCATTGAATTCATTGCATGCATGACTGCCTCAGCAACTTCTTTTGGTTTTCGCATTGTCGTTGCGGCGTTATCCATATAGATCATTCTCATTCCCCCACTTTCTGCAAACACTGTGCCTTCTGCCTGTAAATCTCTTTTACGGTCTTTACAAATTTTTCCGACAAATGAGACAACTGAAAACTCCTGTTATACACAACGTTGATATCTCTCTTTCCATCTTCTTTTGTAAGTGGAAATCCCAAAATTGCTCCTTCTGCAATTTCTTCTTCCGCCGCAAGTCTGGAAATGATCGACACTCCCATTCCATTACTCACTGATTTTTTGATCGCTTCCTGATTCTCCATGCTCGCCACAATGTTGAGTCTGCCAATCTCAACTCCACTTTTCTTCAATTGCTTTTCCGCTTCTTTTCGCGTGCCAGAACCCTCTTCTCTCATAATCAGCGGCTCCTGCAAAATCCATCTAGTATCACTGGACGTCTCCTGCAATTTCCGGAATTTCTCATTGTTCGGAGCGATGATGATCAACTCATCCTGATAAAACGGAACATATTTGCAATGTTTCTTATCTATGACCGTCCCTGTAAAGCCGATATCCACTGTATGATTCAGTACTTCCTCCACCACTTTGGCGCTGTCTGTCTCAATGACCTTGAACTGCTCATTCGGATATTTCTCATTGAATTTCACAAGAATCTCCGGAAGCAGATATTGTGCCGGTATCGTAGACGCCGCAATCGTAATACAGTGTTCTTCTTTCTTTTCATTCTCCAAAAATGTCTTTTCAATTTTTTTCTGCAGCGCAACAATCTGTTTTGCAGAATCATACAATAGTTTTCCCTCTTCTGATAATTTTACTTCTTTTGTATTTCTTACAAACAATCTGGCATTCAATTCTTTCTCCAGACCGGCTATGTGAGCGCTGACAGTTGGCTGTGTCAAGAACAGCTCCTTTGCCGCTTTTGAGAAGCTTTCCCCCTCCGCAACATGTACAAAAGCCTCCAATTGTTTTAAATTCATACGTAAGCTACCCTTTCACTCTCTGTTCCATTCTTCTTTGTCACTTTGATACTATCCATATATTCCAAGATTGGTTTTGCACTTTTTCTGCTTGTCCCAAGGAGATCCCGAACCTCTGCAATCGTAATCAACGGATTCTCTTTCAGTCGGTTCTGAATGACTTCTTTCGCTTTCTCAATAATGCTTTTCAAGGTGTAAATATCCTCCGTGATCTTCACCACAATATCCTCATCAATCAGTAACAGCATGATATCTTCTACTTCTTCCCGTTTTATATTCCCAAAAGAAATCTCTGAAAATCTTTGAAAATCAAACTGTACCTTTTCAAATTGTTTCTGAACCGTCTTCAATACCTTTTCATAAACCGCATCTTTTCGCACTTCAAATTCCGGGAGCTGCAAAAATTCCTGATGACGTTTTAAAGCACCTTCCTCTGACAGCATCTCCACATACAAATCAAATACGTTTAATTTTACCTTTTTCATATAAGTCATATGGATCTCTGCTTTTTTCATTCCATACCGATACGGATATTTTTCATGATAACCGCAAAGCGCTTCCGTCAGCCGGTGACGCATATTCTGTTCATGTATCGTATGCCACACATATGTATCCTTCTTCATACGAAATACTTTCACAATGCCCTGCTGTTCCAAAGACTGTACATCTTCCGTCACCTCTTCCATCGAAAGCGCCGTCAGTTTCGCAAGCTCTGTCACAGTAATCATCGTCTCCTCATGTGACTTTACGTGCAGTTCAATGACATCTTCCGAAGATCCGGATTCTTTTCTCTGCAATTCCTCAATCGCATCTTTGTCAAATCGTTTCTTTTTCTTCGGATTTGGTTCTAAAACAATTCCGCCCCCGATGGTCTCCATCGGAGAATAAAAACGCACTACAAACTTGTCCCCTCTGCGAAGTGCAATCTCCTCTTCCAGTCGAAGCTGTACAAATCCACTCTCTCCCGGTCCAATCTCTTCTTTGTCAAGCAGCACCGCTCGGCAGAGAATCTCGCTTGTACCGGTAAACAAATGCAGTCTTGTATGGTTCGTCAACACACGCATAGATGACGGCAGCACATTTAGTTTCACGTCTAAAAGCATCGTATTTTTCATGTTGTTTGGCGGCGCAAGTACACACCCTCTCCGAAGTTCACTTTTTTTCACATTCGACAGATTGATTGCAACACGCTGTCCCGCATAGCATTTCTCTACATCCTGCCCATGCACTTGAATATTTCGTATCTTACATTCTTTTCCAATCGGATATACCTGCAGATTATCCTCTTTTGAAATCGTTCCCGCAAGCAATGTCCCGGTAATGATCGTTCCAAATCCTGACAGGCTGAATACACGGTCAATCGGCAGCCGCGGAATCGTATTCACATCTTTTTCTACCACTTCTTCCGCAGTCAGTCGCTCGATAACCTCTATAAGCTCTGGTATCCCCTGTCCGGTCGCTGCCGACACTTCCACGATCGGCGCCTGTTCAAGGAATGTGCCTTCCAATTCTTCTTTAATCTCTTCTTTGACAAGCTCCAGCCAATCTTCTTCGACCAGATCACACTTATTCAACACAAGAATACTCTTTTCGATTCCAAGCTCTCCTAAAATGTCCATGTGTTCACGTGTCTGTGGCATGATTCCCTCATCTGCAGCAACAACAAGCATGACAAGATCCATACCGACAACTCCCGCAACCATGTTGTTGATAAACCGCTCATGTCCAGGAACATCGATAATTCCGACACGATCTCCGTTTTTCAAATCAAAATATGTGAATCCCAAATCGATCGTGATCCCTCTTCTTTGTTCCTCTTCCCACCGGTCTGTATTTCGACCGGTGAGCGCTTTTATCAAAGTTGTTTTACCGTGGTCAATATGACCGGCTGTTCCAATAATAATATTTTTCATAATCAGGTCGTAAGCCTTTCTATTTTCTGTAACTGTTTAAAATATGCAAAATTCTGGATCCCAATTGTTCTGACATCTAAGAAAATTTTGTCATTCATCGTTCTCGGGATAATCGGCACAGGAAGAAAACGCATGTATTCTTCCAACTCCACTGTCGACATTCCAAGCGGCTTGATCGTCACTGCCATGCTCGGAATTCGTTCAAGCGGCAGGGATCCTCCTCCGATTTGTGAATGACACTCCTCCAGTTCAATCTCCGCATGTAAAGAAAGAGTATTCAGCAGACGTCTCAGACGCTGCGCCTCTTTTTTCACCTCTTCAAATGGTTTCGTCATCATCTGAAGAACCGGTATATTTTGTACCGCTCTTTCTTCGGACAAATATTCTTTCAAAACGACTTCCAACGCAGATGCCGTAAATTTGTCAATTCGCAGCGCACGCATCAATTGATTTTGTTTCATCCTGTCAATATATTTTTTCTTTCCGACAATGATGCCTGCCTGTGGTCCGCCTAAAAGCTTGTCTCCACTGAAGCACACGACATCGGCGCCATTTCGAATAGAATCCTGAACGGTCGGTTCGTAGGTGATGCCGTATTTACTCAAATCAATCAGAACACCGCTTCCAAGATCTTCAATCACCGGAAGGTCATGCTTTTCCCCCAGTGGAACCAGTTCATCAATTCCAACCGACTCGGTAAATCCCACGATTCGGTAATTACTTGTGTGTACTTTCAAAAGTGCTGTCGTCTCCTCCGTAATCGCATTTTCATAATCAGCGAAATGGGTCTTATTAGTTGTTCCAACTTCTACAAGTGTCGCACCGCTTTGCTCCATCACATCCGGAACCCGGAATTTTCCACCGATTTCAACAAGCTCTCCTCTTGAGACAATCACCTCTCCGCCTTTTGCCATCGTACTTAAAATAAGCATCACTGCAGCGGCATTATTATTGACCGCAATCGCCGCCTCCGCACCGGTTACCTTGCATAGCAGCTCTTCAAAATGTGAATACCGCTCTCCACGTCTTCCCGCTTCCAGATTATATTCGAGATTTGAGTATCCTGTCGCAATATCAGAAATATGTTTCATATGCTTTAAACTGATCGGTGCACGTCCCAAATTCGTGTGCAGAATCGTTCCTGTCGCATTGATGATTTTTTTCATATTTGGATTAAAAATTTTCTCTGCCTGCAGCCTGATCTGCTCTATCAAATTTTGAACCTGTTCTCGTGCTTCCTCTTCTGAATCACATTTTTCAATAAACTTACGGAGTCTGTCCATCTCCACTCGAATGGCATCTATCACAATATCCCTTCCGTAAACTTCTATCATTTGCTTTATTTTCTCATCTTCGAGCAACACGTCCACTTTTGGTATGCTGCGGTATAAAAGATTCTTATCCATCTCACTTGTTCTCCTAATATAAGCGAATCAATTTATCGCCTTTTTCTACTACTTTCCCTATAATCGACACCTTTGTGTCCATATTTTTTTCTTCAAACGCTTTCATAATATCATCTACATATTCCGGTGACACACTGATCAGAAGTCCTCCCGAGGTCTGCGGATCATACAGAAGATCAATATAGTGTTCTTCTACATGTTCCATATCGACCATCTCTGCGGAATATTCCCGATTCTTATATGCCCCTGCAGGAACCAGTCCCATCTTTGCATAGGAAACAGCTTCCTCCAAATATGCAATATCTTTTACCTGAAGTTCAAATGTCACATCACTTGCAGATGCCATCTCCACACAATGTCCAAGCAAACCAAAGCCTGTAATATCCGTACACGCTGTCACCGGATAATGCTCAACGACTTCTTTCCCTTTCTTATTGAGAGATGACATAACTGTAATCGCCTCTTTGATCGCTGCTTCAGATGCCATCTCTGCCTTGATTGCAGTGTTGACAATACCACTTCCAATCTGCTTTGTCAGGATCAGTACATCTCCCGGTCTGCTTCCATAATTCTTAAAAATCTTATCTGGATGCACAAACCCAGATACGCACAATCCGTATTTCGGTTCATCATCCTGCACCGAATGTCCCCCCACAAGAACAGCACCGGCTTCTTTTACTTTATCCGCGCCTCCTGCGAGAATCTCCCCCAGTATCTCAGGGTCGAGACAATTCGGGAATCCCACAATGTTCAATGCAATCTTCGGTTCCCCTCCCATCGCATATACATCACTTAATGAATTTGCTGCTGCAATCTGACCAAACGTATACGGATCATCGACAATCGGAGTGAAGAAGTCAACCGTCTGGATCATTGCAATCTCATCTGTCACTTTATAAATCGCAGCATCGTCTGATGTTTCGATTCCCACGATCAAATTATCGTCTTGGAATTTTGGCAACTTACCCAGAACCTGGGCAAGGGTCTCAGGACCTATCTTTGCTGCTCACCCCGCCGTCTTTGTCATCTGTGTCAGTTTCACATCATACCTCATATATCGTATTCTCCTTCTCTTCCTCTTTTGTTAAGGCTTTACAATCTTGTCTGCCTCTGCCATCTTTTCCACGATCGTGTACATATTTGTCACACTTCCGACCTGAATCTTCTCAGTGAGACCATAATAGTTCAGGCAGGTTCCGCAAGTTAAGATCTCTACTCCCTGTGCCTCAAGACTCTTTAAATCTTCGAGTGAATCTGAGCCTTCCGCAGTGAGTGTGGCTCCACCGTTGTAAAACAGCATTGTCTTTGGCAGTTTTTCAAGCTGTGTGACAGCAAAAAGGAAACCTTTGATCAGCACCTTTCCAAGTTCGTCATTTCCATTTCCCATACGGTCAGAATTGATTACGATCACCGTATTTTCTCTCTGATCCGGCACACAGACCGTCTCTTCTTCACTTTCCTTTGCTCCATTCATAAGAATCGTAATCTTAAATTCTTTTTCTGCTGTTTTTTCAGAAGTAACTTTAGCTCCCGCACTCGATGCCATCTTTGTCACATTCTGAACTGCGATTTCATTGTCAACCAACACTTCTATCGTCTCTTTACCGTTCACTTCCTGCATTGCTTTTTTTGTTTTAATTACCGGAATCGGACAGTTGTCTCCAATTGCATTTACTTTTAACATCATTCTCTCCACCTTTTCTTTTTTTCTTGTCAACTTTCCTACATTCTTCACTTATAGAAATATTCTATCACTAAACCGACAGAAGGTAAACTGATTTTGTTAAAATTTTGTTTATTTTTTTAATTTAATAAATCTATACAAGCCTTGAAATTATTGGTATAATTGGGAGTACTGTAGACCGTAGTCTATATTCAGCAATTGCAATATTGAAAATTATATGAGATGATAGTTTTAAGACAAAAATTTCTTTGTTAATAGAAAGGATTACAATATTATGTGGATAGCAGATGAATGGAAAGATTATGAAGTGATTGACACTTCCAACGGAGAAAAGCTGGAGCGCTGGGGCGATTATCTTTTGGTAAGACCGGATCCTCAGGTAATTTGGGACACAAACAAAGCTCACAAAGGCTGGAGAACTATGAATGGTCATTATCACCGCAGCAAAAAAGGAGGCGGCGAGTGGGAATTTTTTGATTTACCACAGCAGTGGCAGATTCATTATAAGAGCCTTACTTTCAATTTAAAACCATTTAGTTTCAAGCACACCGGACTTTTCCCGGAACAGGCGACGAACTGGGACTGGTTCTCAGAGAAGATAAAAAAAGCCGGGCGCCCAATCAAGGTACTGAACCTCTTCGCTTACACGGGAGGAGCCACTCTTGCGGCAGCTGCTGCAGGTGCACAAGTCACACATGTGGACGCATCAAAGGGAATGGTTACATGGGCAAAAGAAAATGCAGTCTCATCAGGACTGAAAGACGCTCCGATCCGCTGGCTTGTAGATGACTGTGTCAAGTTCGTGGAGCGTGAAATCCGCCGCGGTAACCATTATGATGCAATTATTATGGATCCTCCTTCCTACGGACGCGGACCAAAAGGAGAGATCTGGAAGATTGAGGATGCAATTCATCCACTAATTAAATTGTGTACACAGATTTTATCGGACAACCCGCTGTTTTTCTTGATCAACTCTTACACAACAGGGCTCGCTCCTGCCGTATTGACTTATATGCTTGCAACGGAATTGAAACGCTTCAATGGGACAGTTGATTCACAGGAAATCGGACTTCCGGTAACTGAGACCGGACTTATACTTCCTTGCGGTGCCTCCGGGAGATGGGAATCGAAGTAATATAAAAAAAGATTGCACACGCAATCTTTTTTAATCCTCTTTTATATATTTCACCATCTCTTCCAGTGTATCAAGCTTCATCCAGATTATCTCTTCCAACTCTTTTGGCGGCTGCACAAGGTCTGGAACCGCTACAACTCGAAGTCCCGCTGCCACCGCTGAACGAATTCCCGCCGGCGCATCCTCAAATGCAACGCTCTCCTGCGGCAACACTCCAATCGCCTCACAAGCTTTCTCATAAATCTCTGGATCCGGTTTAGAATGGCTCACCATATCGCCAAACACAAATCCGTCAAAATAGTCATACACCTTTGCTTCTTTTAAAAGTCTGGAAGCATAATCTCTTCTGGAGGATGTCGCCACAGCAAGACGATATCCCTTTTCTTTTCCAAGCATAATCAGCTCTTTCGCTCCCGGCTTCACTGCAAGACCTTCGCTGTCTACAATCTCACGGAACACCACTCTCGTCCTTGCCGTAAATTCCTCATGTGGAAACTTCGGGTCGATATGTTTCAAAAAATAATTTTTCCTGCTGACCACATTCATTCCGAGCGTATTATAGATATGTTCTCCGATATTTCCATATCCCATCTCGCACCCTACAATATTCCAGGAGCGCTGTACTACTCGCTCCGAATCAAAAATAAGTCCATCCATATCAAATATGAATGCTTTCATCTCCATGCTGCCGCTAACACCTTTATTCTTCAAAATTAATACTTTCCTCCGTTGCATCATTCAGATAAGTCACTACATCTTCTAATTTTGCGAGGACTTCCTGTCGCTCCTCCCAGTCTTCACCGACCATCTCCTTGTTTACAAGACATTCTTTTACATGTTTCAAATTGTGAATTAAGTTTTCGTTCATATCGATGCCTCCCTTCGCTTCGATAAACACTCCCGTAACTTCATACCACTATTTTACTACGAATTTGTACTTCTTTCAACAAGGCGATGCAAGGTTCGTCTCAACAAAATAATCGAAATTACCATCGCAATAATCTCTGCGACCGGGAACGATATCCAAACTCCTGTCACACCGAGAAATCTCACTAACATAAGTGATACCGGCACTATGATGACCAATTGACGCAGCAAAGACACCACAAGTGATTCCACACCTCTTCCAAGCGCCTCAAACACACCCGCAAACACCGTGCTGACCGCCGAAAAAATAAACCCGGTTCCAATGACGCGAAGCGCCGTTTCTCCCATTGTCATCATCTCATCTCCCGCCTTGAATAGTTCCAGAATCGGTCTAGGCAGCAGCACAAACAACATCGTCCCTAAAATCATAATGACTCCCGACACCAGCACACTCACTTTGATCGTCTCCTTCAGACGGTCGTATTGTTTTGCTCCATAGCTGTAGCTGATCATCGGACGCATTCCCTGAATCACTCCGTTTCCAGGCATATATACAAACGACTGCAGTTTGAAATAAATTCCAAGCACTGCCACTCCCACCTGAGAGATCGCCGCAAGGATTCCATTTAAAATTCCAATCAAAACAGATGGCAGTGACATCATAATCGTGGACGGAATCGCTACGACATAAAGCTGGCTTACAATTGTCTTATCCAAACGAAATCCTTTAAACCGGATCTTGATTTCTTTACATCTGGCCACAAACAAAATCACAGAACAGATACATGCTGCAAATTGCCCGATCACCGTTGCGATCGCCGCTCCTTTTACCCCGAGTGCCGGGAATCCGAAATAGCCGAATATCATGATCGGATCTAAAATAATATTGATAATCGCACCGAGTGCCTGCATCGCCATCGGAATCACCATATTTCCACAGGACTGAAACATCTTTTCGATCGCAATATGGAACAAACTTCCGGAGGAAAGGCAGATGACGATATATGAATATTCACATCCCCACCTCAGCACGTTTTCATTCTGTGTAAACATCTGCAAGAACGGCTTCGTCAAAAAAATTCCAACCAGTATAAAAATAATCGCATGAATCGCCGTAAAGAAAATTGTATGAGCAGCAATGCGGTCTACCCGGTCTTGATTTTTGGCTCCCAAATTTCTTGCAATGCCTGCATTTGCCCCCACTCCAAGTCCTACCGCAACCGCCAAGACAAGATTCTGCAAGGGATATGCAAGGGAAACTGCCGTCAGCGCTTCTTCACCCAATCGCGCAACAAATATGCTGTCCACTATATTGTACATAGACTGGATCAGCATCGACACCATCGGCGGTACTGCCATAGACATCAAAAGCGGAAATACCGGTTTGGATTCCATTGGGTTTTTCATCGTTCTACCTCCTCTTTGAGCACTTCATAAATATAAGAAATCGGCAATCCGACAACGTTATAATAGTCTCCTTCTATCTTATCTATATGGATTGCAAACCTCCCTTGGATTCCATACGCCCCCGCTTTGTCCATGACATTTTCATGTTCGATATAGTCTGTGATTTCTTCTTCACTCATCGGATTTACAAATACTTCCGTGCACACTGCATGATTGACTGTCCGGCAGTTTCCGAACTCATCAAAAATCAAAATCGCAGTCCCGGTATAAACCTGATGTGCTCTTCCTTGCAGACTCTGAATCATCGCAAATGCATCTTCTTTTGACTTTGGTTTGCCCAAAATCTTTCCATCCAAAGCTACAACCGTATCGGCTCCGATCACGATCACATTTTCTTGTTCCAAACTTTGCGCGACATCCTCAGCCTTCAAAAGAGACAGTTCTTCTACAATCTCATCCGGTCGCTCACTTTGATAAACCTCTTCCTTTTTGCTCACCTGAATTTCAAATGTAAATCCAGCCTGTTTCATCAACTCACTTCTTCTTGGTGATGCTGAAGCAAGCACAATTCTTTTTTTTCTCATTTTCTCCCCCTTTTTGGCAATAGAATCGAACTCAAAATTCCCACAGCCAAGCCGAAAATTGCAGGTATGATCCACACTAACTGTTCTTTATATAACGGCAGACTCTTTAAAACAGTTGTAATCACGCCCATTTTTACCCCAAGCGTTCCTAATATATAGAAAACGCTTGTCAGTCCTGTCATCAGAATCGTAACCGGATAGACAAATCTCCATTTTGCGATCCACGGATGCAAAAATGCCAATACAATCAATACGATTGCCATCGGATAAATCGTCTGCAAAATCGGAACTGATACTTTCAAAATATTACTCAGTCCAAGATTGGATACCAGAAAACTTATTCCGGCAAAGACAGCGCTCCATACAATATACGGAACCTTTGGAATCAGTTCTTTGAAATATTCACTGCAGCAGCACAATAAACCGACACATGTATTTAGACATGCAATCAGAAAAATAACTCCGAGCAGAACAAGTCCTGCCTGTCCAAATATTTTCTGCACAACATATGTCAGAACCTGCGCACCATTTTCCCCGTTCTGATACGTTCCACTCACCATCGCTCCGATATAGCAAAGCGCGCTGTATATTGCAAGCAGGAGTCCACCTGCAATCAGACCTGCCTTCATCGTCTCCTTGACAACTGCCCGCTCCTCAGTCACTCCTTTGGCACGAATTCCGAGTGCGATTACGATTCCAAAGTTCAATGCTGCAATCGTGTCCATCGTCTGATAACCTTCTAGAAATCCTTTTACAAAGCTTCCTGCCTGATATGCCTCTGTCGACGCCCCAAAGCTTCCTGATTTAAAAAACAGCGCCCGCACAAATACGATAAAAATCAACGCAAGCAGACATGGAGTTAAAAATTTTCCCAAACATTCTGTCAATTTTTCCGGTTTCAAAGCAATCAAAAATGCCACGAAAAAGAACGCCGCTGAATAGATCAGCTGTACTTTCCCTGCATCGATACCCGTCGGAATAAAAGGCAGCACTGCCATCTCAAAAGAAGTGCTTGCCGTTCTCGGAATTGCAAGTCCCGGCCCAATCGACACATAGATTAAAAGGGTAAATATAGATGCAAAAACAGGATGAACTCTTTTTGCCAGCACATCCAACCCTCCTGATTTTGCGACTGCTGCCACACCAAAAATCGGAAAACCTATCGCTGTAACGGCAAATCCCGCCATGGCTATCCATACATTTACGCCTGCTTGATTTCCTAAAAACGGCGGGAAAATCAAATTTCCCGCTCCAAAAAACATGGAGAACAATGTAAGTCCCACTAATATTGTATTCTTTTTTGTCAATTGATTCATTTCTTCCCTCTTTTCTTTTTTTCACATATCCGCTATTATAACATTTTGGGACTCTATGTTCTACTGTTTTTTTATTTGAATTGTGCTTTCATTTTCTCTCTTTTCAACTAAGCCTTTTTATCAATTTCCGAAATCGTTCATCCCCCCGTAAAAATTCTATCTCCTCATCGTTTTCCAATGCTTTTCTCAGCATTGCTTTTACCATAGACCTGTCACTCGTCTCCGCAAATTGCATATGTCTGTACAAATCCGCTTTTTTGAAAGAATCTATCGTTTCTATGCTGGCAATCTGTTGCTCTAAAAGTATAAGACACTCCTCTTTATCCTTTCTATCCAATGCCATATTGAATCTCGGAGAAAGAATCATATAGTCGCTCATCTCTAAAATACGTGAAATTTCCTCCGCCTTTTCCATCAGTTTTTCTGCTCTTGCAACATCATTTTTCTCCATCTCCAATAAATAAAGTCCTTGAAAGCAAACATTGATTTCCGAACAGCTCTGAAAGAGAATCCGCTCCAAAAGTTCATATGCTTCCTGTCGCTTTCCGGCCTTTCTATAAAGCATTGCCTGAAGCCTATCCAAATTTATCCATTTCTTCGGTATTCTATCAAGATAACTTTGTGCCAACTCATACTGCCCAGTTCGCAAACATTCATTATACAATGCAATAATTGCTCCCTGCCTGATTTCTTCCTCCTCACTCTCCAAAGCCCTGTCATAAATAGCGAGAATCTCTTTCTTATACTGCTCTTTTCCACGCACATCCTCTATCCCGAAATAACTATCCAAAATCTGCGCCAAGACAAACGCCAACTTTCCACAGTTCGGATACTCCTGTATTTTCTGCATCGCACTTCGAAATACATCCTCGTAAGGCTCTTTCATCAGACGCTTCCCGATTTCATTTGAAATATTGGCGATCTCCTGCTTTGTCAATTCTTCGCGATACGATAACAATGTATCCGTGCTAATTCCCAAAAGTCTTGCAATTGGAGCTAAAAGCATAATATCCGGGCATGCATTTCCATTCTCCCACTTATTCACCGCAGGTGCTGTCACGCCGAGATAAGATGCCATCTCTTCCTGTGTCATATTCTTTTCTTTTCGATACTTTCTGATTACCGTTCCAATTTGCATAAATCCTCATCCTCCATTTTTTATTTGCAAGGGCCTTTGCTTATTTATATCATAGCAAACAGAATCGCTATGCACAATTGAAGGTCGGTTAACTTATCGGAATATTTATTAACCAGCGAGAAAGAATCCCTTAGGATTTTCTTTAGAAATTTCATAATTCTTTTCTTCTTTCGACATATTTTACTCACAAATATCCTTTATAATGAACTTATCAAATCAAAGAAGACAACGGTTGTATTTAAAACCTTATTTATGGCTGTTGGACTTCGCCTAACAATTACGTTTTAAAACGTTTACATATATTTTTCTCCTTTCTCAGGCTGGCACATTGGTGCCGGTCTTTTTTTATGTATTCTTACACCCATTTACGGATATTTAACTTCTTCTATACAAAAATGTGTAGTACGCATTCTTAAATACACAAAAACAGAGAGATAATTACTTATCTCCCTGAAAATTAACGCTTTATCAGCGTTTCACAAAATATTCCTCATACCATACAAGGAAGGTATAAATTGTCCACACTTTTCTCCAATTGTCAGAGTTTCCATTTACATACTCATCAAAAATTGCGTTAATCTCGTCCACATTGAAGAATTTCTCTGCCATCTCACTTTGGAACTTCGCACGCACATCTTGATTGTAACGATCATCTGCCATCCAAATTCGAATCGGCACAATAAATCCAAGTTTCTTACGGAAAGCAATCTCCTCAGGAAGAACCTTCGCGGCTGCAGTACGAAATGCCACCTTGTTCTGTTCATCATTGACTTTATATTTAGACGGCATTCTCGATGCAATATCAAAAATTCTCCGGTCTGTCAGTGGCATACGGATCTCCAATCCCGCCGCCTCGCTCATCTTATCGACATTAAGGTAAATATCTCCTTCCAGCCAAATCTGAATATCGACATTGGACATTTTCGAAAGTGGGTCTAACCCTTCCATCTCTTCATAAATCGGAGCCGCAACTTCAATCGGCAGCACATCTGGATCATAATGCTTCAAAATCTTTTGTTTCTCATCTTCTTTCATGATGTTCGTGTTTCCAACATAAAAATCCTTCAGATTCTCACCGTATCGCTCTGCATTGCGATACATATTATATCCTCCAAAGAACTCATCTGCTCCTTCACCTGAGTAGCAGATCTTCGTATGCTCTGCTGTCGCTTTACATCCGATTGCAAAAACAATTGCTGACGCATCCCCAAGTGGCTGCTCCATATTGTACATGACATAAGGTACTGTCTCAAAATACTCCTCCGGCGTGATAACGCGTCTGGAAAATGTTCGTCCAAGAAGGTTTGCTGTCTCTTCTGCCATCCTTGATTCGTCAAATCTCTCTTCCTCATATCCACAGCAATCTGCTACTTTCGCCTCAGACATTGCAAGCACATAGGAAGAATCCACGCCGCCGGATAAGAACGATTCTACTGTCTCATCCTTTGCCTTCACTTCCGGCATGATTTCCTGAAGTGTCGTATGGATCTCATCTGCCCAGTCTTCCAATGATTTACTTTCATCTGGATGAAACTGCGGACTCCAGTAGCGCTCAATCTTCAATACTCCATCTTTCCAGATCAAGTACCGTCCCGGCATCAATTTTTTTAATCCGCGGAAAAACGTATTCTCACCCGCAACATATGTCAGGCTCAAATACAGCTGAAGCATCTCCTCATTCAATTCTTTTTTGAATCCCGGCTGCTCCATGATCTTTCGGATTGTTGTGCCATAAAGAAGTGTCCCATCTTCTGTCTCATAATAGTAAAACGGTTTTGTTCCAAACGGGTCTCTCAGACAGAACAACTGATTGTTCTCCTCATCCCACAAGGCAAATGCAAACATGCCGTGCATGTGATCTGCCATCTCATATCCCCATGTCTCATATGCTTTCACCAAAATCTCTTCTTCCCGTTCTTTGCGCGGCAGCAAAAGAGAAATCCCAAGCCGCTCACAGAGTTCTTCCCAATTGCGGATATGTCCTCTGTATTCCTGTACTTTTATCATCTGTATCATCTCCTGTAAATGTGATTTCATCCTACTTTGATAGTACGATTATAACGCAAATCAAAAAAACCGCCAAGTGTTTGTTTCTCAAAACGGAAGGTTCTGAACTATTTCCTTATAAAATTCCATATTTTTTCTTGATGCGCTCTAATTTTCGATCCATCGGTCCCGCCAGAAAGAACAGGAACACCATTGTGGAAATCCCATGCACGATATTAAACGGCAGACCACTTGCATACATTGCCGCAAGCGCCTTCCACGAAAATCCGGTGCCAAACATAGTAATGGAAGACGTATCCATCAAAAAGCCATAGATTACAAGTGTTGCAATTCCCCCATACAGGCATAAAATCAACTTGCTTTTCTTATATTTTTCCCGTTTTCCACGGAACAATAAGCCTGCAAGAAACCCAATAATGCCAAACGCAAACATTTGCCAAGGTGTCCACGGTCCCTGACCGAAAAAGAAATTAGAGACAAATCCCGCAACCGCACCTGTCAAAAAACCTGCTTCTGCGCCGAGACTGATTCCGGTTATGATCACTATGGCTGTCACCGGCTTAAACTGTGGCAGCATAAAAAATGCCATACGCCCAACAACTGCAATCGCAGCCATAACCGCAATCAAAAGCACTTCCCTTGCCTGTGGTTTCCGATCTTCAAAAATCATGCAAAACGGTATCATTGCAAGCCCAATAATACACAAAGCAATGAAAGATGCGCTTCTGTCATTCAGGAAAAAGATTCCGAAAAAAATCAAACACGGAATCGCAAACAAAATCAAAAAAATGGAGACTTTGGTTCGCTTTCCGATTTTTTTATCCTCACGCACACTTCTCTGTATATACATGATCGCCTCATACTCAAACTGCGTATCCAAAAGCTTTCCGACCGCTGCAATCATCACTAAAGCAAGAATCAACTGTGCATATGGAAATGCTGTCAGCTGAAGATAGCTGTGTATCGTCAAATTGATAAAATGACTCTCTCGTCCAATCTTTTCATTTAGAAACAGGTTTCCCTGCATGTTTGCCGCAAATGCCAGTGCCGGCAAAATTGCCGCTACCAAAAAGGTGAGACGAATATATACTACACTTTTTTTCTTCCACCTATATGCTGCAATCGCAGCACCAATCAGGAGAACTGTCAAAATAATTGCAAAGACCTGCAAGGCAATACTCCACTGCCCAATCGTTTTTATTTCCTCCGCCGTCAACAGTTCCATGGAAAGTTTTCCTCCTCCACGGATACTTTTCTGTATATTATCCACACATTCTGACACATTCCACAACGTATATGAAGTCTGAAGTTTTGAGTATTTCAAGACCGGCATGGAAAACCACGGCAGAAACAGTTCAGCAACAACCATAAATCCACAAGAAAAAATCGGCAGCATCGCCTTTGTATCTACTCCTGTCGCCTGTTTTTGCTGCATGCTTCTATCACTTCCTTTACTGTTACTGCATCCGGATATAACTGTCTCGCCATCCGGTTTGCCGCTGTTGTATAAAAACTATTTCCGACAAAAAATGCTTTTGCACTTTGCGAAGTTATAACACTTCCATCAAAAAACATTGCACACGTATCTCCATAAGAAGCACAAAATTCAATGTCATGCGACACCATCAGAATTGTGACACCTCTCTTTTTCAGACGCTCAAAAATATCCGCAAGTTTTTGTTTGTAAAAACCATCAAGACCTTTTGTCGGCTCATCCAAAAGCAAAATCTCAGGTTCCAGGAGAAGCACCTTTGCCAGAGCCGCCCTTTGCTGCTCGCCGCCGCTTAGGTCGTACGGATGCATATCAAGCAGATGACCGATTTGTGTATCTTCAATCACACGCTCCATTTGCTTTTCATATTCCTTTTTTCGCTGGATATGAAATCCAGAAAACATTTCCCACAAGTCCTCACGGACTGTGTTTCCCACAAAAAGACTTTGCGGGTTCTGCGGAAGCACCCCTATCAAACCATGAAACAATTCTTTTTCCTTTCGCTTGCGAATATCCTTTCCTTTCAGCAGGATTTTCCCTCGATAAGGTCTTCGAATTCCGGATAAAAGTGATAATGTCGTACTTTTCCCAGTTCCATTTCCGCCTAACATGCAGAAAAGTTCGCCCTTTTTTACCTGCAGGGACAGATCTTTCACGACATCCGGCATCTCTTTTTCGTATCGGAACCACACTTCCTTTGCCTCGATGACAACCTCATCTTTTCCTTTTGTACTCTTTTCGTTCTCTGTCTCACAGAATCCAGATTGCTCTTTTTCAAAATGTGCCTTCAGCCAGTTTCTCCCCTCGCAGACCGTCAAAGGGCATGTTCCGACCTGTCCCGTTCCATCATAAATCTGTACCGGACTTGGCATTGCAAGAAACAGATCATTTCCGGCAAGCGCCTTTCCTACCTGCCTTGGCTCATCATACAAGATTTGTCGTCCCTCCTCCAGAACAAGCACTTTATCTGCCATCGGAAACACTTCTTCCAAACGGTGCTCGATGATGATCACCGTCGTCCCAAGTTCCAGATTAATTTTCCGTATCGTTGCAAGGAATTCACTCGCCGCAATCGGGTCAAGCTGTGAAGTCGGCTCATCAAGCACAAGCACCTTCGGCTGCATTGCCATCACAGAAGCCAGATTTAAAAGTTGTTTCTGTCCTCCCGACAGTTCCTCCACATTTTTCGCAAACCAGTTCTGAATGCCAAAAAAGCTCGCCATCTCAGCTACTCGAAGCCGAATCGTCTGTTGATCATATCCGAGATTCTCAAGTCCAAATGCCATTTCATGCCACACTTTATCTGTCACAATCTGATTGTCCGGACTCTGAAGAACATATCCGATCTCACTTGCCTGTGTTCTGACAGATACCTGCTCCAAAGCGTCCCCCAAAAATCGAATTTCTCCACTTCTTGTCCCATATGGTGTCAGTGCAGTTTTAAAATGCCGAAGCAATGTCGTCTTTCCGCAGCCAGATTTTCCACAGATGACAATAAATTCTCCCTGTTCAATTGCAACATTCACCTCCTGCAAAGCCGGTGTCTTTGCCTCTGGGTAAGTAAATGTCAGATTTCTGATTTCAAATAGTGCCATTTTATATCCTCCACAATATTAATCACCATAGGAAGCATACACATTCCCCCATAAATGACATAGATCAAAAGTGTTTCCCAGTTTAACGGATTTCCCTCCATCATCGGGAAATATAAAAAATATACTTTTTTTGTTACAATTCCGCCAAGCACAATCAGGCCTGCTACAGCCATCACCGAAAATATCCTTTTGTCTCTCGTATCAAAACGATAGATGGAAAAAATAGTTCTGCCACGCAGTCCATATCCTCTCGACTTCATGGAATCTGCTGTCTCCACTGAATTTTCCAATGCCCACGTCGTCATGATTGAAAGAATTTTCATGCCGTGTTTTGCCTTTGCAAGTGTATTTCCATTTGTCACATCTCTCCCAATACACTTCTGCGCATCGGACACTTTTTCAATCTGATTTTTAAACTTCGGAACAAAGCGAAGCACCATAGATAAAATCAATGACATCGCCGGAATTAGTTTCCCAAACAGATAAATGAATTTATCCGAGGTCATAATGACCTGATAGCAGGAAAACCAGTTTAATACCGACACAAGCATCACACCGGACGCCAGTCCATATACAATGGATTCTAACGTCAGGGGATTGCCCGTTCGAAAGTAGAACAAAAGTGTCACTCCCTCATGATTAAAAAGAGGATTTACAAGTGCTGAGATCAAGAATACAGGAATCATGAGCCATAGAGCTGTTTTGAATGCTTTCTTTCCTTTAAGATAAATATAGTAAATAAAACCACTCACACAGGAAATCCCTAGAAAAACAGGGTGCCTCAAAAACATGGAGCACCCTATCACAAATACAAAATAAACAAAATTAATTATCGGATGATACGTACCAAAGTTATCTTTCCCCATTTTGATCCATCCAGCTTGTCCCCAGATCGCTTCCCAAATCACAGGTATAATTCCACTGGATTTCATCTCCTTCCTGAACTATATATCTGCTGCAGCCATAGTTTGGATACCACCCATTGACATTGTACATCCAGCCGGAATTCTGGCCGCAGTCAAACTCATACAGATTATTGATCGCTTCTATATAATTACTGTTGAACAGCGGATTGAAGGAATATTCCATATGCACACGGTTATTTTTCGTTTCACGGAGAAGGACATCAAAGACACTCTCTCCTTCATAAAACGTCACTTTTCTTGTCGCATAGATCACTCCGTCAGAAGGGATCAGTTTTTCTTTCCCTTCTGTCAGATTTTCCATATTGTCAAGAATCGTTGCACAGGAAATGGTGAGATAGCAGGTCTGTTTCTTGCTTTTGTCAATTGTGATTTCTCCTGGTTCCACCGGATTTTGCATTCCTTCCGGAACAGGATTTGTCTGATATTGATCCTGTCCACTTCCGGTCCCATCGCTGTATGTAACATTGCTGTTGCTATTTCCGCTTGCTGCTCTGGATGATTTTTTCTCCTCATATTTGGAATAGTCAACTTCCCCGCCTTGTATCTTGTCTACGTCATAGTATTCTTCTTCCTTAGAAGTCTCACTTTTATCCGTATCCTTTTGACCGGAGGCATCATCCTCCATCCATGCATCTGAATCCTTCTGCTTATTTTCATTCTGCACTGTATTAGTAAGCGTTGTCTTTCCACAGCCTGTCGCTACACTGCTCATCAACACAGCGATCAAAAGCAGCCCTATGACCCTTTTCACTTTATGCTTCATCACCATCTCTGTCCCTTCTACGTCTCTTTTTTAGAGTGAACGAATATCCAAGTCCCGATACAACCACTGCGCATGCAATGAGCGCCCCGACAATATATGGCACAGACAAGGATTTCGTCTCTTCTTTTGTCCCCTGAAGAATAATCTCATCTGTATCGGCATCAATAAAATTGTCTTTTTCTTTTGTATCATCCTTCAGTGACTTTGTACTCGCCCTCTTATCGATGAAATACGCTCCGCCTTTTTCAATCAGAAATTTTGTCTGTCCATCTTTTACTTCCACCTTCTGCACATACTCCGCCTTCTGTTCCTTTGGATTATAATACAAAAGTAAATACTCTCCGTCTTCTTTTTCTACCGGCACTTCCACCTGTATAACTCCAGGAAATGTTCCTGATTGTTCAAAATACAGCACAGCCGGATGTTCCGAGAGCTGTTTGATCTCATCATCATATGGACTTGTACGTTTCAGTTCAATATTGATCTCTTTCTCTTCCTTGATATCTTTTCCATTCAATGTGAATGTGTACGTCGTTCCATCGGTCATTTTTCCTTCCATCTGAAGGTTCTTATCCTGATCTTTGACACGGGCAAGTTCTGACTTTGCAACAACATTGTCTTTCACTTCTGCTTTTACAGTTTTACTGTCATCTTTCTTGGATGTCGCCTGTGCTTTTGCAGTCGTCTTTTTATTCGACGTCTCCTTTACCTGCTCTGCTATTTCCTGAAGATTTTTGGTTCCTGTAAACACAGGCTCGATTGTTCCTGCATTCTCCGGCTCACTTTGAATATAATAAGTCCCGCCCTCTGAAATACTGCAGGTGAGATAGCCTCCCAAGACAGTTGCGGTTCCTGCTTTAACAGACTTTCCATTCTCCTGTTTATAAAGCACATAATCTTTGCTCGTAAATCCGCTGCACTTGATACTTAGGTCGATATTTCCCGGAAGTGTTCCGCTCTCCTCAGTTGTAAAAAAGTATTTCCCATCTTTCTTTTCGCTTGTCACTCCGGCTTTCATATCCGCAGGTTCATAATTGTTCGCACCTCTCAGTGTGAGTGTATAATTCCAGGTCTCATATACATAATCGATACTAGAGTCTTTCACATTTGTAAAAATCTCTTTTGCCAAAATTCCATTCTGCAATTTTTTTACGATTGTATCTGCCTGCAGCAAATCCGCTCTGTGTTCTACATATTCAAGATTCTCTTTTGGGATACTCTCGTATATTTTCAGTAGTTCTGCAATTTTTTCAGCATCTTTTAAGGTAACTGCCAGTGGATTGATTTCATTCCATATCTGTTCATCGAGACTCTCTACTACCTTTATCTGCTCCGAGATTTCCTCTAGTTTCTCTTGCAATCGGCCGCGAAATTCCTCTTTTTCTGCAAACTTTTTCATCTGATCCAATTCGCTGATCAATGCATACACTGTCTGCTGATCTTTGATTCTGATTTGTGCCGGAAGCACCTCAAGTTTTGCCCGAAAACGTGCAATATTTTCCGCAGTCTCTTCCTCCTCGTCGCCGCCGTTTTGCACATCAGTCATATCATATAATGTATTTTTTCCGTTTACAGCCCGGTTATATGCGACAAGTGCCATCGTGCCCTGATCTGTAGACATCGCATCTGCTGTATTCTCCTGTGGAGTATGCTTGAACGCACCGTCACTTAACTGATAGCTCAGGAGATAATCTAATACAGATTTACCATTTTTTATAAATGCTTCATCCGATAAAAGTTCTACATTCAATGTTGAAAGTGCGATTACAGTTTGGGCTGCACTTTCCAGATTCTCAGTTCCAAAACTTGCAAATCCGCCATTTTCGTCCTGCATCGTACTCAATGTCTGAAGCGCTTTTTCAACCGCGGTTTCAACCCCGCTGTTTTTCTCATAATATGGAGCAAGCGCCTGAATTGCCATCGCAGTCATATCCGGATCAGACTTCGTTCCACTTAACGCCCATCCTCCATCACTCAACTGTTTATCCAGTATCTGTTGAATCAGCTTTTCCCTTGTCGTCTGCTCCAGCCCTTTTCCCAAATCTTCTTCTGTAAGCTTTGGAATCTCATAGTTCTTCGAATCCAGCGCAAGCAACGCATAAATCGTACCGTTGACTCCCTGCCAGTTTACCTGTTTGAAGTTTGCAAGCGGATACAGCATGTTATATCCGTTGACATCCGAAGGATCCACCCCGATTGCCGTAAGCGCCAGCACTACTCTCGAATATTCTGTATATTTTCGTTTGTCCAGAACACCTTGGTTTTCCTCCAATGTCCGATACAAATTTGCCAGATAATTCTTTTTTGTCTCCTCCGGCAGATTCCCATACCTTGCCATTGCAAGCACAGACCATTCTCCGCCCAAAGTGTTAACGACCGGGTTCGTCACATGAGTCTTCAGATAATTTGCTGCTTTGTCAAGACTTGCTTGCATATCTTGGTCTGCAATTTCATTTTCTGAAACTTCCACTGTCCCCTGAAAAAGAGTCTCCTCCGACTCTTTTTCATACAGCGCCGTTGATTCTCCCCCGGTTCCTCCTAGAATAACTTCTTCTTCGATTTCAAAATCCGCTGCACGAACAGGCATTGGGCTGCCTGCTGCAATCACCGCAGCAAGCATCAATGCTATTATTCTAACATTTCTTTTTTTCATTTTTATTTTCCTTGTCTTTTCTTTTTGACTACAACAACTGCAGTAATCACAACCGCGCATGCTGCAATCAGGTATACCAGGTACTCTATCTTTACACTGTCACCGGTTTTTACAGTTCCTGTCTGGCTGTTGCCGGAGCCATCTGCTGAACTTAATTTGTCTGTTGTACTTGTTCCGTCTCCTGCCATATCCGTCACAACACCAAAATCGCCTAATTGTGTCACTTTCACAGCAATATAACCATCTGTAACAGTTCCGCTAAGTTTCTTCACTTCTCCGCCGGTATATAGTAATACATCCATTGTATTTCCATTATATTTTTTACCGACCGGAAGACTCAGCTTCGCTGTATCCGATAACGCAACTTCTTTTCCATCCTGACGAAGTTCTACATGATACAGTGCAAATACTCCTTTGCTTGACGGAATGGCTTTTCGAATCTCATCTACCGCCGCATCGTCTTTTGTCAATTTGGAGACAACAAGCTGCATGTCTTTTGTCAATTCTTTTCCTGTAAGACTCACTCCATACTGTGTATCTGTGAGTGTAATTTCTTCTTTTTCAGGCTCTTGTGGGTCTGGTTTTTCCGGATCTGGATTCTGTGAATCGTCCTCGTACTTTACAGTCACCTGATATGTCACTTTTGCATCCGGTTCCACTGGTGTCGTGTAGCTTACCGGAACCGAAGTGATGTTTACAATAGTCCCTTCTTCTACCGGAATCGCTGCTCCATAACGGTATTCGTTTCCATTTGACTGGATTGTGATTTTGTCATAGCGGTTAAAGCTTTCCGGTGCAAATGACACTTGCTTTGTATCTTTCGGAATTGTCAGTGTATATTCATATACATCTCTGCTGTATTGTGGAGCAAGTTCACCTGTATTAATTCCAAGTGATTTTAATTCTCCTGTAACATCCGTTGTGTCTGTCAAATCGTTTCCATAGTCGAGGGAATATTCCATTGTAACGATATCCCCATCTGCAAATTTTCCGTTTGCAACCGTAAAGTTACCTGCCCCATCATCTGTGAACCATCCGTTTAATGTTACAAACCAGCCACTCTTTTCACCACGCTCAAGCTGTTCCAAGCCATCAATTCCGGTCACATATGTTTTGTTCGAATCAAATGAAATTTCGATATTATTTTCCACACATGCACGCTCGATCGCATCAAGCATTGTATCGTCTTCATAAATAGACACTTTTACATTGTCTAAAATCACACCTTTTGCTTCCGGCCAGTCTTTTCCTTCCGGAGTCGAAACCATGTCCTGAACACTTACTGTCACAGTCCCAACCGGTGTTTTTTCCGGCTCTTCTAAAGATTTTACCGTAATTGTATATGTAACTCCATCTTTTAGCCCCAACAAGCTCATAAAGCTCGTCGGTGTTGATGTGATTTTAATTTCAGTTCCCTCTGATACCGGAATGGCGTCTCCATAGCGGTATGATTTGTCCCCCACACGAATCGCAACGTTATTATATCTGTTAAAGCTCTCCGGTCGGAACGAGACCTCCGTTGTATCCTTCGGAACTGTCAAAGTATATTTGTATACATCCCGCTTATATTCCGGCGATAAATCCCCTGTGTTGTTTCCAAGTGATTTTAGTTCTCCTGTTACATCTGTTGTATCTGTCAAATCACTTCCATAGTTCGTTGTATATTCCAACGTAATGACATCTCCATCTGCAAATGTCCCGTCTGCCACTGTAAATGATGCAAACCCTTTGTCTGTAAACCAACCGTTTAAAGTTCCCATCCAACCGCTTGCCGCTCCGCGGTCAAACTCCTCCAGGCCATCCACAGCCGTAATGTATGTCTTTGACGCATTCAAAGAAATCTTGATTCCATTTTCTTCGCACGCACGCACGATCGCATCCATCATCGAATCATCTTCATAGATAGACACATTCGTATTTTTCAAAATCACACCTTTTGCTTCCGGCCAGTCTTCCCCATCCGGTGTCGGAATCATATCCTGAATGCTTACTGTCACTGTTCCAACCGGTGTTTTTTCCGGCTGTTCACTCTTTTCTTTCACTGTCACTTCACAAGTTGCTGTCTTTTCCCCCGCTTTTGCTGTGATAACAGCTTTTCCTGCGCTCACTGCATTTAGCACGCCATCTTGATCTACTATGACAACATCTGTATGATCACTGCTCCACTCCACTGTCTGATTTGTTGCATCCGCCGGTGTCACAGTAGCCTGCAGAGATGATACATCTCCAACCTGTAGCTCTAATGTTTCCTGATCTAACGTAATGTTTTCAACCGGAACATCTTTTTTAACCGACACAGTAAAGCTTGGCAGTGTCGAAAACCAGTCTTTCAATACAGGTGCATTTAAGTTTGGTTCCCCTGAGCCATTTGCAGTAATATCTGCTCCGAGAGGACTTCCCCACCATTCAGAAAAAATTCCGTTTTGACTTGTGAATGTATACTCTCCTGCTTCCTCGAAGGTTACATCAAAATCATTGTTCGTCGCAAGATCCCACTGTTGACACTGACCTTTAAACTCGCCTAATGTCTCATTGCTGTAAGAAAGATATGTTGCATCGGATTTTCCCCATGCACTGTTCGATGTCCAGACCGGATTATAAATCGTAGCCAGCTTATACACTGGCATTGTCACACCGCGGAAACTGATATTTGCTGTGTCACCAGGCTCTAATGCCGCATCTGGATTCGTCTTATTCTCTACATTGATCTCAATAAATCTTGCATCAACGACACGATACAGCGATTTTACATTACCATCCGCATCTGTCGCTTCAATCCCGATGATATTACTCCGGTTTTCTAAGTTTGCAGTATATGTATTTCCATCTCCTTGGATTTCCAAACCATTCAATGTCACTTTTAAAGATTCAGCGCCGTCTGCCGATACCTCAAAAGTAAACGGAACCGTATCGCCTTCATTATAATAAATGGTATCATAATGACGCCAATTCTGCAGCTTTTCACTGCAGTTAATCGTAGCTGTCCCTGTCTCTCCCACTGTAAATACCGCATATGCTGTGTTCACAGGCGAGATTGCTCCCCATGTTTTTCCACCATATTCAACTGCATCATAGGTTACCTTCACTACTGACGTCCCTGGTTTTTCCGCTGTCACAACTGCTTTTTCAGTGGAACTTTCTGTATCCAGCGAAATGCTGTCGCCTTTGATGATCTCAAAATGAAATACCGGTCTCTGAACGTCATTTGCAACTGCATTGGAGATAATCTGTTCTACTCTCCAAGGCCGTAAATTTGTGGTATCCCCAACCTGCATTTCTTTTTGCTGATATTGCAGCCAGATGTCATTCTCAAAATCATCATAGACCTTTGCCTCTGTCTGAACACCTAAATATTCTTCACTGCCTGTCTGCACATTCTCTGCAATACTGTTCAACGGATATTGAACAACTACAGAGACAACCATCAACATCGCAAGCATAATGCTCACAACTTTATTGTGCCATTTTTTTCTGTTTCTTATCATTTTCCATTCTCCTATCTCTTTTTTTCAGATGAATGTTTTCTTCTTTCTGCCCTCCTTTTCTTTTTGTCTCGTCCCTTCTTTGTACATAAAAGCAGCCTTTCTGTTCTGAAAGACTGCTTTTTTACTCACATACAGTGATTCCAAATCTGCACATAATTATGCCTATGCAATCACCAAAAGAAACATTCTTTCCAACCTAAAAACATTCTTTCCTATATACGGCAGGTCTCCTGGCTTCGCATCTTTCTTTGAAAACACCTTCTCAACATTATTCTGTCAATGGCCTATTGTCTCATCGTCCGCGTTACAGTAGAGGTGACTGCTCCGGTTTTTCACCGGATTCCCTTTTCATGCTTTTGTATCATTCAAAAGCAACCGCATACATTTTCACTCTTTTTTCATTTTTATTGTATACGACTCTTTCTGATACTTCTAGTTATTTTTTTGGATTTTTGAAATTTTTTTATTTACGTTCTTTCTTTTGCATGTCATCACGGATTTTCAAAGCCTCATCTGGATAATTCGTAATGACTGCCTCCAGTTCATTCTGAATAAAAAAACGCATATCTTGCGCATCGTTTACTGTCCACACACGGATCTTACACCCACTTTCTTTATACCTTTCCATAAAATCAGCCATTTTCAAATGATACACCGCCGGATGTAATCCACAAACCCCAGTTCCTTTTGCGTAATTTTCCACATTCAGAATTACATCGCTGTACAAATATGCAGTTTCTGCCTTTTGATCCAATTCCTTTATTTTCTGTACACTATAATGGTTAAACGAAGAATAAATTACCCGCTTGTGCATCTCGCGGTTTTTCACAATCTCAAGTACCTTTTCTTCTAAGCCTAAATACCAATAGATTCCCGTTTTCAATTCAATATTCACTTCCATTTTGCTTGCTTTTACCAATTCCAGCACTTCTTTCAGTGTAGGGATTGAAATATTCTCATATCCCTCCATATGATTATCGAACGAAAACTTCCTCAATTGAACCAGTGTGTAATCTTTTACCAGGCCCTTCCCATTACTTACACGATCAATCACCTCATCGTGGATTACAACGACTTCTCCGTCTTTTGTCAGCTGTACATCCAACTCAATTCCATCTGCTCCCATCTCCATCGCAAGAGCAAATGCCTCCAATGTATTCTCCGGCGCATATCCGCTGGCTCCTCTATGTGCAAATATTTTTGTCATCATTTTTCATCTCCAATTCACTTTTCAGATAACATTAGAATACACCATCTTTTTCACTCATGCAAATCTTACACCGCCAATATAAACGGCTTTTTTTCCACCGTAAAAACCGGCAGTCTGACGCCATAGATTTCTTCTAACAGTTCTTCCGTCAAAATTTCCTCCGGAACTCCCTGTCCAATCATTTTTCCTTCTTTCATCGCAAGTATCTCATCGCTATAATACAATGCCTGATTGATATCATGCAGCACCATGACAATGGTAAGCCCATATTCCTCATTCAGTCTGCGCACCAATTGTAATATCTGTATCTGATACCGCACATCCAAATAGGTCGTCGGCTCATCTAAAAGCAGAAGCTCTGTATCCTGTGCGAGTGCCATCGCAATCCACACCCGCTGCCTTTGTCCCCCAGACAGCTTTGAGACCGGACGGTTTCGATATTTTTCTGTGCGTGTCACCTCCATCGCCCATTCTACTCTTTCCACGTCTTTTTCGCTCATCTTAAAGCTTCCGGTTCTTCGATGGGGAATTCTCCCGTAGCCGATCAGCTTCTCCACGCTCAAATCTGCCGGTGCCGTATGATACTGGTGCACAATCGCAGCTTTTTTTGCCAGATCCTTAAGTTTCATATTCCGAAGATTTTCACCATAAAGACAAATTTCCCCTTGATCAGGCTTTAAATTCCTTGTCAGCAGTTGGAACAATGTAGATTTTCCACAGCCATTCGCACCGATCAGAGTTGTGATCTTCCCCTTCTGCAGTGAAAATGACATTTCCTGAAGTACCTGATGCTCTCCATAAGAAAAAGAAAGATTCTGCACTTCATAAATCAATTTCTGCTCATTCATAGTTCTGTCTTTGACCTCCTTAATAATAAAATAAAACTTGGTCCTCCAATCACTGCCATAACTACCGCCGCATTAATCTCGTATGGATACGCAATCGTACGCCCGATCGTGTCGGCGAGCAATAGCGTAAATGCCCCGAGAAGCATCGTGTAAGGAATGAGTACCTTATGACTGTTTCCGACCAGCAGCCTTGCAATATGTGGCACTAAAAGTCCCAGAAAACTGATGCTTCCAACTACCGCAGTACTGATTGATGCCAAAAGTACAGCTGCTGCAGACACTATAAGACGCACCGCATTGACTCGAATTCCAAGTGAGCGGATTGTCTGATCTTCCAATCCAAGAATATCGCATTTTAACGCTAAAAAGACAGCCAAAACAAGCCCAATCACTGCATAGATGAAAAGCATCCGAAAATCCTCCCATGTTTTCATCGTAATATTCCCGTTCACGATACTAGCTGCCCCACTATAATTCGCTCCCATCATGCTTTCTCCGGCGGACATCAGCCCAGTAAAAAATGCATTCACCGCCACACCGGTCAAAATCACCCTGAGAGGACTCAAATCCCCCTTCCAGGAAAGCAGATACACAAGTCCACACGCAAAGACACCTCCTAAAAACGCAAATACAGGAACCGCCAGATACAGTGATGGCGCAAATGCCGTCACAAGCACTGCCGCCATTCCTGCGCCGGAGCTAATTCCCATGATTCCCGGATCTGCCAGCGGATTTTTCATTACCGCCTGAAGCATGACACCTGATACAGCTACCGACGCGCCGGCGAGCATCGCAATCAAAATTCTCGGAAATCGCAGTGAATATATCGTAGCGACTGTCTCATCATACGCTACAAACAATCCTCTCAAAATCTGTTCCGGAGATGCTTTTAAGCTTCCCGTATTAACAGCAACAAGGAACAGCACAATCAATGCTGCTCCCGTAATCAGAAATGAAATTATTTTTCTTTTTATGCTAATCAATTTGTTCCCTCCTGATACAAAAATGTTTCCAGTTCTTTTAGCGCCTCCTCATATTGGAAATTTGCACTCATCCCAAACTTTTCATTATCCAGGTCATATACTCTCGCATTTTGCACCGCCTCAAAATGTTTCCAAATATCATTCGTCGCAAACTCTTCCGCAAACATTTTTTTCACCTGCTCCGGAAGCGCATGAGAAGTCCGAAGGATGATATCAGGTGCTTTCTCTACCATATCTTCCGGATTGATATTCAGAAAATCCTGCCCGTTGCCATCTCCGTATACATTGACACCTCCGGCAAGCTTTACAAGACTTCCGACATAACTGCTTTCTGTTGCCACCACATAAGATCCCGGCAGCCCCATCAATATGAGCACCGTAGGAGCCTCCTGCTCATTATGCTTTTGTGCGAAATCGTTCTTAAAATCCTCGAATTCCTGATGAAGCTTCTCTGCCTCTTCTTCTTTTCCCAGCATCTTTCCTAATGCAAGAATCGATTCATACATTCCTTCTGTACTTTTCAGATCCAAAAAATAACTTTCAACTCCTATATTTTCATACTGGGACTTTAATTCTCCTTCCAGAGAATTCGGACTTAAAACGATATCCGGTTTTAACGACTTTATGATTTCCATATCGGGAGCCATCGGAGAACCGACGCTTTCTGCATTTTCATAGCGTTTCGGAATAGAATAACTGTCCGTTTTCGGAACTCCGACAACGCCTTCTACTTCCAGTTTGTCAAGAATCTCACAAGTCGCCACCGAAGTCGCCACAATCCGCTTTTCTTTTGTATCATTGTCTGCACTTTGATTTCCTGACTGATCCACACATCCGGTCAAAAACAGTGCGGATAACAAGGCTGCAATCAACTTTATCTTTTTCATTTCTTATTTCCTTTTCTTTACGAACACAACCAAAGAACCTATCACAAGCACAATGACAGCTCCGACTGCAATCTGTCCAACCGGCACTTTATTTGTATTTGTTTTTTCTGTCACCTGTTCTTCATCTGTAGTCTGCTCTTCATCTGCCACCTGCGGCTCTTCTTCAGTCTGTGGCTCTTCTTCAGTCTGCGGCTCTTCTGCCGATATCATCTCACTTACAAACTTTCCTGTCCCTGCCTGTGCAGATGCCATATCCAGTTTCACAAAGAACTGTACGTCTCTTCCCATCGGTTCTACATACAAGATTGGACTGATATAATTATCTGCCGAATCCACCTCAAACCGATAGTGATTGCACGTATCTCCATCTCTTTCACAACTTCCGGTCTGTGTAATTTCCACATCTCGATAAGTTCCGTCTGTTTCCTGTATCTGCATACGTACATCACTCACATTTGACATCAGACCAATTCCAAGCGTAACATACGTTTTCCCCTGAGACTGTTCTACCAGCGCACTGTCCTCCACAATACTCTCACACATACTGTCTCCAAGCGCAATGTTCGTCCCGCCATCTACGGTCTGTCCCGTCTCCGGATTTGCATAGGATGTTGTTCTCCCTACCGTATAAGCTCCATCTTCCATCGCATAAACAGGAACAGGGGCAGCCGCAATCGCAGCTGCCATTCCCAATCCCAAAACAATTTGCTTTAATCGTTTCATCTTATTTCGCCTGTCTCTTTCTGTAAACCATTGTCATCACACCGGCGGCTGCTGCTATAAGCATAACAACCGGAATTGCCGCATAATTATCATAGTCTCCTGTCTTTGGTGCACTTGACGCTCCATAGCTGCTTCCAGATGCAGGAGTTGTCACCTTAACAGTAGTGTCATTCGCATCTTCAGAAACTAATTTCAGCGCTGAGTAATCAATGCGAAGTCTTGCTTCAATATCCTGGTGTCCCATGATCGCCACATGCGGATTCACTTTTACATTCAGATATTCCTGTGTATGAGGAAGTACAAATGAGAAACAAGTCGGATTTCCAGAAGCATTTTTCTCCTCCACAGTAGCACTCGTATAATTTCCGTTGGCATCAGCCACTTTTAATTCCTGAAGGCTCGCTTCAATGTTTCCATATGTCATGGATTTTGTGTAAATATACATTGTCTTCACGCCATTTTTCACAACGATTCTTGCGGTGCTGTTCAAAGACTGCGCCGCCATAGACGCCTGATCTTTTGTCGCATGCCACAGCCATACAGGAACTTCATAAATACCATCTTTCAAATTGTCTTTATCCAGCGTTGTGCTTCCTGCATTTTGACTCGTGTTATTGCTTGTGTTATCGTTTGTATTATTATTCGTGTTATTGTTTGTGTTGTTATTGTTATTACCACTGTTATTGTCTGAGGTTGTCTTTTCTTTCAAGCCTTTGACTGCCACCTCAATGTCCGCTGCCATCTGATCTACTTTATTCTGCTCATTTTGTTTCAGACCGCGCACGACTGTCTGCAATGCATTTTGAAGCGCCTTCACAGTTCCGTCTGTATATTTTGTCAAGTCTTTCGGAATTGACGCAATCGCTGCATCCACTTTGCTGTAATCTGCTTCCGGAAGATCACTTACCAACTGCAATTTCCCTTTTAAATCTTTTAAAGAAGCAATCATCTCATTGACTTCTGCTGCCGATGCTCCGCCATTTGCAAGCAATCCTTCTGCTTCCTTCATTTTCGCCTCAAACGCGCTCCATGAATCTTCTGTATAATCTTCTTTCACAAGATCTTCATAAGATTTCAAGAGATCACTCAGTGCACTTGTATCCACCTGTGCATTCGCAAAATCCAATGTCAGTGTCACAACCGTCGGATATGGATTCCCTCCACCCATCAAATTGTTCATAAAATCTACTGTAATCTTCAATTCACACACACCATCGTCAGAAGGTGTAATCGGAAATTGCATTTTTTCCGGCACTTCTATGTTTGTAATTGCTGCCGGATTTCCAAATGTTGTAGAAGACTGCTCTGTCTTGTAAGAGAGATATTCCGCACCCTCTACAGTCAAAACATTCGCATGATATTCTCCCATCATGTTGATTACCATGTGATTGTTTTCAACAGTTGCTGTCATATTTCCTTCCCCGTCTACAGTCACCTTGGCACTCTCTCCAAACGCTTTGTTGAACGCCTCATTTACCGCAGCAATCGGCGCTTTGCTCTTGAGCGATGTAATCGGCACCACATAATCTCCTGCCTCTAGTTTTTCAGCAGCTTTTACCGTATTTACTTGTGTCAAACTAAATGTACACACCGCAGCCATCGCAAGCGCGGCCATTCTTCTCACCATTGATTTCATGGTCTTATGCTTCATTTTTCATATCCTCCTTTTTATTATGTTGCCTTCAACTATCATTTATTAGATTAAACTAACCAGTAGGCATTAAAAAAAGCAACTTAAATTGCTGAACTGACTATATCACACTTCTTTTCGAAAGAAAAATCTTTTTTTGTTGCACTGCGCAACAAACCGCGTTCTTCTTCCTTTTTTTTACTTTAAATCATAATTTCTTTTTTGTTGCAACTCGCAACTTTTTTACGCAATATATACGGCAAACAAAAGCTCTTTCGCATCGTCCCCATCAAAAATCTGAATCCAGATTCTTCCTGAAAGCATCCTTCCTTTTTCGCCTGCAATGCTCTGAAACCGGATTTTGTCTGCCCGAAAAGCCAGCAATTTCCCCTGTCTTTCCATCTCACACCATGCTTGTCCATCCCAATATGCAAACTCATATTCCCGATACTCCTCCAGCATCCGCAGATACAATTTTCCATTTTTATTCTGTATATTTAAAATACAAGGATTTTCAAACCGCTCATTCCACACTGAGACTTCATGCTCCCGATGCAGCTCCTTCTGAAAAATGGTAAACGGAATCGGATAATTTCCATCCGGATATCGTCTGCTGAGCCTCTCTCCGTCAAATTCCATTCCTTCCCGAAATCCGTATTTTACCCGCTTTGCAATTTCTTCTTTTTTCAGAGCTTCCAACGTCTCCTCTTTGCAGTAGGACGCAATCGTCACAGCATCTTCCCTCGCCACCTCCTGCGAAACCCCGGTACTCAGCAGATGACCGATAACAAGTTCTACTTTCTGACTGTACGCTTCCGCCGCCATCTTTCCCTTTTTCGTAAGTATCGGTTTTCTCCGATTACTTTTATCAATTAAACCTTCCTTTTCCAAAACAGTCAGCACACGGCTGACTGCATACTTTTCCTCTCCAAGCGTCACCGCAAGGTTCGTCACGTTCCACTGTTCTTTTTGATTTTGAAAACAGATCAAAGTTTTTACTTTTAATATGTTCATGCAATTATTCCCCTACCAATGTTGTATCACGAACTGTCTCTATTTTCGTAAAGAAGTAGACATATTTAAAAATAATAAGGAACACAATAAATATTCTTCCATAAAGATTGCTCATCGCAATCATTGCTAAAATCAGCATTGCTGATGCCGGAAGCAGAATACAAAATTTTGTTTTCAAAGTCATGGCACGATTTTTTACAAAACTGTCTAAATGCTTCTGATACAGTTTTGTTCCGGTAAACCACTTGTGAAATCGTTCAGAACCTTTTGCCAGACAAAAAGATGCCAATAAAAGAAATGGGGTTGTCGGAAGTACCGGAAGTGCCACTCCGATCATTCCAATCCCCATTGCTAAAAAACCGATTACAAGCCAAAGAATTTTGATTGGATTCTTTCTCATGATAAATTCCTTTCTCTACACAGTTTCTATTTTCTACCAATAATTAGTTTTAACTAACCGTTTAGAGAATAACAAATTTTCACTTATTTGTCAATCCAATATTCCATCCTGTTTTTCTTCTGTCCATTCCAAAAATGTTCCCGAATTAGCATCTATTTCAAAATCATATTCCATTCCTTCATAGCTCAATTCTCCTTCATATTTATAAACGCCGTCATCATACTCCTGCTCAATTCGAATATTGCTGTCCGTCGCCCCTTGTACACGGTCAAGCACCAACTGCTTTGCCTGCTCTATGCTGATCTCTGTTGTCTTTTCTGAACCTGTCTGCGTATCATCCTGCACTGCAGCGGACTGTGTATTTTGAACATTGTTATTTTGTTCAATCTCTTTGTCCAGAATTTTTCCATTTGAGGCTGCAATCTCATAATTATACTGATAATCCGCCTCCACAAAACCGATTTCATATACAAGTCTTCCATCGTCCCTGTCTTTTAACACATGTACCCGTTCTACATCACTCTCCGAAATTCCCGCATCCTCATATGCAATTTTCTTGGCCTCACCTGCTCCGATATCTTTTTGATTCCATACTGCATATGCCGATATTCCTCCAATCAACAAAACTGCCGCCGTTCCTCCTGCAATCATTCCAATATATCTTTTCTTCATAAGTCATGTCTCCTTTCTTTTTCCATCTTGCTTCGATATGGTTAGTATACCCACAAAAGATTAAAGAAAGATTAAAATTTCTGCAATTCATTCAAAAATATTTATATTTTTCACCTTTCAGGGAACACATACGTAAATGTTGTTCCCTCTCCAGGCACACTTTCCACCTGTATGTTTCCGCCATGTACTTCCACGATCCACTTCACCATAGCAAGACCAAGTCCTGAATGGTTCCCGCCTGTGCGCGCTGCATCCACGCGGTAAAACCGCTCCCAAATGTGTGAAAGATGCTCCTTTGCAATCCCGATTCCATCATCTTTCACGGTTCCACACAAGCCTTCTGCGCCTCGTGTCAGCGTCACTTCGATAGTCCCTCCCTCTTTTCCATATGCCGTCGCATTGGAGAGTAAATTGTCCATCATTCGGATATAAAGTGTCTCATCCAGCTTTGCATATAATTCCGGTTCGATCTTCGTCTGAATCGTGATATCACGTTCTGTTGCGAGTATCTGTTGTTCCTCCACGATCATCTCCACAAGTTCGCTTACATTCACTTCTTCCAAATGAAGTTTTAGCCTTCCCTGATCTGCTCTTGAAAGCATCAGCAGATGTGAGATCAGCTCTGCGATTGTCCGCGCCTTTTTCTGTATGACCATAATCTGTCCCCGCTGTTTTTCGTTAAAGCTTTCTTCTTCCAGACACGACTCACACTGTGCCAAAATAACGCTGACAGGTGTTCGCAGCTCATGTGACACATCAGATGTAAATTGTTTTTCCCTTTGGAATACCTTCTCCAGTTCCTCCAACATCTCATCAAATGTCTGTGCCAAATATGCAATCTCATCCCGATTCTTTCTTCCATCTTCTTTATATAATCCAACTCGTCTTGACAAATCTGCATCGTGACGGATTTCCTGCACAGTCTCTGTGATCGTTTTCACCGGAAGCAACGTTCGTCTCGTCATCCGGTATACTAAAATTCCGACCAGCAGAGCCGTCAACGGAAGCAGAATCACCGCAACCCGAATTGTGATAAGAAAGCTTTCCTCCGCATCGGTAACTGACGTAAGTCCACGAATATAGACAGTGTTTTCTTTCATTTGAAGCTTGAGATCATAGACATACCACTCGCGCTTCCCATCTTTGACTTTTTGCACCTCTCCATTTGAGAAATCAATCTGCTCCGTAAATCCTGACGGCCGCTTTCCATATAAAAAATACGCATTTTCATCGTATAATGCCAAATACACATTATCCTCTATCTGATAAAAATCCGAATCCACTTCCAATTGTCCATCTTCCCACTCGACTTCATCCATACTCTCCTGAACCCGGTTCTTCAGTTTCATCTGTGTAGATGCCAACACCTCCCGGTTACTGATTGAAAACAAAACCGCAAAGATGAATCCAATGACAAAAACCATACAAGCGGTATACAAAAGTGTTAATTTTACTTTTAATGATACTTTTTTCATCCATTCACCCTCAGCACATATCCTGCTCCCCGCACGGTATGGATCAGTTTTGGTTCAAATCCTTCATCAATCTTCTTGCGCAGATACCGGATATATACATCCACCACGTTAGAGCTGCCCATATAATCATAATTCCAAAGATGTTGCTCCAATTTTTCTCTGGAAAGCACGATTCCTTCATTCTGTACCATATATCTAAGCAATGCAAATTCCTTACTGGAAAGTGCAATCTCTTTTCCGTTTCGCAGTACCTGATGCGTATCCACATGCACTTCCAGACCGCCGACTTCATAGCAGGTCTTCTGCACAGCAGCGGTTTTTCGCACAAGCACACGGACTCTTGCCAATAATTCTTCAAACGCAAATGGTTTCACAAGGTAATCATTCGCCCCTGCATCTAACCCTTTTACCCGATCTTCCACACTGTCTTTCGCCGTCAAAAGCAAAACCGGTGTATTTTCATTTTTGTTTCGCATCTTTCTTAGGACTGACAGTCCGTCTAACTTTGGCATCATAATATCCAAAATTACTGCATCATAAGGTGCTGCTGCAAGATAGTCAAGCGCCTCCTCTCCGTCAAAGCACGAATCTACACTGTAGTGCTCTTTTTTCAGACGTTCTGTGATAATTTGATTCAGATCTCTCTCATCTTCCGCGATTAAAATGCGCATAAAATCCACCTTCCCTTCTTCACATCTTACTCAGATATCCCAGAGTATACTCTCTCGATATGCATCGCAAGATATCCTACTTCCATCTTCTCCAGTCGAATCGCGCACTCTTTTTCAATATCCTGACAGACTAACCTGCCTAAGCGAAATGCTTCCGGATGGTTCTGTTGCATATAATCGTTCAGATCCAGTTTGATGCTTTCTTTCTTGATTGCCCGTATGATCATGTATTTTACATGATTCATCAGCCTGTTATAAGAAAGTGATCTCACGTCAATCTGCTTTCCGGTCTCCTGCTCCAATATTTTGACACATTCCCGAACTGCTCTTGCCATCTGCATTGCCATCGACACATTCTCATCTTCAATCGCCGAATGGATATGGAGCGCTACGTAACCGATCTCATGACTATCAATCTCCACAGAAAGCCGTTCCTTGAGAATCTCTTTTAACTTGGAGGCAACCTGATATTCGCTGCCAAACAGCGCTCGGATATCTTCTGTCAATGGATTGCTGATCTGCTCTCCATGTCTGATTCGCTCTACCGCAAAAGAAATATGGTCTGCCAGCGGGAACAAGATTCTTCTGTCGATACGTCCGAATTTTTCTTCTGCTTCTACAAGAATCGCATTGGCAATTTCCAAATACTCTGGAGCGATACTTTTTGCCAGCTCTTTCGCGCTGCCACGTTCTGTATCCTCTCTCAGAGAATACCTCGCACATCCGTCTGGCGCTTCGAACCTCTCACTGATTTTCTTTCCAAAGCCAATCCCTTTTCCCAACAGTACATATTCTATATTTTCTTCCATATTAATCGCTATCACACCGTTATTATTTAAGACTTTGCTCACTCTGTACATGATATTCCCCCAGATTTTTTCTTCTGATACTAGGGTAACAAAATCCACGAAAAAAGTAAAGCGGACCTTTCCGGTCCGCTTGAAACTTTTTATTTCCGTTACTGTTCACTATTTTTCGTAACAATCCACTGCAAACAATGGCTCTCCTGCTTTCACCTCACCCTCGGCAAGCAGTCTCACTTTCTGGTTTTCTTTCAGATCTGTGCAAAGAACCGGCGAGCAAAGAGACGGTGCATGCTCTGTCAGATATGAGACATCTATTTTCATCAACAGATCTCCTTTTTTCACACTCTGACCATTTTCAACAAACACTTCAAATCCCTGTCCATTCAGTGCAACCGTATCGATTCCGATATGCAAAAGCATCTCAAGACCTGAGTCCGTCTGGAATCCAAGCGCATGTTTTGTTTCAAATACAAATGCAACCACACCATCTTCCGGCGCCACGATTTCTGCCTCTGTCGGGGTCACACCTGCACCGTCTCCCATCATCTTTCCTGCAAATCCTTCGTCCGGTATCTCTGCTACTTCCACCGCTTTCCCGGTAATCGGACTTGATATGATGATTGTCTCTGTCACTTTTCCTTCGTCTTTGACTGTTTTCTCTGTCACAGCGTTCTCCTCGGAAGAAGATCTCTCAATCACCTCTTCTGTCTCTTCCAAGCTATCATCCGCTGTTTCCAGATAATCTTCCAGATTCGCCTTGATCACAGTCACCTGTGGTCCATAAATGATCTGCACTCCCTGACCTTTTTTTACGATTCCTCTGGAACCACTCTGTTTTAAAATATCCTCATTTACTTTTCCTGCATCTTCGACTGTAATACGAAGTCTTGTCGCACAGCAATCCACATCACTGATATTAGCCTTTCCACCAAGTCCCTTTGTGATAAGTGCACTCACCGGATCCATATGTGCCTCATTTGATGTCGTCTGATTCCCTTCTTTTCTTGCATTTACATCTGCTTTTGTGTACAGTTTTGTCTCTGCATCCTCATCTTCACGTCCCGGTGTCTTAAAGTTGAACTTCTTGATCATAAACGTGAAAATCGCATAGTATAAAATAAAGTAAATAATTCCAACCGGAATGACTCTCATCCAGCTTGTCTTTTCATTTCCCTGTAAAATTCCAAACAGGAAGAAATCAAGGAATCCTCCTGAAAATGTAAGTCCTACCGCAATATTCAGCATATGCGCCACCATATACGCAGAACCTGCCAGGATGACCTGAACAACGAACAACGCCGGCGCCACGAATAAGAATGAAAATTCCAACGGCTCTGTGATACCCGTCAGCATACATGCCAATGCTGCTGAGAGCAGTAATCCGCCTGCCGCTTTTCTTTTTTCCGGTTTTGCACAGCGGTACATCGCAAGCGCAGCGCCCGGAAGTCCAAAGATCATAAATATAAATTCACCTGAGAAATATCTGGTTGCATCTGCACTGAAGTGTGCGATATTCGCCGAATCCGCCAATTGGGCAAAGAAGATATTCTGACCTCCCTGCACAACCTGTCCAGCCACCTCCATACTTCCGCCGACACCTGTCTGCCAAAACGGCATATAAAACACATGATGCAGTCCAAACGGAATCAAGGCACGCTTAATAATACCAAAAATCAAAGTTCCCGCATATCCGCTTCCTGTAACCAGCCCTCCAAGCGCATAGATGCCATTCTGAACCGGCGGCCACACAAAATACATACCAATTCCAACAAACATATATACAATTGTAGAGATAATCGGAACAAATCTGGAACCTCCAAAAAATGACAATGCATTCGGAAGTGCGATTTTGTGGAAACGGTTATGGAGCGCCGCAACACCAAGTCCGACAATGATACCCCCAAATACACCCATCTGAAGAGACTGTATTCCACATACAGATGCGATTGTTCCTTCCAGCACATCTTTGGCAATCTGCCCATCCGCTGTAATTTCCCCTGTTACTACCAGCATACCATTGATTGCCACATTCATAACAAAATATGCAATTAATGCAGATAATGCCGCAACCTCTTTTTCTTTTTTTGCCATTCCAATTGCAACACCAACCGCAAAAATCAATGGCAGATTATCAAACACCGCACTTCCGACCTTATTCATGATCGTAAGCAGTGCATGGAGCACTGTCCCGTCTCCTAATATTTTCTGAAGTCCGTATGTGGCAATTGTTGTCTCATTTGTAAACGAACTTCCGATTCCAAGCAGCAGACCCGCCACCGGAAGAATTGCAATCGGAAGCATAAAAGATCTTCCGATTCTCTGTAAAATACCAAAAATCTTGTCCTTCACCTTTCTTTTCCCCTTTCTTGTTGACTCGTTTGGCTCTTATGAAGATACTTTGGAGTTTTACATGTATTTATGCAACAAAAAAGCATTAACCTACAAAAACATCCAAAATAACGTTCATGTAAGGTTAATGCCTGCCGTACAGTTACACACCCAATATGCCTACATTATAAGTTCTTCATCGGGAAATGTCAATTTATTTTTTCTCACTGTTCCCACTCTGCCCTATAAAAGTTAGCTCGCTTTCTAAAAATTTAATATTTCAAATCCAACACAAAAGGTATATTTCGATTTATACTAGCATACAGGAGGGATTTTATTATGGAAAAGAAACACTTATTTTCACTCAGAAGCTTACCAATCGGAAAGATTTTACTTCTCTTTTTGCTAATTTATATTGCGCTGCTTGCCATTCCATATATTCAACACAAGAATGTCTCTGTATCTTATCAGAAAAAGTTCGCAAAACAGTCATTTTACAGTGATACTGCCGGTACGGAACGGGTTGCATATATCAATGACAACACAGATGCCTTATTGTACCGATTACATATGCTTGACGAGGCAAAAGACGAAATCATCCTCTCTACTTTTGATTTTAATGCGGACAAATCAGGGCAGGATATGATGGCATCTCTGCTGCACGCTGCTGACCGTGGCGTCTCGGTTCGCATTCTCGTTGACGGGATCAGCGGATTTTTAGATGTAAAACGAAATTCCTGGTTTCAGGCACTTGCCTCGCACGAAAACGTATCCATTCGCATTTACAATCCTATAAATCTTTTAAAACCTTGGAACTTACAGGCAAGGATGCATGACAAATACGTCATTGTCGACCAGAAAATGTATCTGCTCGGCGGAAGAAATACGACAAATTTATTTCTCGGCGACTACTCCAGGTCCAAAAATATTGATCGTGAATTATTTGTCTATGAGACGGCAGAAAACGACTCTTCCTCCATTCGCCAGCTCACTGACTATTTTGAATCTGTCTGGGCTCTTTCTGACAGCAAAGAATATACATGCAAAAAAATGACCAAAAAGATTCAAAGCTGTAAAGCAAAACTAGAAAATCGGTACACTTCTCTAAAAGAAAAATATCCGGACGCTTACAGTACATGGGACTATGAAGCACTCACACTGCACACAAATAAAGTATCTTTGCTCTCCAATCCAATCAAGTCCGAAAACAAAGAGCCGTGGATGTGGTATTCTCTTCATCAGCTCATGATGCAAGGCGAACAGGTGCGTATCTACACTCCTTATATTATTTGCGGAAAAGAAATGTATCAGGATCTGACAGAACTTCACGAAAAGAACATTCCGGTGGAGATCATCACAAATGATGTGGCAAGCGGTGCAAATCCTTGGGGATGCACAGATTATCTGAACCAGAAAAAAAACATCTGGGAAACCGGCGCCCGCGTCTATGAATTTATGGGAGCTCATTCCTGTCACACAAAAGCTGTTTTGATTGATGACCGCATGAGCATTGTCGGCTCTTATAATATGGATATGCGAAGCACCTATCAGGACACCGAACTGATGCTTGCAGTGGACTGCCCGGAGTTAAATTCCATCATCCAAACTGAAATGGAACGCGACAAAACATACAGCAAAACAATGGGAAATGACGGAGAATATGATTACGGTGAAAACTATCACTCCAAAGATTTGAGTTTTGGAAAAAAGATCTTCTATGCCATACTGCGTGTGATAACCATTCCACTTCGAAGATTCTTGTAACACACAATGGTTTGTTTTGTTAATGTTGTATAATTTTATTTGTTAAAACATAGACAAATGCCTCCTGTTTTTGTCTATATTACCGTTTTTTTACAAGTAGTCTCTATATACTTGACCATTTTTATCCAGTATTATATAGTAAATACAACCCGAACAGGATTGGGCGAAATGACTCAGGAGGTATGTATTTTATGCTGTTTACAAAAGAATGTGATTATGCGATCCGAATTATGAGAGCGCTCTCAGACGGAGAACTTGTCAGTGTCTCCAATATCTGTGCAGCAGAGCAGCTTCCTTCTGCAATGACATACAAAATTACCAGAAAACTGGAAAAACAGGGTCTTTTAAAAAGTTGCCGCGGCACAAATGGCGGATATTGTCTGAACCGGACATTATCTGAGATTTCTCTCTATGACATCTGTGCCGCCGTAGACCCTGACATTCTGCTTTTAGAGTGTATGAAAGACGGCTATCACTGTTCTATGAACAATCAGCAAAAACCATGTCTGGTACATCGGGAATTCTGCCGCCTGCAATCCATGCTTTTGCAGGAGATGCGTCAGAAATCTTTATCTGAATTATTTTTCGGATAATTTGTATACTCGAAAAATGTGCCAGGCATATTTTTCAGGCCTAATCTTTACTATTTTAGTCAAGTTTAAAAGGAGGATTTTATCATGAATCAATGTTATGGATGTACAACTTGCAAAAGCGCCGATAAACCTTTAGAAGGATTTATCCGTTCGCTCCCAGTGGAAACTTCTCATCACCGTGTGGAGGGTCAGAGTACCAAATGTGGCTTTGGTCTTCAAGGTGTCTGTTGCCGTCTCTGCTCTAACGGGCCTTGCCGTATCACTCCGGAGGCTCCAAGAGGTATCTGCGGCGCCAACGCAGACACGATCGTCACCCGAAACTTTTTAAGAGCAGTCGCTTCCGGCAGCGGATGTTATATACATATTGTTGAAAATACCGCATTGAATTTGAAAAAAACAGCTCAGATCCGCGGTGAATTAAAAGGATTGAAATCTTTGGATCATCTTGCTGAATTATTCGGTATCACAGATGAGGATATCTATGTGAAAGCTGAGAAAGTCGCCGACTCCGTTCTTGCTGATTTATATAAGCCTGAATATGTATCCGCTGAATTGATTGAAAAAATCGCATATGCTCCGCGCATCAAGCGCTGGAAAGAACTCGGTATCATGCCAGGCGGTGCAAAAGCAGAAGTTTTCAAAGGTGTGGTTAAATGTTCCACAAACTTAAACTCTGACCCTGTCGATATGCTCACTGACTGTCTAAAACTTGGAATTTCAACAGGCGTATACGGACTGACACTGACCAACCTTCTCAATGACGTACTTCTTGGTCAGCCAGAACTTCGTCTTGCTCCGGTCGGACTTCGTGTCATTGATCCGGATTACATCAATATCATGATCACCGGACATCAGCATACGATTTTTGTCGATCTGCAGGAAAAACTCATCTCCGAAGAGGCAAAAAAGAAAGCTTTGGCAGCCGGCGCAAAAGGGTTCAAGTTGGTTGGATGTACCTGTGTGGGACAGGATCTACAACTCCGTGGCGCTCATTATACAGAAGTATTCGACGGACATGCCGGTAATAACTACACAAGCGAAGCAATTCTCGCAACCGGAGCAATTGATGCAGTTTTGTCCGAATTCAACTGTACACTTCCGGGTATCGAGCCAATCTGTGACGAGCTGAAGATCAAACAGATTTGTCTGGATGATGTAGCGAAAAAAGCAAATGCAGAACTGATGCCATTTGAATTTGAACACCGCGCAGAACAAAGTGATCTCATCATCGATAAAATTGTGGAAGCTTACAAAGAAAGACGAGGATGCGTTCCGCTCAATCTGATGGAAGAGCATGGAAATGACCATACGTTAACCGGTGTAAGCGAAGGCTCCTTAAAATCCTTCCTCGGTGGGAAATGGACTCCTCTCATTGAACTGCTCGCAGCAGGTGAGATTAAGGGAATTGCCGGTGTCGTAGGCTGCTCAAACTTAACAGCCGGCGGACACGATGTCTTAAGCGTGGAACTTACAAAAGAATTGATTTCGCGCGATATTCTTGTTCTGACAGCCGGATGTTCTTCAGGAGGAATCGAAAACTGTGGCCTGATGACACCGGAGGCTGCCGAATTAGCCGGACCTCGCCTGCGTGCAGTCTGTCAGAAACTGAATATTCCGCCTGTTTTGAATTTTGGTCCTTGCCTTGCAATCGGACGTCTTGAAATTGTTGCGACAGAGATTGCCGCAGAACTTGGTGTTGACCTTCCTCAGCTCCCGCTCGTTCTGTCTGCCGCTCAATGGCTGGAAGAGCAGGCACTGGCTGACGGATGTTTCGGATTGGCTCTCGGTCTTCCGCTTCACCTTGGACTTCCTCCATTTGTAACCGGAAGCAAGACTGCCGTGAAGGTTCTGACAGAGGATATGAAAGAACTGACCGGCGGACAGGTGATTATCAACGATGACGCAAAAGCCTCTGCCGATATTTTGGAACAGATCATTTTAGAAAAACGTCAGGGCTTACAGATATAGGAGGTGCTGCTATGAGAAGAATTATGATCAATGCCTCTCTCTGTGACGGCTGTAAAAACTGCACCGTCGCCTGTATGCAGGCACACAGGGATACCCCTGGAACCGTCTATGACTTAGACCTTACGGATATTCACAATGAATCTCGCAATCACATTGAAAAAATGCCGGACGGCAGTTACCGCCCGATTTTCTGCAGACACTGTGATCTACCGGAGTGTGTCATGTCCTGCATGAGCGGCGCCCTCTCCAAAGATCCGGAAACGGGAATTGTCTCTTACGACGAAAAAAAATGCGGCTCTTGCTTTATGTGTGTCATGAACTGTCCTTACGGCGTTTTAAAAGCAGACACCGCAACCCATACAAAAGTCGTCAAATGTGATTTTTGTATGAAGGACGATGCAAAGCCAAACTGCGTGAAATCCTGTCCAAAGAAAGCAATCTATGTTGAGGAGGTGTCTTTATGATTCATGTAATTATCGGAGTCGGCGCTGCCGGTATCACCGCCGCAAAAACAATCCGTGAAAATGACCCGGATGCTGCTATCACAATGATTTCAACGGATGAGCATGTACATTCCCGCTGTATGCTCCACCGCTATCTGAGTCATGAGCGTAATGAGGATACGTTGTCCTTTGTAGAGCCGGACTTTTTTGAGACTTATCGGATTCAATGGAGAAACGGTGTCTCTGTCCGCACCATCGACACCGCAGAACAGGTCGTTGTTCTCAATGATAACACCTGCTGTTCCTATGACCGTCTGCTGATTGCAACCGGAGCAAACAGCTTTATTCCTCCGGTCGGACAGTTTCGGGAAGCTAATAATGTCTTTGGCCTTCGTCACCTGTCTGATGCGCAGGCAATCCGGTCTCTTGCTGATCAGGCGAACCGTATCCTTGTAGTTGGTTCCGGATTGGTCGGCATGGACGCTGCATACGCATTTTTAGAGCGGGGGAAAGATGTAACCGTTGTAGAGATGGCAGACCGCATTCTTCCGATCCAGCTGAATGAGACCGCCGGCAATGCGTACAGAACTTTATTCGAATCACATGGCTGCAAATTTCTTCTCGGCAAAAAAGCATCAGAGACACATATGAACGAAGCCGGCGCAATTGATTTTGTTCTCCTTGATGATGGAACGAAAATTGACTGCGACCTGGTGATCGTTGCAGCCGGTGTCCGCCCTGCCGTGGAATGTGCCCTTGATACTCCAATTCATGTAGACCGCTTTATTCAGGTTTCTGATACCATGGAAACAAACTGCCCGAATATTTATGCGGCAGGAGATGTAACCGGTCTTTCCGGAATCTGGCCAAATGCAATGAAGCAGGGACAGATTGCTGCGCTCAATATGTGCGGAATACAGGCGGAATACACAGACCGCTACGCCATGAAAAACACAATGAACTTCTACGGGCTCGTCACACTCTCCCTCGGTCGCGGTGTTGCCGAGGAAGGCGATATCGTGCTTGAGGAGGAAGATGCTCACAATTACAGACGTGCCATCATCAGAGATGGAAAGCTTGACAGCATCTTACTACAGGGAAAAATTGACTATTCCGGTATTTATCAGTATTTAATCAAAAATCAGATTGATTTATCCGGAAAAGAACAAGATATTTTCCATCTTTCCTTTGCCGATTTTTATGGAGTCAAAGAAAATGGAGCGTATTGCTATCAGATATAACGTATAATGAAAGCGGCTGTGAGTTTGCCTCATAGCCGCTTTACATATTATGATTCTATTTTTCGTCTTTTTCTCATCACATACAACAATACTGCTACTCCCACAATTCCTGCGACTGGAACAGCAATGGCTGTAGTGTCTCCCGTTTTTACACTCTCCTTTTTGTGAGATGTATCAGAAGTTCCCTGTTGTTCGGAATCTCCCGAAGTGCCCGGATTCGGATCCTTTTTATCTTCTTCTCCGCTCTCTTTATCCTTGTATGTAAATTCAAATTTGTTCAGCTTTTCTAAGATTTCAGATACCTCATTCGGTGTTGCATTTGGATTGTCCAATACATTTTTCGCCTGTTCTCTAAGTCCTGTAAACTCTTTCCATGACTCATCCGTCGCCTGACCTTGTGTCATATCTTTAATCTTATCATACTTTTCTTGAAGTGCAGTCTTATCCGCACGCAGTCCGCTGATTCGCTGTTTCAAAATGGCCGTCTTTTCATTTACCTCATCCTGTGTATATGTGCCATTTAACAATACCTCTGCTTCTCTGATACCCTGCTGCAGTGCCTCAAAACTTTCTTTTGTGTATCCCTCCGAAGAAATTGCTTTCGCTGTCTTAATGACCTCTTTCAGTTCCGATATATCTACCGTCACTTTCTGGAGATTTGCCCTTGCCGCTTCTACTTCCGCTGCTTTATCGTTCATCTCAGATGTACAGGTCTCTTCATCTGGTTTTTTCAAAAGTTCTGTTGCACTTTTTACAACTTCTTGAAGCGCAGTCCAGCTTTCTGTTGTATACTCTTTTTCATTCAGACCCTCACAAAGCTTCAATTCTTCTTCAAGCTTGCATCTATCCACCATTTCTTTCTTTTCTTTCCGAATCGTCAGTGCGCCAACCTCAACCCAGCCTCTTTTATCCTGTGCCTGTGTGCTTTTTCCCACTCGCTCAAACTGAATCGTATACGAGCCTTCTGCAAATTCCTCCTGCATCAGCTCTGTTCCTTCCACTCGGTTTTGCGCATATGTATCAATCTCTTCCTGATAAATTTGTTTTCCGGATTGATCCTGAAGCGTCACCCGAATGACTCCGTGGTCATCTCCTTTTACAGTCGGAACCTGTATGAAATGTCCGGTAAATTCATACGTCAACGGTCCCGCATTGTCATCTGCTGTCGCCTTGAATTTACCTGCCTGAATCCATTTATCAGAGCCTTGCAGCTCTCCTGAAGGAACCTGTATCTCTTCAAATCCTCCCTGTTCCAAATTATCTAATGCTTTTTGCAGTTTCTGCGCTGTCTGATCGACTGTAGGCTGTTTTGCACTCTCATCAGCCAAAACTTCTTTTGCTTCTGCAAGCACTTTCTTTAACTGGTACAAAGACTCATTTGTATACTCGCCTTTCAGCGCTTCTTCTGCCCGTGCAATCAATGTCTCCAGCGCCGATTTATCTGTCTCCCCAAAGCCAAGACGGTCATATCTATTTGATAAAAATTCGGTTCTGGAATCCATCAAATCCTGTGATGCTTTCAACATTTCTTTTCCATCTGAAATGCTTTCTTCAAATGCATCTTTTAGTTCCTGCGGTGCATTTACATAATAGTCTGATGTACGGTCTGCTTCCTCTGCCAATCCAATCATGCTCTCCAATTCTGCTGCGTCACCAGCTTTATCTGCCGGAACACCTGCACAAAGTGGTGTCACCTCATACAGAGATGGTTCGCCTAAGAATCCTGCTTTCAGTATCACTTTTACAGAATCCGTATTGATCTCCGGAAATTCCGCTAAGTAATATGCATGATACCCTTCGCTGTTTCCATCTACATCTCCCACCTTATCATTGATATCCCCCATCTTTGTACCTTCGTACACTGTCTGGTAGGTTCCATCCACAAGCGCTTGAATTTCAAATGCACCAATCGCATTATTTCTTGACACAAAGAGGTCAAATTTCATCTGGCTGAGTAGCTCTGCTTTTGCAAATGTCAATGTGAGCTCCATCGGTTTGGAAGTATCTACACCTTTTGATGCCCATCTTGTCGCCGGATTTCCGTCAATCATCTTCTCTTTTGCATAAGTATCTCCCCAATGGTTTTCATGGGATACTACCAAATCTTTAACGGAAATACCTTCTGTCATATATTTCTTTGTATATACCGGACTGACTCTCTGCTCTTTATAGAACAATGCTGCTCTGACAACAGTGTCCTCCTGATTACTCAACTGAAGTGGTTTCTCGTAGTTTTCTGATGTCTTTCTCGGAACACTTCCATCTGTTGTATAGCGGATCTCATAATTTTTAGCATTCTCACTCTTACTCAAAGTAAGCGTCCGGTCCTCCCCAATGATTCTGGAATCTTTACTAAATGAAATCACCCGGTTCTCCATCTGTTTTTCTAATTGTGCCGCGGTATCAGTAAGCTGACTTTCTGCCTTCTGATAGTATTCCATATCCCCTGTGTTTTCCAGCAACGTATTGCGCAATTCTCTCAACTGATTGTAAATAGTATCAATCTCATTGTAGGCAAGCCCTTCCTGATCAGTCAGATAATATACGTTCTCTGCTTCTTGCAGATATGTGCGGTATAATTGATCCATCTGTTTTGCTTTTGTCAGAATACTTCCCAGTTCTTTTGAAGAACGGTCAATCGCCGACTGCAGTTCTTCTTTAATCTTGATCAGATCCGGATGGAGTTGTTTTAAAAATGCTGTTGCCTTCTCTTTCAATTCCTCCACATTCGTCTCAGACATATCAATTGTATACGTCTTTCCTGCTTTCGCTTCAAAAGAAATACGACCTGTTTCTTCTTCTTTTGTCACTTCAATTTCTTTTCCATCAGCATATACTTTTGCAGAGGTGATATCCTCATAAGATCCTGTAAATGTACTGCTTTCTTTGTCTCCGTCATAGCATACCGTAAATGTCTCTGCCACGCCGTTTGCCCACTTTTCTCCAATTGTAAAGTTGCCTCTTGCTTTCAGTCCCTGTACGCTTCCTTCTTCCCATGCGCTTGGAATTGCCGGAAGAAACTGTGTATATCCGGACTGTGACTGTACAAGCATCTCTGCCACACCGGATGTCAGGCCAAAGTTACCGTCAATCTGCCATACCGGAGTTCCATTCATCATAGTGTCTCCACCGCCGGAACCATGAGAATCAAATAGATTGTACTGAAGCCCGGAAGAATTTCCTCCAATCAGATGATTCAAAAGTGTATATGCTTTCTCTCCATTCTCTGTCCTTGCCCAAAGGTTAATCTTATTTGCCTTTGACCAGCCGGTAGAGTATTCTCCACGCTCTGTTAAAGACTGGATTGCCGCATTCATATACTCTTCATTGTCTTTGTTGATCAATGTTCCCGGGAACAGACCTACCAAATGAGATGCATGTCTTTGTTCTCCCAGATGTCCGATATTCCATCCGCTGTTTGGAACTTCGATTTCTGCAAGATCTCCTGCCTGTGCATAAGACTGGTTATGACCGTTCTTCTGTCCGACACGTGTCTCCTCATACCACTCCTTGATTCCATTTGTATCATTGATCTCAATCGGATCCAGTTTTTGCATCTTTTCTTCCCATGATTTCAAAAGTGCTTCGTCTTCTCCGACAATTTTTCCTGCCTTGATACATTCATTGTACAACTCCCACACAAGCGACTGGTCATAAGTTGTTCCAACTGCTGTCGGTCCCTGTTCCTCTGAAAAACTTGGTGCAACTACAAGTCTGTTCTGGCCGTTATATGGCGAGTTCTCATCGTTAATTTTCTGATACTCCGATGTCCAGAGATATGAATCCCAAAACAGAGCTGCCTCTTTCATAATCGGATAAATCGTATTCTTCAGATATGCCTCATCCTGTGTAAACTCATAATGCCACCAAAGATTTTGGATTGCCCATGCAGCCCCTGTCGGATTCCATCCGTATTCCTGTGCATTTGTCGGCGCTGTCATACCAAACGGATTGTTCTCTGTATGTACGGTAAATCCGGTATGATTTTTCACTGCTCCTTCAATTCCGTGCACTCTCTCCGCAGTCAGGCGTCCCGGCTCTCTTAACTTATCCATATAATCTACAAACGTTGTCCCACATTCTGCAAGATTCGTTGCATAAACCGGCCAGTAATTCATTTGTACATTCACATTGAAATGGTAGTCTCCTGTCCACGCAGAGTTGCCAACTGTCCACAATCCAACTAAATTACTTGGAAGTGTTCCTCTTGAACCTGCGATTGTCAGATAACGTCCATATTGAAATGCCAGCACTTCCAGATAATGCGAATAATTTCCATTTCGATATTCATCCACAAGCTGGTTCGTCGGTACTGATGTGCGCTGTTCTCCCAAATCCAGACTTACTCTGTCAAATAATCCCTGATGGTCTGCGATATGTGTTTCCTTCAACTCATCATAGGATTTCTTCGTTCCATTGTTCACACGGTCAGCGACTACTTTTTTCAAATCTTTGTTCTTATCCCGATATGTCGGATAATCATTCTTATAATCCGTCTCTGCCGCCATCACGATCATCACGCAATCTGCATCCTGAATCTGATAGACTTGATTCTTTTCATCTGCGCTCAGTTTTCCACCTGTCAGAACGAGCTTCATCGTTGTGCAAAACTTCAGATCATTGTCCTTTACCTTTCCTTCGATCGTACATGTCTGATTCTTTTCATCAAAAGTGGTCTTCCCTTCTAAACCACTATTATTAAGCTCCATTTTTACATTCAAATCAAGTTTTCCTTTTTCAGATGCAGAAAGCTCTGTCACCATCACCTGATCCGGATTACTCACAAAATGTTCCCGCTTATATGTCACGTCTTTGCAAGAAAACTCTGTCGCCGCAATTCCGGTCTGAATATCCAGCTCTCTGCGGTAGCCCTTTACATTGTTATCATTGATTCCCATCTTGGAAAAATCAAGCCAGATATCTCCGAAATCCTGATAACTTCCTTTGTTCAGATTATTCTCTCCCGGGAACTTAATCTTTGCCCCCATTCCGTAACCGCCAAGACTTTTGTCATCGTTGAATACATTTGTAGATTTGTCATCTAAAAGCTTTCGATACTCCTCAATCTCCGTATCGGTATACGCTGTTGCCTTATTCCCGAACTGATAATTTGGACGACTTGATGAAGGTCCACCTGTCCAAAGCGTCTTTTCATTAAAATGAATCCTTTCCTTTGCAATCCCTCCAAAAATCAGATTTCCCAGATTTCCATTGCCCAAAGGCAGGGACTGCTGCATCCACTCGCCGCCATTTGTTTCTGCTGTGTCGATCTTAGCCGGCGAAGTATACCATAATTTCAATTCTTGATTGATCGACTTTTCCGCGGATACCGGCAATGCCTGTTCCGACTCTTTTGCAAGCACATTCTGTACAGTTCCGGTCGGCATGACCAACACTGCGCACATCCCTGCAAGAAACTGTTTGATTCCTTTTTTCACCATAACCTCTCCTTCATCTTAGCTTCTTTTTTCTATTCTTTCCTCTTTCGATGATACTACCGCTATTATACATTGTCAACTTTGACAATAAATTTATTTATCGAACATTCTTTTTTGTTGTTTTATAATATAATAAATATTTTCAGGAGGAGTTGTTATGAAATATATTGACAAATTAATTTGGTCACGAGCAGAATTATTTGACTTTTTTCTACTGTGGATCATCCATTTTACAGTACAACTTTCCGTGTGGATGTCACGCAGCTTCACAAATACACCAAAAGCCATGGTATTTCTTTCTATTATGCACTGACCTACCTGGTTACAAAAGCGATAAATCAAGTGGAAAATTTCCGCTATACAATCCATGATGGAAAAGTTGCACTTTTAGAAGAGCGGATTCCAAGTTTTACAGACATAAAAAAAGACAGTGAACAGTTCTATATTGTCACTGTCCGCTGCCAGGATTCCATGGAAAAATTCTGCCGTATTGCAAAAGAAAAAAGTCATACACAGACGACGTTTATTGACCAGACCGAAGAAGGCGACGAGCTGATCTATATGTCCTGTCTTCCGTGGCTTGACCTTACCGGATGTACCCATGAACGTAATCTGGATATCGATGATATGATTCCAAGAATCACCTGGGGAAAGATCATGGCCCAAAACGGTCGTGAGACACTCGGAATGTCCGTGGAAGTCAATCACCGCATAATCGACGGCGTTCATATTGGCAGATTCTATGAAGGTCTTCAAAAAATGATTGATGAATTATAAGTCTCAGAATGTGTCAGGCTGTGTCACTGCACACAGCCTTTTTACATCTGTTTTCTCACAATCTGATATTCGTCTCCGAACTGATAGTACGGGCAATCCCGAAATTCTCCCCGAACAAACCGATACATCTCATCTTCATCCAGATTTTTCATACATACATAGTAATCATATTCTTCATCATACTCGTAATTCATACAACTCTCACAGTTCGTCTGAGCCATTTTTCTTCCTCCTTCCAATTCGTTCTTGCAATGTGATAACAAGATAATAACCCGCCGCTCCGGCTCCAAGCCCGACAAGCACTCCGCCTAAAATATCTGTCGGATAGTGCACATACAGATACATTCGTGAAAATGCAATCAAAACAGCAAGCACAAGCGAGACCTTCCAAAGCTTTTTCTTCCCCGCAAAATAAAGCGCCGCAACCGCCGCAAAAGATGCAGCCGTATGTCCTGACGGAAACGAAAAATCTTTTGGCGCTGTAATCAAAAGCTGCACTGCCTCATTGACATCAAACGGTCTCGTTCTGGCAAACAGATTTTTTAAAATTCCATTGCACACAATGACATCAATGCATAATGCCGCTGCCACGATCAATCCGCTCTTTCTCGTTTTCGGGATCAAAAGCAGAATGACCGCCAACACGACCCAAAAAATTCCCGCATCTCCAAGGTGCGTGATCCCAAGCATCATTTTATCAACTATTGGACTATGTAACGTCTGTAGCCAGTCTAAAAATTGTATTTCTATTCCCATCTTTTTCTCCTTATTTTCTAAAACCATTTTTTCTTTTTAAAGAACCATATCTCAATCAACACAATCAGCAGACAGATGCCGCAAATAACCACATATCCATACCGCAATGAAAGCTCCGGCATATGGACAAAATTCATACCATACCATCCTGCAATGAGTGTCAGTGGCATAAATATGGTTGTCACGATCGTGAGAAATTTCATAATCTCATTCTGTCTGATATCCACCTGTGTCTGATGCATCTCCCGAAGCTGCATGGAGTACTCCTTCAATTCCTGGACAGTCGAATAAAACCGTCCCGCCCTTTCACATAACAAAGAAAATAATAACTCTTCTTTCTCAGCCCCCTGCTCGGCCGCATTCTGCTTTAGCGTCTCTCCCATATCGGATAATTGTTCATAATAGGAACTCAGCACAGAAAGTTCTTTTCTGATAGCCAGAATCGTGCGGTTAAAATCTTCCAGATTGTTATTTAACAGTTCATCCTCGAGATCCTCCAAATTATCTTCATATCCTTGCAAAAAAATCATATCATCTTCCAGCAGATATTCCATAAATTTGAACAGAAACTGCAACGGAGATGCCGCATCTATATTCGGATAGTCCTTCATCTCTCTCAGCATCGGTTCTATCTTTGTCTCGTACTCAATAAAAATAAATCGGTTCGGTAATACACAGTATCCAAATGCTGTTTTTTCTCCTCGTAAATGTTCTTTTTGCGGAATTGCAAACGTCCCCTCCACTGCCTGACTCCAATTTTCCGCCTTGCAGAAACGAATGTAATGCAGTTTGCTTGACTCAAAACTTCTATGAAATAATTCCTCGTATCTTTCCGCAAACTTTTCAACTGACAAAATCTCCATATCCCACTTTTGGTCCATATCTACACACTCCTGTCTTCTGTCAATGCTTTGCCCTATTCTAACATACATTTCAGCATCTGAAAAGGGAGAGCATACCGCTCTCCCTCGTTAGAATTCACTATTTTACTCTTTTCTTTTTGCTGATCAATATTCCGCCCACTGCGACAACACTTGCAAGCAACCATGCCATTGGCAGACTACTTTCTGTTGTGTCACCTGTGTGAACTTCATGCTTGTCATCCGAATCTGGTTTCTGATCCTGCTGTGGTTTATCTGGTTTTGGTTGTTCTGGCTTAGCAGCATCTTTCTCCACAAGATTTGCTTCCGCTGTCTCAAATGCATTTCTCAGTTTCAGATATTCTTCCTGTGAAACATTGTCAAGACGATCTAATACTCCACAAAGTTTCTGATATGCATCTTTATATACCTTGTAAGATTCCTCTGTGTATTTTGAGGCATCTTTCAACTCAATACCATTGATATAAGCTTTCACTTCCTCACCATTTGCTCTTGTCACAAGCGCTTTGATCGCTGCATCTAATTTGTCAACAGCCGCTTTTACAGACTCCTCTGTACTGTCTGTTCTGTCAAATTCTGCTTTTGCAGCGTTAAGTGCTTCTGTCAATGCCTGATAGCTGTCTTTTGTATAAAGCTGTGCATCTAAACCTTCCGCTGTTTTAATCAATCCAGACAACACTTCTTTTGATACAGGTGCTACCGGTACAAAAGTCAATCCCTCTTTTGCATCTTTCAACGCTTTCAATGCATCTTTAAATTCTGATGGGTGTACCGGTGTTGTCTTGTTCTTTTCAATCAGCTGTTCCACTGCTTCTTTTGCCGCAACAAAATTATTCCAAGACTCTTCTGTATAGATAGATTTATCTGTTGCATTGATAAAGTCATTTTCTGCCTGCACTGCGAGCATACATTCTTCCATTGCAGACGGATTGTATACAAGCGCTGATTTTGCCGCCTCTAAATCTGCAAGTAATTTTTCTACATCTGCTACTGATGTATTATCCGCATTTTCCATTGCTGTTTCAATCGCACTTACTGCGTTGCTGTATACACGCCATGTTCTTGCTGTGTAGTTCTCAGAATCTTTCAGCGCCTTGTCCAATGCTGCCTGCAATTTTGACATATCGCCTTTCAACTCTTTGTCTGCCACTGCATTTTTAATTGCAAGTACTGCGCTGTCAACGCTTCCTTTGCTTGCATGTTCGCTGTCATATACTTTCTGACCTGCTGCAATTGCCGCATCATATGCCTGCTTACTGTCTGTTGTCCAAGAAGAAGTATCTTCTTTGTTGTCTAACAGCTTTTTCAGTTCTGCTTTGTCCACATTCACAGTATCTGTTTTTGCAAATACTAATTCTGTGATAGATGGTGTCACATTTTTCCACTCTAATTTCACATCTAAGAGAACGGTATCTTTTTCTAATACGAACTCATTTACTGTCTGTGCAAGCGTTCCAAGTGTAATCCATTTATCCGGATTTTTCAATGTACGGGCTTTTACAGTCGCATTGGAAATTGCGTCTGCTCCCTGAATGATCTTAATCACATTGACATTGTTATTGTCAGAAACTGTATAGTTCAATGTTCCTGTTTCTTTTGCCGGAACAAATGCTGTAGACAGATCAGCATCTACCATGTATGCATATTTTCCGTTTCTTGTATCCAGACAGTCACTTTCAAATGTCGGGTCGTTCACTGTCGGCATATACTCACCGCCATTGATCTCAAATTCCTGGAATCTCACCCATTTATCTGAACCTACTTTTGTTCTTGTAATCTCAAACTTGATAAAACGAGCTTTCTGGTTGATATTTTCTTCCAATTTTGCATTGTAGGAAGTCTCATGTAACGGAAGTACATCATTGATATTATCTTCGTTTGAAGCTTCGCCTTCATTTTCTTTATCCTGATTACCGATTGTCATCACATCTGTCCACTTTTGACCATCTGTTGATACTGAAATCTTTGCGTGACGTGGGAAATCAATCTCACTGTCTCTACATACTACTTTCAATGTCTTCAGGTCAATTGTCTGTCCCAGATCATAGACAAATTTTGCGCCCTGATTCTGGCTTCCCTGATAGATAACCTGTGTCGTGCGGTCTCCGTCAAACAGGTTTGTCGCCGGATTGCTTGCCGCCTCACCGATTGCAAACGTTGTCTGATCAGCTACAAGTGATTTTTCATAAATCTCAAATGTCTTCAATGACAGCTTCTGAATATCGAATGTTTTCTTCGCATCTGTCTTGTTGATGAGACGTACATAACGTGCATCTACATTCTTTCCAGCTGCATACTCAGTCCATTCGTATCCGTTTTTCGATACTTCTAATGTAATACCGTCTGCATCTTTTAACTGCTTCTCAATCGTTGTAATCTCATGTACACGATCTAATTTCAGACCAATATATTGATCTTTCTCCAACGCAATGTCATTTTGTGGAGCCAGCTCTGCTGAATCTGCAAATACGTTTGCCCCAAAATCTTTATATGCATCTACGTTTGTATATGCTTTCGCATTGTAAAATACTTTTGCATCTACATCAAATTCTCTGAAAGCAATCCAGCTCTCCTGATTTTCCTGATTTTCCAGACGAACATACTGTGCCTCGATGTTTTTGTCCGAAAGATCTACCTGAATATGTCTTGTATTTTTAAACGGCTCTACACCCGGAATATCCTTCCAGTCTGTTCCATTTACTGAATACTGCAATTTTACATTCTTGAAGTAATCACCATCATTGTCATTCTTACCCTGTAAAATATCAATTTTACCTAACGTGATTGGCTGTGATAATTTCACTCCGACATAGTCACCTTTGATTGTAGTATTTGCCGGATTTCCATTCTGTCTTACATTATACCAGATTGATGTCTGTGTATTTTCGTCAATCAAGTTACTTTCTTCTCCTTGATATGGAGCCCATCCGTCCTGTGTACGGATGACTTCTTTCGTAAACTCAACTCCTGTCTCCGGTGTTGTGGATACTTTGAATTCTCTCATAGATGGCCATTTATTGCCTGAGCCTTTTTGTGTACATTCATAACGTACTGCCACAACATTCTCAATCTCGATACCGGATACATCTACACGCTCTGCATATGGACCGTATTCTTTATCTGTTAAGTCTTTCCATGTGTCTTCTCCGGATACTTTGTATTTTACTTTTGCCTTTCCAAATGTATCCTGAGCTTTTCCGCTTTGATTTGCACCATTTAAAATATGGACACCGTAAACTGTACTTGGTTTACTGAAATTTACCTGGTAGTACTGTCCTGCCGCTTCTTCGCCATTGTGCCATGCATGTGTATTTTCATCGCCATCGATAATATTGTTAATATTTCCGGAATACCATGTATCAAAGCTTGACTCTGCTGTGATCACCAGCGGATTTTCTCCCTCACCGGATACATAATCATTGATTGGGCCGGATAGTTTCTTTTCTAATTTTTCTGCTAATGGAATCAAGTGTGTAGAACCTGGTGATACTACCTGTGGGTTTCCATTGATCATTGGCTTTGTAAATGTCTTTGATGTCTTAAAGCTTGAGCTTCCTGCTGTGTAGCTGTTAAACGCTGCATACATATCATCATTTTCAATTGCAATCTGCGCTTCTACAAATGAGCGGATTGATTTACATAATTCTTTCAGTGAATTTGTAAATGGCAGTAACTCCGCTTTGAGCGCTTCATTTTTGCTTTTTGCATGAAAACCATCACAAGCGTCGATGATGACATCCATTTCCTGCATCAATCTTGCTCCAACTTCTTTTACAGATTCATTGTTGTCCAGTTTTGTCTTAAATTCGTTCAACAACGGCTGTAATTCTTCTGATTCCGGCAACACCAAACCGTGTCCGTTTGGCTGTGGATTCGACATATGTTTTGCCAGTGTGTGTAATTCTTCTGTCGCATCTGCTTCAATGTATTTGAAAGAATCCTCCCAGCTCTTATCTACCTCGAATCCTTTTACATTCCATGCATAATCTGCAACTGCAAAAATCGCAACCTTAGAAGCCTCTGACTCCTGCATTGGGTTTGTCACTGCTCCGTAAATATCATTTACATTGATATCTGTGTGAAGCTGCACACCTTTTCCCATCAGCATACGTCCATGATTGATATCATTTACAGGCCAGTTTAACCAGAATAACGGTGCACGACGTTCTGTCTTGCCCTCCGGTAAATTATGCCTTCTAAAGTGATCCAGTGTCTTCTGCTCGATTGGCTGACACACTGCTTCACCTGTCCAAAAAATACGAACATCTTCCGGGAAACCTTCATCTAATTCATTTAATTCAGAATAATTTCCCTGCCATGAATGGTTGTAGCCTTGCGGACAAAATACGAGATCATATACATCGCCTTTTTCATCTGCCCATTTCTGCAAGTCATTCATAACTCTAATTACAACTTTTCTAGGAAGATTTCCTGCATCATCTCCCAGTACACCAAATTGACGCACTCCGACATTGTACAACTGATTAAATTTATCTTTAATCTTTTGGATATCTGCGTCATATGTTGCCTCTGTGATACCACCGTTCATAAATGGATGGATTGTCCATACAAAACGACATTTTGATGCATTTCCGACTTCTGTCATCTCTTTGATTTCTTCCAATTTATCTGCCGGGTATGGCTCACGCCATTTTGCAGAATGATATGGGTCATCCTTCGGCGCAAAGATATAAGAAGTCATCTTGAAGTCTCCACCAAATCTCATCAAAGACATGCGGTCTTCATTAGACCATGGAATTCCATAATAGCCTTCGATAAATCCACGAATATTTACATCTGCATAATCTCTCATCTCGAAATTGCGGATTGTAGACCCGTCCATCTGATTAAAGATATGTTTTAATGATGTAATTCCGTAGAATGCTGCATCTGTATCCACACCTAAAATGACGATCTCATCATTGTTGGATGCCAGAAAATAAGAACCATAATGCTCAAACAAGCTTGCATCTACGTTGTAGTTCTCCTTCACATAGTTGTCTACATAACCTTTTGAATTGTAGGTACCAACTAAAATGTTTGTCTTACCTTCTGCTTTTTCTGCTGTCACAGTGATATTCTTGTCTTTCGCTTCCAGAACTTCATTCATTCTGTTCTGTGTAGCTTCATCAATTTTCTCTTCAAAAACTACATTCACTTCCGGGCGAATAACATATTCTCCCTCTTGGTAGGACATGTCATGTGGATTCGGATAAATCTCGTATTCCACCTGAGTGTTGTCCTGTGCATAAACCTTTGGAATTGCCGGCGTTCCCATTGTTAAAACCATTGCAATCGCCAGTAATCCTGTCAACATTTGTTTTGCAATCTTTTTCATTCCTCTTTCATCCTTTCCTGAATCTGTCCTGTTAAAAAAGAAAAGACCAAGGACATTCTAAATAGTCCCCCACTTTACAGGAGCTATCTAAAACTCTTTCCCTGGTCTCGCCTAATCTAATAGTAACAATCCATATAATCGTTATTATCATATGATATTCTCTACAAGATTGCAAGTTTTTTTGTCAATATTTTCCAAAAGTAAATTTTTACATAGTCACAGTTCACACATTTGGATTCTTTGCACAATACAAGCTATATGCCGACAGTGTAAAACCATCCGTAATCTTTCCCTCCGCAATCCATTTCCGTAATTCTTCTGCTGAAAGAAACACCACATCCTCAATTCCTTCGTAGGCATACCGCCTCTGAACACCTTCCACCTGACACGCAAATACCGCCACTTTATTCGCTAAAAGTCCACTGTCTGCGACAACCTCTCCCAAATATTCACATTTGATAACCGTCGCACCGATTTCTTCGTGCACTTCCTTTTTGACATTTTCGTACGGTGAGAGTTCCTTTTCTCCAAATCCACGTGGAAAACTATACTGACTCGTTCGAATCGCGTGCCGATATTGCCGCAGGAGCACAAACAATCCGTTTTGAATCGTCACCGCCACTGCTGCTCCACTTGGCACAACCGGCAGTATTCTTTCATATGTATATAACTTTCCATCTGGATTCCGAATCAGATCCACAAGCAGATAATGGTATTCACTGCTATACATCACACCTACTTTTTGCCCGGTCTCTCTCACAAATGTATCTACCGTCTCTTTATCCGTCACAATCGGAATCTGCGTTGACTCTGCAAACAACTCCGGACGTTCCTTCCGCAATTTTTCATATGTGTTCCATTCTATTCCATCACTATATTTTTCTTTCATTGTTTCTCTCCTTATCTGGATTCTGATAGGAAATGCCGCTCTTTGCCATTCCGATTCGATACAAATCTTTCATCCCCACACCAATACTTCGTACACTTTCTAAAATATCCGGCAGTTGAAACACATTTGCAACAACAGAGCCTACTATTCCGAACATAATGGTAGAGCAAACCATCGACCACAGCATACGCATCCACTCATTTCCTGTCACATCAAAAAACAATCCCATCACCTGGTCTTCCACAAATCCCATAAAGTAATCTACTCCACAGAAAATCACAATGTACAAAAGCGCTGTACGCAGTCTTGCAAACATTTGATATGCAATCCGCAGGTTCCATCTCCTCTTCTCCTTCTCGCAATCTTCTTCATAGCGTTTTCCTATGCACTCTTTGGTCTGTAAACCCCTGTCACGCTTTCGCTCCTCCTCTACTACACGAACGGCTGTGTCCCATGGAGGAAGCTCTATCTCCTCAGACTGTTGTCCTCTCTCTTTACATTCCTTCCAATATAACATGAGTCTTTGGGTCAAATCCCTCTCAAAGGTGTCTCCTTCCTTCTCGTAATGCTTCGACACCTGATAAATACTTTCTTCTACTGTATAGTTATAGCAAAGATCGACCACTGCCTTTGCAAGCAGCTGCTGTGACTCAAGTGCTGTTTTTTCCTCTGATACAAGTTTTTTTATCCAATTCGTCCTATTGTTCATCAATTTTTTTGTTCTATCTTCACGGTACAATTCTTTTTTTGTTCGCTCCAGAATCTCTATCGCTTTCGGCAATCCTTCTTCCAATTCCCTGCCAGACTCCCCTGAAAACAAAGACTTAGGCTTTCGAAGTATCTCCACAATTTCTTCATAAAACTGCATAAAATTTCTCTTTTCTCCGGTATTTGCCGGCTGCCCTGAAATTTTCTCCAGACTCATCATCAGAATCATTCGCACAAATCGAATTACATACTCAAGATCTTTCTTCTTCTCTTCCTCTTTTTCATTCTCCATTAACTCTTCCAAAACAGTTGTATCACTATACTGAAGCGCATGCTTCATCTTCTCAAGTAAATCTTTCTCTGCACAGCGCACAGGCAGACCCGAAAACAAAAACTCTTCCTTGCTCGAATCGTTGCATTTGTCAATTGCGTTCTGTATATATTGCGACGGAGTTCTGACATCTCCATATCTTGAAATTTTAATTGCCCCAAGCGCAAACAACTGCACCATCTGTTCGTATGCTTTTTCATCTCTAATCGCACACAAAAAAGCTTCTGAGTCCGTCAATTGGTTAAACGAAAGCACAACCGTATTCCCCTTTTTGACAATCTCCTCAAAAAGTGCCTGCTGACCTCTTTGGATCTCTTTCTTCGAATTTCGCACTGAATCCAATTCAAATAAATATACAAAACGCCTCATCTTTTGTTCCCCCTGTGTTCTAAACCGCATTTTCTCTTACTATTCGTATTCTTCTAATGCTGATGCAAATACTTTTCTCTTGTTGCCATACCTCCCCTGATATGTCTTTCTGACTTATTTTGATCTAAGATCTTTCGTGCCTGATTGGCAAGCCCTGGATTAATCTGCAAAAGCCGTTCCGTTACATCTTTATGTATGGTACTCTTACTTACTCCAAATTTTTTTGCGGTCTGCCGCACTGTCGCCTGGTTCTCAATAATATAATATGCGATTTCTACTGCTCGCTCCTCGATATAATCTTTCATATACTTCCCCTGCAATTACTGTTGTTACAGTGTATGCAAAGGATTCTTTTGGTATGTCTTGATATTTCAGCCTTCCGGCTCCGATTGATAATTTTCCCTTATGCCTCTATATTCAAAACTTTCACCCACTTTGTATCTTTCCGATTATAGTTCATCGGCTTTCTTATATCGCTTTCCTTTTGTTGCCCCATCATCTACAAGCTTTTCATCAGTAATCAATGCTCGCAGCAATTCTTTCGTTCTTGTTTCTCTCACTCCTAACACATTCATTAAATCACTTGCTTTGTACCATACATCAGGCTGCATAAAGGTAAGAATTTTTTCATATTGTTCTTGTCTTTTTTCGTCACTTTTTTATAAAAGAAAGCGTCAAAATCGTTCTGTCCGGATCAAATCTTTCTTCAATCTCTGGCTCTACAAATCCTTCTTCATTCCATACATTGAAAATATTCGGTACTCCACTTCCGGCACGTTCACCTATATTAATCAAGTTAAACATTTTCATGAGAGATTTATTTCGTGGATCAGATTCTCCGCCCAAACGCATCTGTTTTTTACCGGTTCGGACATAGCCTGGATTTGCAAAAGTAATTTTATCCGTCTCTTTCCTGATTCTTTAATCCCTAAAATAATGACACCGCCATAACAGTTTGCAAAAGAAGAATATGTGTCCCATAATGAAACCGGTAATCCTCCATTCGCTTTCTTCACTTCTCTTCTGTTATCTTCTCTATATTTATCGAACCGTGAAATATCAAATTCTTTTCTCACAATAAATCACCATCCTATTTAAAAATGTAACCATGACTTTCATATCAGTATCTGTACCTAATTTTACCTTGTTTTTTCCAACAGCACAAGTGGACTTCTAGTCCAAAATCTCTCGTTTTTCGCCATAGTAATTTTCTTCCAAAATATTCTCGGCCGCCTCCTGCATCGCCCGCTCCACCTTTTTTCATTCACTTCCATAAAAACCTTCAATATGTAATCGGCGGTAGTTTCTACCGTATTCGGATTATGAAACCGATAGTTTATTTTTTTTCTTGCCACGATAAACAAACTACCTCCCTTCCTGCACTCTTTGTCCATGTTTATGAATTCTTCTGAATAAATAGTCCTATAGATTCAGCTCTTCTCTTTTAAATCCAAATATAACCCTATTTTCCAATAATCTATGACAGTACTACAATTAAATGATATACTAATTTTAACTTATAATTTTGGAGGTATATTATGTCTAACATTCAGATAACAGAAAATGAATCGGGGAAATATTCTCCCGAATGGTTTTATACCGAATCTCAGACTCCCGAATGGATTGCATTTGCTCACAAGGCTGATGAACTACGAGAAAATTTTATAAATCTCTTTGGAATAGAACGCTTAAAATCTCTTTCCGGAAGGAATTTGTTAACTTCTTTATTCTATAACGACGAAGGAAATAAAACCAACCTCTGCTATATGCTTGAAATGGACAAAGATATTCGTGAAGTATTCGGAGGTATTTCTGGTGGATCTGCATATAAATTTGGACTCTTTTATCATAAAAAAAATCAGAGTTGGACTTGCGGATCACCATTAAGACCTATACATCTTACTGAAGAAGAAGCAATACAAAAAGCAGAAGAAATCCGTAATGACCTGATAGAAGGTGCGGAAATAATCTCTTCTTTTGGCCCTTTAAATTCTGAAGAAGATTATGAACAGCTTTACAAGCAACTGGGACATATCTCAGGAATCAATATGGTATGGCGAATGAAATATTATCAAATACTCTTTCCCACATTGTTTGCACCATTTTACGGACAAGATATTCAGCTGAGAGTATTACATTTTCTAAATCAAAAACCAAGCGATATTCCTTTCATTCGCATGGGACAAATTTCATTATATGTAAGAAAATGCAATGTTCCCGGAGTTGTTTTTGCCCATATTTATGGAAAGAATGTGGGATATACCAATGACTCTGATGATTCTGACACAAATACTCTTTCCGATAAAAAGCATAAAATTCACTACTGGATGTATACAATTTTTGACGATAATAGCTGGATTGAATGTCAGCAAAAAGAAATCATGGTTCTTGGTATGGATGACATCGGCGATTATTCCCAATACGCTTCTAAAGAAGCTCTTCGTCAAGAACTGATAAATGTGTATGACAGCAGTACTTCCCGAAAAAATCAGGCTTTGATGGCATGGAATTTTGCAAATAGCATATCAGTTAATGACGTGATTTATGCGAAACGTAGTAATACCCTTGTTGGTAAAGGTATTGTCACTGGAGATTATGTCTTTGATGATCTTCGTCAAGAATATAAAAGCATCCGCGCTGTAAAGTGGCTACAAGTTGGCGAATGGGAACATCCTGGTAATGCTGTTGCCAAACGCCTAACTGATATCACTCCATACACAGATTATATTGAAAAACTTACTGCCATCTTTGCTCTAGATGAATTGGATGATGTAGATACACAACCAGAAATCGACTATCCTATTTATTCTTCTACGGATTTCCTCACAGATGTGTATATGAATGAACAAGATTATAAAACACTGGTAAATGTCTTAAAAATGAAGAAAAACATTATTTTACAGGGTGCACCTGGAGTTGGAAAAACATTTACTGCCAAGCGACTTGCCTATTCCATTATCGGTGCAAAAAATCCAGACCGCGTTCAAATGATTCAGTTTCACCAGAGCTACTCATATGAAGATTTTATCGAAGGATACCGACCAACCGAAAATGGATTTACAATAAAAAAAGGCTCTTTTTACAAATTCTGCAAACTAGCTGAAGAAGATGATGAAAATGATTATTTTTTTATTATTGATGAAATCAATCGTGGTAATTTAAGTAAAATATTCGGCGAATTATTTATGCTAATCGAAAAAGACAAGCGTGGTATCGAACTACAGTTATTGTATTCTGATGAAAATTTTTCTGTACCTGCAAATGTGTATATCATTGGTATGATGAATACTGCTGATCGTAGTCTTGCCATGTTAGACTATGCTTTAAGACGACGTTTTTCATTTTTTACTATGAAACCAGGATTTAACACACTTGGTTTTCAAGCTTATCAGGATTCTTTAAAGAGTGATGCTTTTAACAAGTTAATTTCTTGTGTTAAACAACTCAATTCAAAAATAGCAGAAGACATTTCTCTAGGTGAAGGATTCTGTATTGGTCATAGCTATTTTTGTGGTTTAACTCCGGAAACAATCAACACCCAAACACTGGCATCCATTGTAGAATACGAATTGATTCCGCTTTTAAAAGAATATTGGTTTGATGAACCAGCCAAAATCATAGATTGGTCAGATCGGTTAAGGAGTGCTGTTAAATGATTCCTGTACAAAATATTTACTATATGCTATCCTACGCTTTCCAATCATTACAAGCACAGAATTACAAAAATCTTGCTACAGAAAAATTGCATAACACCGCTGAATTATGTGCAGCCATTCTTGATAAAGGCATTAGCATACAATTAAAACGTGGCTTAGGAAGAGATTATGTCCCAAAATCAGAATCGCTTTCTACACTCCAAGGAAAACTTAATATTTCCGAATCCATTAAAACTCAAGCTCTGCTGAAAAAACAAATAATTTGTACATACGATGAATTTTCAACTAATACACAATTTAACCAGATTATCAAATCTACAATGTTATTACTACTTAAAGCCAATATTACAAATACACGCAAAAAGAGTCTACGGAATCTGTTGTTATTTTTTTCTGATGTTAGTGAAATTGATTTACGTTTTGTAAACTGGAACCAGCATTATAATCGTTCCAACCAAAGTTATCAAATGCTAATCGGAATCTGTTATCTGGTTTATAACGGACTTCTGCAAACACAAACTGACGGCACCACGAAAATAATGGATTTTTTTGACGAACAACGTATGTGCCGTTTATATGAAAAATTTTTGCTTGAATATTATCGAAAAGAACATCCAAAACTATCTGCCAATGCATCACAGATTACATGGCAACTTGATGATTCCGAAAACCAATTGCTTCCTAAAATGCAAACCGATATCATGCTGTCTCAAGAGAACAATATACTTATTATCGATGCAAAATATTATTCACACATGACTCAGCGACAATACGGAACAAATACCTTGCATTCCAATAATCTCTATCAAATTTTTACATATGTGAAAAACAAGGAGTTCGAATTGAAAAACTGTGAACATACTGTCTCCGGAATGCTTCTTTATGCACAGACCGATGAAGATATTATTCCCAATAATACCTACCAAATGAGCGGAAACCAGATTTCTGTACGTACACTAAATTTAAATCAAGATTTTTCAAGAATTGCAGAATCACTGGATGATATAGTAAAAAATTATTTTTAGCATCTTAATAGCTGTCACTCTGATATAATCTCAAAGTGACAGCTAATCTTTTCTCTCTTTCCTTGGTTTCGTTCTTTCGCTTTTTTATCTCCTGTATATTATATCTCTCATTACGATAATATAAAGTCACATCTATAAAACCTTAGATTTCTGCTTGAACAATACGTCCAAAATTTATCTCATCTTTAAAAAGGTCATACACATATTCTGAACTTTCCATATATAAACCAGTTTCTTTATCCTGAAGTTTTTCAAAGACTTTTGAGTTATAAAACTTATTCATAGCCTCATCATATTCTATGTCCTGATCTGAAGAGAACATATCAACAATATCCTGAACTATATATTCAATCAACTGTTCTTGCTTACCCATATTAGTTTCCTACCTTTCGCAAAAGTTTTATACTTTTTTCTGTATGAAAAGAATACTGCGACGATGTCTGCTTATATATCATTCCTCTCAATAAAGTTTCAAAATCAATAATTTCATTTTCATACTGACGAAATAATAATGCCATATTATCATCCGCAACAGGTCCTATAACAATGTCATATTTATTGTCCTTATTACACAAAATATCTTTCACATTTGTAAATGTTCGATTTCTATTATTCATGACAAATTTTGCCCATTCTTCCGTTGTTTCTAAACCGAAATCCTTAACCTTGATATCCTCTATTTTTCTGAAATCATCTTGTATTTCAAAAGTATTGACAACGGGAGAACCACCATAAATCTTTGACACTCTTACGGCCATTTTTTCTGCCTGTTCTTTTATGTCTGTCAAATAGAACCCTTTTCCAAAATCCTTATATGGTCTGCACATTGCCAAATTTATACTATCAATTACAATATTACTTCCGTGATATAATCTCATAACGCGCCTCCGTTTTTTCGGCACAATATTCCTAAGTCTTCTACTATTGTTCCAAAATCTAAAGTATGTTCAACTTCATAGTTTTCTTTTATAAACGCAATCCCTTTAAATTGAAAAAGGTAACGGAATGCTTCTTGTATGCTGAGATTATAATGTTGTGCAAATTCATTTATACACGCAACAGTAAAACCTATTTTCTTTTTCTTTTCGCTCATACAAACCCTCCTATTATTTTACAACTACTGAAAATACACTCACTTCTGCAATTCCCCATACTACCTATCTTCCTTAACAATTTTCCTTCACTTTATTTATCACACATCAAAATCCGGCTTTTCGAAGCTCATCCATCATAGCCGGTCTTCTTTTGTAATCTTGCTTCCAACACTCTGCAATATCACGTGCTATCTTTTTGCCATCCGGATATTTTGTAATCTTTTTTAGGTAGGATATTAAATACTTATATGACTTTCTATCTGATGTTCGAGTTGATTCCTTTTTCACATATTGCACATACATATCCCTGACTTCATTCGGTAAATGCTTTTTCAATACTTTTTCATATTGATCTAATACGTGAACAGACTGGTTCTTTTGAATTTCCTGAAGCAATCTTTCAAATAATTCTTCTTCCACTAAAAATTCATATCGTATCCAATAAGAAGTTTTCCCCTGTAAAAATTTTTCTCTTTGCTCCTCCCATTCCGTTTCACTACACAGCTTTTTCAATTTGACAATGTATTCCAAATCACGCTGCATACATTCAAACACCTGATATTGCAGTTCCTGCACGTATTCGTTCTGCATATTTCTTTTTTCGTAAATTTGAATTAATTGCTGACTATATTCTGCTACCAATCCGGCTTTGTCCGCATCCAATTTTTTACTTTCCTTCAATACTGCAATGGCTTCTTCATACTTTTTATCAGATAAATATTCCTGTATTTCCATCTTCCGAATTTCAGAAAAATTCCTATATTTCTGCCGATATTCTTTTATTTCCTGCTTAGAATAACTCAATTCTTCCATCAAACATATCCTTGTAATTATGTTATTGACCATACCGTAATATGCGGAATACGAATCGCCACTATAGTTTTCTTTTTGAAACTTAACGATTTTTTCATCCAACATATGAAGTTTCTTCTGAAGTAGTTCTTCATCATGAAATTCATTCAGCAAAAAATCACTAATATAATCTTCCAAATAATCAATTACATAATTTTCCTGATGATCTTGAAACCATTGAAACATATTTTCTTTTTCTTTATCATTACATTCTTGCAGTATTGTTTGCCAATACTCGTAACAATTATCCGCTACAAATGATGTGCCTCCATCTGAATCATCTATATCTCGATTCCCAATCTCATAAAAGATACAATTTACTAATTCAAATGCTTCCATTCTATAATTTTTCTCCAATAACAGCGGAACATTTTCATCTAAAAGCGTATTCAATGCATCTGTATAATCTGTTGCATGATAATAATCTACAAACCCGCCTCTGTCAGAATAATGATAGCCGATATCATTTACCTGTTGTTTCAATCTGATCATATGACACGGTGTTATCGGCGCATACTTTGTCATGATCCTATTATATAGAAACTCATCCGAATTTGCCTGAGAAAATACGATTTCCTGTAATTCATCTATTGGAATTCCGGCAATAATCTCTTGCAATTCTTTATTTTGTTCCTGAACCTTTTGAAGATAATTTCCCGGTATTTTTGTATCTGGTTCTCCTTCTTCTATCTCATACAAAACCGCCGCCATATGTTTGCAATAATTTCCCTCTGCTGCATATGGGCATGTACATGTCATATCATAAACTCGATTATCCAGAATCTCTATCTCTACATCATAATTTTCTGTTCCTACTACTACTGCTGTATATCCTGTCAAATTCTGTTCCAAAGAAGTAACATAACCTTCTTCATAATAATTTAGTCCACGTTCCAATATATGTGTGCGAAACAAATCTTTCCATGATTTCATTTGCTTTATCCTCCAGTCATTCCTTCCTATCTGCTGTTCGAGTTATATATACGGCTCCATCGTAAACACCGTCTGCTCTCCGACCTTTTCACTTGCCAATTCAAATAGATTTTCTTTCGTTGCGAACAGATTCTTAGGATTTCTTCCGATAATCAGATACTGATTTTTATCATCTAACGAAATATGTTTCCTTGTATCGTCATCTAATAAAATATCTGCATTATCAATGACAACCAGTTTCCCCTCTGTCTGGCGGATTATTTCTTTTATATCTTTCTGATAATCATAATTATCCAAACACAAAATTTGAGGATTAACTGCCATACATTCTCTGATAAATGAAAATGTTGCTGTCTTTCCTGTTCCTGAATCTCCCATTAAGATTGTTATATTATTGGTAAATGTAAAGTCCACCACAAACGAGGTATGCACTGTTGAAAAATGTTCCATTACAACCGGTTTACTCTTCATTTTCCCACCACTCCTTTAGTTCTTCGTAATCCTCGATCACTTTACATTCTCTACCAGTCCGAACCTTCACACGTTCCATATTAAAAGGAATCATTGCATATTCACTATATACATATCCCTCTTCGAAACCATATAATATTTCCAAAGCATTATTTCCACATTCTTTTAAACAAAACACCTTGTCCGGAAAATACAATACATTCAATACAGTTTTACATCCTGTCGAAAGCTGGTCGGTATTCAACGTAATATCTTCAAAACGTGATCGAATTTTATATTTGCTGATAAGTTCCGAAGCATCTATCAGTTGAATATACTTTGCCGCCTTATCATCCAGTCTCGTTGCCGTATTTTGATTAAAAAATATATCATTCAGTTCTATATATTCTTTATTCAGGGGTATATCCTTCTTGTTTTTAAAAATCGTTATCATGCCACTACCTCCAATCCAACTTTCGGAAACTGTAACTTCAATGAACTTCCATCATAGATCCGTTTCATTTTATCAAACACAGCCAGTCTGTTATGATCCAATCCGCAAATATCGTCTTCCTGCCGATTTCCCCATTCACAACATGACTTTATCCAACATTCTCCAAGCGTTCCTTTTGATACTTCAAACCCGGTATTTCTTGTCAAATCGAATAGTAACTTCGCTGATAATTGCTCAATGTTATGTTCTTCAATACGTTTATCATAGTCTACAATTTCACGAATCCCTTTATAGTCAAAATCATCATCCTGCAAGGTTTCTACCAGCTTATGTCTTGCCTCAATCATCCCGGCTCTTTTTTTCAAAAAATCATCTTCCGAAGCATAAATCCATTCAATTAATTCTGTAAATTCTAAGAGAATATACTCGAAGCAAATGATATCTAACAGACACACATTCTTCTTTTCATTCGCGTATTTCTTCAAACGCTTCTGTTCCATTACAACCTGTAGATTATCAAAAGAATTATCAAAAACAATGATATATTTATTCTCTTCATCTTGTAACGTCTTTACCGATTTCACTAACTCACTATTATTCTTTTTACTTTCAACTATTACATCCGGATAGAGTTGTTTCATGAAATTTCCCCAAAATATGTAACTTGCTTTTCCTTTCCGATCTTCTATCCATAAAAAAGTTTTAGCCATGATTCTTCCACCTGCTTTCTATAGTCTATTTTAACCGATTTCCACCCATAGCACAATAAAATCACCAAAAAGAAAAAGACCGCATTTCTGCGACCTTTCTCTCCCCTATTTTCCTATCTTCACCTCACCACATACAAAATCTTCACACAACCGCCTATTTTGTTACATCTATATGTATGGTGCTCTTACTTACTCCAAATTTTTTTGCGGTCTGCCGCACTGTCGCCTGGTTCTCAATAATATAATATGCGATTTCTACTGCTCGCTCCTCGATATAATCTTTCATATACTTCCCCTGCAATTACTGTTGTTACAGTGTATGCAAAGGATTCTTTTGGTATGTCTTGATATTTCAGCCTTCCGGCTTCTGCACCTCTCTTTGTTCAAGTAAATTTTTTAACCGAACACTCTTGATTCACTAAAAGTCATTTTAATTATTCATGTAATTCAAGTGGCAAACCGTCTGGATCATGGAAAAATGTCATTCTTTTTTCTGTAAAAGGATCTTCTCGAATTGGTTCTGTTTCAATTCCTTTCTCGTGAAATTCTTCAATGACTTTTTCCATATCTTCCACATAAAATGCAAGATGCCTAAGACCACATGCCTCCGGATAATTGACACGAGGCGGATTCCCTTTCCCTGAAAAAATCTCAAGTTCACATCCATCTAACTCTAGATCCAATTTATAATCTTCCCGCTCCGGTCGATAATTTTCTCTTATAACTCGAAATCCTAACTTTTCTACATAAAATTCTCTTGATTTTTTATAATCCGAAACAATAATTGCAACATGATGTATTTTTTTCAAATTCATTTTTAATCTCCCTTTCATATCTACAAGGTTTTCTCATTTTGTCATAAAAAGTTTTGTTGCCACCTGATGATTTTTGATACGCATCAAGTTATCCCAGACGTCTACCTCGCCAAGTGGATTTATGTTGTCACTTTCTAAACTTTATTTTAACTGATATCCATCAGTTACTCAAGAAAATGGCGAAAATCAAAAGGAATTGTGTCTCCACAATCCCTTCATTTTTTAAGAATCTTTTGAATCTTTTTCTACTAATTTACAATTGTCTACAAGCCAGTCTGTCACTTTATCCTGTAACAGTGCTCGTTTCACTTCTTTCTTTCCAACAGCATCTTCAAGCTCTGCGGAATCTGTATAACCATACTGTGTTGCGTATTCTTCCAAACCTTTTTTGTACTCTTCATCAGAAACTTTTAAATTTTCTTTCTCTGCAATCAAATCCACTGCATATTCCTGTTTGATAATGTTCTCTGCCATCACCTCAGAAGTAACACCAAATGCCTGCTCTAAGAATGTATCAACATCATCCATTCCATACATAGAAGCAATCGAACCGTACTGTGTTGTAATATTATCGATTGTCTCCTGCTTTTTGTCTTTTGGATATTTTTCAACTGTACACTGTTCCATCAAAGCATCCCATACGTTCTGCTGTTGCTCAGACTCTGCTGCCTGCTTATTGGAAGTCTCCAAATCTTCTTTTACTTCTTTTTTGTAATCTTCAATTGTCTTTGCGGATTCAGAAAGCTCTGCTACCAATTCATCTGTCAACTCCGGAACAATCACTTCTGAAATCTTGTCCAATGTAACGGTAAATACAACTGCCTGTCCAGCCAAGTCTTCACTTTTATAATCCTCTGGGAATGTCAGATTCAGATCAAATGTCTCTCCGATATTGTGTCCGACAATGCCATCTTCAAACCCGTCAATAAATGATCCTGAACCAAGCTCAAGCTGTTGATCCTGTGCTGTTCCTCCATCGAATGCAACGCCGTCTTTCTTTCCTTCATAATCGATAGTAACCACGTCACCCTCCTGTGCCGGGCGGTCTGTAATATCATTCTGTGTACTCTTTGTCTGAAGCGTAGAATTAATGCTGTCTTCCACATCTGTGTCCGTAACCTCTACCGGATCCACTTTTTCTACTTCCAATCCTTTATATTGTTTAATTGTAATCTTGTCGTTAGAAATTCCTTTATTCCCACATCCGGTCATTACTACCACTGTGCATATTCCAACCAATGCTGCTATAATTTTCTTTTTCATGACTCTCTCCTATTTGTTTGTTTTCAGTATCTTATTAAAGATAGCACATTTGCCATTTGTTGAAAAGACTTTCTATTACTATTTCACAAATTTTTCACACATTTTTCACTATAAATCGTAATTATCCTCTGTTTTTCTCCCTGTGCTCTTTACACTTTCACTTGCACTTCTTTCCAAACAATGATACAATATTATTTGTGTAAAAGCGGATTATTTACATAGAATTACATATTGGGAGGTTTGTCGTGAGTCCAATTACCATAACACTGCTCGTTATTTTAGTAGTTCTGATTATTGTTTTAGCCGTATTGTATTTCTTCGGAAAAAAAGCGGAGAAGAAACAGGCAGAACAGCAACAGCAGCTCGAAGCAGCCGCACAGAATGTGACTATGCTTGTCATTGACAAAAAGCGTATGAAACTAAAAGAAGCCGGTTTTCCAGCTGTTGTAATCGATAACACACCGAAGTATCTTCGCAGAGCAAAAGTTGCTGTCGTAAAAGCGAAGGTCGGTCCAAAAGTAATGACTTTAATGTGTGACGAAAAAGTATTTCCACTTATCCCTGTGAAAAAAGAAGTAAGAGCCGTTGTAAGCGGAATCTACATTACAGGTGTAAAGGGACTTAGAGGTCCTCTTGAGACTCCGGTCAAAAAGAAAAAAGGACTTTTTGCAAGATTTAAAAAATAGCATTTAAAAGGAACTGCATGCGCAGTTCCTTTTAAAATTTCATCTGTTCGTATATAGAAAACTCTTTTGACCCTTTCGGTTTTACATTGATTCGTATCGTGCATTCCGCAAGTGGTTCATAATTCACATCCAACGCATACTCCACCTTGATGTTAATGTTGTCTTCCTTTTCATCAATCTTAATATTTCTTGTAAAAATCCCAAGATTCAACTGGCCATACGGTGTCTCATAATAAGAGCGGTTCTTTCGCTTTGTATCAAAAATCATATGTGCATTGGAAACGCCTCGTTTGAGCACTTCAAGACTATCTTCTCCTTTTATTTTGATCTGAGTCTTCGTAACTCCCGGCACACCCTCTGATACCTCCTCAAATAAGAGATAGTGTTTCCCATTTTTAAAGAAGTAATTACCAGTACTAATCGTCTCAATTGGTTCATCATTATTCTCCATCTCATTTACGTCTACCTGTAATCCTGAAATATTTATCAGTACATCTTTTGTCATCTCATCACCTAATATTCTTCTATATTAATCTGTTGTGTCGTCTCAATATCATATGGGAGAATTGAGTTCGCAAATTGTTTGAACTTGTCCGCAGCATCGCTTACATAGAAGGAATATGTCGCATGCTCCCCTTCTTTTCCGGCGTTCTCCATACCGCTTTCTTTCAAAATATATTTTAAATCCATCGCAGTCTCATAGGCCGGATTCACAAGCTGAATCTTATCTCCCAGATACGCGCGGATTCTCGAACGAAGGAGCGGATAATGGGTGCACCCAAGAATTAGAGAATCTATATCGGACTCTTTCATCGACGCGAGATAATAATCAATGATCTCTTCCGTAACCTTATGCTTTGCAAATCCTTCCTCCACCAAAGGTACAAACAATGGGCAGGCTTTCCCAATAACGGAAACAGTCGGATCTAATCCTTTGATGATCTTTCCGTACATCGCACTCTGCACAGTCGCTTCCGTTCCGATCACCCCGATCTTTTTCGTCTGTGTAATCTGAAGCGCCGCTCTTGCTCCCGGCTCTACCACCCCGATAATTGGAATATCACTTTCCTCTCGAACGACATCCAAAGCCAGTGCACTCGCCGTATTGCATGCGATCACGATCGCCTTCACCCCTTTTGTCTTCAGGAAATGGATAATCTGTCTGGAATAGCGAATGATATTGTCTCTCGATTTACTTCCGTACGGCACACGTGCGGTATCCCCAAAATATACCAGATTCTCATTCGGAAGCTGACGCATGATTTCCCTTGCAACAGTAAGACCACCTACTCCGGAATCAAATACCCCTACTGGTGCTGCATTTTTATTATCTATACTCAAAACGATATTCTCCTTTTATACTATATCATCTTTTCATTTTACCCTCTCTTGTCATTCTTTTCAAGTGGAAAAAAAGAACCTTTGGAAATCCAAAAGTTCTTTTTGAAAATTTTTCTGATTAAAGTGCAAGATCTTTAGAAACTCGATATGCGTATTCCGGAATCTCTTTGTGCATCTGCAATGCTTCATTGATATCATAATCAACAAACTCGCCGTGCTGATAACCAACGACACGGTTTGTCTTTCCTTCTAACAATAAGTCAACAGCTTTTGCTCCCATGATAGATGCATATACTCTGTCTTTACATGTCGGGCTTCCTCCGCGCTGCATGTGTCCAAGAATTGTCGCTCTTGTCTCCATACCTGTTGCCTCTTCAATTCTCTTTGCCATATTCATGGAATCACCAATACCTTCTGCGTTGATAATGATATAGTGTTGTTTACCACGTTTTCTGTTTCCAATAATATCAGCGATAATCTTTTCTTCATCATAGTCATGTTCTTCCGGCATAAGGATGCGTTCTGCTCCATTCGCAATACCACACCATAATGCAAGATATCCTGCATCACGTCCCATAACCTCGATCACGCTGCATCTTTCATGTGAAGTTGATGTGTCACGTACTTTATCGATTGCTTCCATCGCTGTATTTACAGCTGTGTCAAAACCGATTGTGTATTCTGTACATGCAATATCCAAGTCAATTGTTCCCGGAATCCCGATTGTGTTGATTCCAAGATTTGACAATTTCTGCGCTCCGGCGAAAGAACCGTCTCCACCGATTACAACAAGACCCTGAATTCCATATTTTTTACAGATTGCTGCCGCTTTCTGCTGACCTTCCTCTGTGCGCATCTCTTTACATCTTGCTGTCTGCAGGATTGTACCACCTCTTTGGATAATATCAGATACGTCTCTTGCTGTCATATCGATGATCTCTTCCTGTAATAATCCGTGGTAACCACGTCTGATTCCTCTGACACGAATTCCTCTTCCTAAAGCTGTTCTTACAACTGCACGAATTGCAGCATTCATTCCCGGTGCATCACCGCCACTTGTTAAGATTCCGATTGTCTGAATTGTATCGTTCATTGTTAATCCTCCATCATTCCATGTATGTATTATTTGAATTGTTTTCATTTTTATACAATTCTATACCATTTTTCAAATGTTTTCAATGTATTTTTCTACTACTTTTATTCTTTTTTCGCCAAAATAATTTGTCATATTGCCGAGAATTTCTTTATCTACACGAATATTCCAGTTTGCTGGAAGCCTTTTGATCGCTTTTTCTTTCGCGCAATAAATGACAACACTGTCATTTCCTTCTGATGTCCGAAGCATCTCATAGACCTTTTTTTCCTCCGCAAGAAACGTCTCCTTGTCCGGAAACTGAATCCACAGTTCACATGTCGTATTTTCAAACGGGATAATCGCCTCGCAGATCAGTTTACTTGCACTTTCATCTTCCTCCGACACCCTTCCCTTTACAAATACTTTGTAATCTTCCTCCAGATACATCCGATTTTTCTCATAGTCTCGTGGAAATACAACCACTTCCACCGTTCCGACTAAGTCCTCAATCGTCAAAAATGCCATTGTCTTATTCGTCTTGGTATGCTTGATCGTCTTGTTGGTAATAATACCTCCAATGATTTCTTTTGCGCCTTCACGTACTTTGGTATGCCCGCTCTCCTCATCATACTGGAAATCCATTGTCGTGGCGCTGATATTTTTACGCCATTTTTCTTCATATTCCTGCATCGGATGTCCACTGATATAGATTCCAAGCACTTCTTTTTCGAATGCAAGCATCGTCTCTTTTTCGTATTCCCCCACATTCGGAAGTTGAATATCGAATTCTTTTTTCTGCTCCTCATCCACAATATCAAAAAGTGACATCTGCCCGGTCATCGAATATTTTCGCTCCTGATTCACCTGATCTAAAATCTTCACATAGATGACCATGAACTGCTTTCGTGTTCCATGAAGGCTGTCAAACGCCCCCGATTTGATAAAGCTTTCGATTGTCCGCTTATTCACTTCCTTGCCGGAGAGCCGTTCAATAAAATCTTTCAGATTCTTAAACAGACCGTTTTTCTCCCGCTCGGCGATGATTGCCTCGATCACAGGCTTTCCAATACTTTTGATTGCTGCAAGCCCATAGCGGATATTGCCATTGTCCACAGAGAACTTTCCTTCTCCTTTATTGATGTCCGGCGGAAGAATTTCTATTCCCATCTGCCGGCAGGAATAAATATATTCTGCCACTTTTCCCGGATTGTCAATAACCGACGTCATAAGCGCCGCCATAAATTCTACCGGATAGTAATATTTCAGATATGCAGTCTGATAAGCGACAACCGCATAGGCCGCCGCATGAGACTTGTTAAATGCATATTTTGCAAAATCAATCATCTCATCATAAATCTTATTTGCAACCTGTTCACTGATTCCGTTCGCAATACATCCCGGAACCCCTTCCGCCTCATTTCCATATACAAAGTTTTGGCGCTCTTTTTGCATCACATCGCCCTTTTTCTTGGACATCGCACGGCGCACCAAGTCGCTTCGTCCAAGTGTATACCCAGCCAGATCCCGCACAATCTGCATAACCTGCTCCTGATACACAATACATCCATACGTAGGTTCCAGAATCGGTTTCAGTTGTGGACAATCATAGGTGATCGCATTCACATCATTTTTCCCTTTGATATACTGTGGGATAAAATCCATCGGTCCCGGACGATACAACGAAATTCCCGCAATAATATCCTCCAGACTCTGCGGCTTTAATTCTTTCATAAAGCTTTTCATTCCTGCGCTTTCCAGCTGGAATATACCATCTGTCCTTCCTGTTCCGATGGAATCCAGTACCGCCTTATCGTCATAATCAATATGATCAATATCGATTGTCTTACCTGTGCTTTTTTCTGCCAGACGCACTGCATTCTGAATAACTGTCAATGTCCGCAGACCAAGGAAATCCATCTTCAGAAGTCCAAGTTCTTCCAACGTGGTCATCGTAAACTGTGTCGTCACAGAGCCGTCTGAGCCAAGCGACAGCGGGACATACTCATCCACTGATTTCTGGCTGATCACAACACCGGCGGCATGCATGGATGTATGCCGTGGCAGTCCTTCCAGACGCTTTGACATATCGATCAGATTCTTTACCTGCTCATCATTTTCATATAAATCGCGCAGTTCGCTGTTCATCGTCAGAGCTCGATCCAGCGTCATGTTGAGCTCAGTCGGTATCATCTTCGAGATACTGTCCACAAACGCATACGGCAGATTCATCACTCGTCCTACGTCACGGATCACACCGCGTGCCGCCATCGTACCGAATGTGACAATCTGTACCACACGGTCAGAACCGTATTTGCGCACAACATAATCGATAACCTCCTGCCTTCTCTCAAAACAGAAGTCAATATCGATATCAGGCATCGACACACGCTCCGGATTCAGAAATCGCTCAAATAAAAGCTGATATTTGATCGGATCGATATTGGTGATTCCAAGGCAGTAAGATACGATACTTCCCGCCGCAGAACCACGCCCCGGTCCCACCATAATGTCGTGGTCTCTTGCGTATTTGATGAAATCCCACACGATCAGGAAATAATCTACATACCCCATCGTCTTGATAACATTCAGCTCATACTCTAATCGTTCTCGAAGTTCCTTCTTTGGATTCTCATAGTTTTTCTCTAATCCCTCATAACAAAGCTTATTCAAATATTCCCACGACGTGTATCCATCCGGTACATCGTATTTCGGAAGCTTTGTCACTCCAAATTCAATCTCCACATGACAGCGGTCTGCAATCTTCTGCGTGTTCTCAATTGCCTGCAAAGCATATGGAAATAATGCTTTCATCTGCTCTTCTGATTTCACATAATACTGACCGCCCTCATAGCGCATTCGGTCTTCATCGGCAAGTTTCTTTCCCGTCTGAATACAGAGCAGGATATCGTGAGGCTTTTCATCTTCCGCATAGGTATAATGTACGTCGTTTGTCGCAACCAGTTCAATTCCTGTGTCCTGCGACAGACGCAAAAGCTGCTGATTAACATTCGCCTGTTCCTGCATACCATGATCCTGAAGTTCCAAAAAGAAATTCCCTTTCCCGAAAATCTTCTCGTAGCGGAACGCTGCCGCCTTCGCCTCCTCATACATACCTCTGTGAAGATTCTTCTGCACCTCTCCCGCAAGACATGCGCTCAGTGCGATAATTCCCTCATGGAACTCTTCCAAAAGTTCCATATCTACACGCGGCTTGTAATAATAGCCTTCCACAAATCCCCTCGACACAATTTTTGTCAGATTCTCATACCCTTTCTGATTCTCCGCAAGCAGCACGAGATGATAATATCGGTCTTCACTTGCCCCCGAACTTTTGTCAAATCGGGAACCCGGAGCCACATAAACCTCACATCCCAAAATCGGCTTGATTCCGGCCGCTTTCGCAGCACGATAGAAATCGATCACGCCAAACATCACCCCGTGGTCTGTGATCGCCGCACTGTTCATCCCAAGTTCTTTGACTCTGGCAACATATTCTTTTATCTTATTGGAACCGTCCAACAGACTGTATTCCGTATGGACGTGTAAATGTGCAAAACTCATACTATTTTTCCTCTTGATTCTTTTTCTACACTTTAGCTGTCTTTTATCATAACACAGTTTTATAGATTGAGACAAATATCTTTCTAAAATCAATCATAAATTTTATTTTGTTCCGAATTATATAAATTTTCTACAAAAGAGAATACATTTTAACAAGCACTTTATTTGTGAAAGTGTTATAATATCTTTAAAACATGCTTTGCTATTTATACAAAACAACTAACAGTATTTTGATTCATCATTTTAGGAGAGACATAATTTATGAATAAACGAAAAAAAATATTTTTTCTCATCGGAATAATTGCTATTGTTTCTTTGATTGCCGTGATCACATTCTGTGTCATTGCATTTCAGAAAAAGAATCAACTGCAGCTGACAATTGGCACTCATCAGATCAGTTCTGAAGAATATCTTGCATGTATGCAGTCTGTGATGTATGACACAAAGATGCAAATTCAACAACAATATGATGTAGACTACGACGATGATTTTTGGAAGAAAAAGTATGGTAAAAAATACGGATATGAGATTTTAGCTGAAAACACTTTAGAATCCTTAAAATATATCCACGCCGTCTACGATCTCGCCGTAGAAAACGGGTATGTAGATGACGGAAGCTACGAAGGATTAAAAAAACGGTTGGAGCAGGAAAACAACACCCGTAAAGAGAAACTTGCAAAAAATGATGTTATCTATGGTCTGAAAGAATACTCTTATGATCTGTACCTTCAATATGAGATGAGTTCCATCAAAGAACAATATTGTAATGATAAGACACGCGAAGGAATGGATCTGACAGAGGAGGAAATTGTTGAACACTATAATAGCCGGGATTGGATTTTTGGTGAGAATGCCGAGAAAGCGGATTTGGAGACTGCACGTGTCGCAGTCATACGAGAACTCCGCGAAGAAAAATACGACGCTATCATCGAAAAAAATGCTGAGAATTCACAGGTGTCTGGGAATATGGAGTCTATGAGCCAGTTCACCTTGAAGAATATATAAATTTCATGTAAGGAAGGAGTAATATTATTATGAAAAAGAAATGGATAAGTGCAGCACTTTCGCTCACACTTGCCAGCACAACTATCACAACGATGATGCCTGCCTACACAGTGCATGCAGAAAAAGAGACAACTCAAGGAACTACTTATTATGTAAGTTCTTCCAAAGGAGACGACAGCAACGACGGAACTTCTGAATCAAAACCGTTCAAAACGTTAGAGAAGATCAACAAGCTTACATTAAAGCCAGGTGATCAGGTTCTCTTGGAAAAAGGTTCTGTTTTTAACGATCAGTATCTTCACCTAAAAGGAAGCGGAAGTGCAGAAGCACCTATTAAAGTTTCTACATACGGAGAAGGTAACCGCCCACAGATTCTCACAAATGGTCAAGGATTATGGGAGTTAAATTACGGAAAGCACCTTGATAACACAAACCACAAATGGCACGGTACGGTGTCCTCTTCTATCTTATTAAAAGATGTTGAGTACATTGAGATCGAAGGTCTTGAAATCACAAATGATCGTGGAACAAAAAATGATCCTGAAGGTGATAAAGCCTATAATGATGCGGACTGTATGGACAGAACCGGTGTTGCCGGAGTCGCAAAAGACAAAGGAACATTAGACCATATCGTATTAGATGATTTATATATTCACGATGTTGACGGAAACGTATACAACAAACACATGACAAACGGTGGTATCTACTTTATCGTGGAAAAGCCTACCGATGAAAACAAAACAGGTATCGCAAAATACGATGATGTACAGATTAAAAATTGTCAGTTAGACACTGTCAACCGCTGGGGAATCGCTGTTGGTTATACATACAACTGGGATAAATTCCAGACAGCAGAACTCAGTGATGAAGTGATGGAAAAATACGGCGCTACTAACGTCGTTATTGAAAACAACTATTTAAATAATGTAGGTGGTGACGCAATCACAACTATGTATGCTGATGAGCCGTTGATTCAATACAATGTATCTGAAAATAGCTCCAAACAGATCAACAAAACGGATTACTCCAAACCACAGCCGGTTTTAGATAAAGTAACCGGAGAACCTACCGGACAATATCAGGGTGTTGGAGCAGGACGCGTTGCTGCCGGTATCTGGCCTTGGAAATGTAAAAATGCTGTATTCCAATACAACGAATGTTTCCGTACATTAAACGCTTCAAACGGTAACGGAGACGGACAACCTTGGGATGCTGACTACGGCGACGGCACAAATTATCAGTACAACTACAGCCACGGAAACACCGCAAGTACAATCATGTTCTGTGGTTATCAGTCAGTAAACAACACATTCCGCTACAATATTAGCCAGAATGAAGATATGGGACCTTTAGATCCTGCCGGAAATGCCGGAAATACTCAGGTTTACAACAACACATTCTATATCAAAGAAGGATTAAACAATATTTGGCATACTTCACATGGCAATGCCGGACCGATTAATCTTGAGAACAATATCTTCTACTTTGCAGGTGAGACTCCGGCAACTGTAGAAAACTGGAATCCAAACGGAAACAAGACATACAGCAACAACTTATTCTATAATGTAAGCACTTATCCAGAGGATGCCAACGCAGTAAAAGTAGATGCCGGAACAAAGGTTACAGAAAATGCCGGTTCAGGTCCAAGCACAGTCGCAGATGATAAACAGGCCAGACGCCACGAAGATCCATCTGCTGAGACAGTATTTGACGGTTACAAATTAGTTCAAAACTCACCGGCAATCAATGCAGGTAAGATTATTGTAGATAACAACGGCTACAAAGTAGAAAAAGACTTCTTCGGCAACAAAGTATCCGGTATTCCTGATATTGGTGCTCACGAGACCGGAACAGTTAGCTTGACAATATCATCTGACAGATTTGCAATTGATCAGGCTAAGAAAGAAATCACGATCGACACAGTCGATAAAGTGACTGCAAAAGATTTATTAGACAGCTTAATGACAGAAGACGGTGTTACTGTTGAACTGAAACGTGGTTCTTCCACATTGACAGGCGGTGTAAGACTTGCAAAAGGTGATACACTTACAGTATCTTGCAACGGCGAATCTGTAACATACACAGTAGTTACTGTGACAAGTGAAGTTACAAATGAAATTCCGGTAGCAGACATGACAGCAACTGCTGGTTCTGAAGAAACTGCTCAGGATAACAATGGTGTAAAAAATGTTCTGGACAATAATCTTGGAACAATTTGGCATACATCTTGGAATGGTTCAAATCCTGAAGATCGTTATGTCACAATCGAACTTGCTAATGACTATGAAGTAAGCGGATATGTGTACACACCACGTCAGGATGGAAGTGGCGACGGCGCTTCAAATGGTACAATTACAAAATATACCATCTACACAAGCAACGATAATGAGACATGGGAAGAAGCTGCTTCTGGTTCATGGGCTCAAGACAAAAAGGTAAAAACCGTTACATTTAAGGAACCTGTAAAAGCAAAATACATCAAACTTCTTGCTGTAGAATCTGTAAGAGACTTCGCTACAGCTGCTGAAATTCGTTTAACCGGTACAAGAGTGTACAACGATACAACTGCTCCTGTCGCTCCAACTGCGACAGCAACAGATGTGACAGATACAACTGCTAAAATCTCTTGGGTACCTGCTGAAGCTGATAAAGATATCGTAGAATATCAGTTGATGAATGGCGACAAAGAAATTGCAACATTTGATGCAACAGAGACTTCTTTCACAGTCGCTGATTTAAAAGCTGCAACAGAATATACACTTTCTGTATATGCACTAGATGAAGCCGGCAACAAATCAGATGCCGGAAACGTAACATTCACAACAAAAGCAACAGAAGAACACACACATACATGGGGTGAGTGGACGGTAACAAAAAAACCTACTTGTACAACACCTGGTGAAGAAAGCAGAACCTGCGAATGCGGCGAGACAGAGACAAGAGAAATCAAAGCTACCGGACATACTTGGGGCGATTGGGAAACAACAAAAGAACCAACAACAGATGCAGAAGGTTTGAAAGAAAGAGTTTGTAAATCATGTGATGCTCACGAAACACAGACAATTGCAAAACTTACTTCAAAACCGGTAACACCAACAACACCTGACAAAGACAAAGACAAAGATAAAGATAAAGATAAAAATAACAGCAAAGACAAACCGGTAAAAACCGGCGATGCTGATATGGCTGGTGCAACAACTGTAGCATGCATCCTCTCCGGAATTGCAGCAGTTGCAATTTTCAAAAAACGCAAAACGGTCTAATCACAAAATATTTTGAAAACACTTGATTTTTCAGGTGAAAAAGGGATATAATTTTTTCGGCGGTCATCTAGACCGCCGATTTTAATATTTCAATTACAGACCTCTGAAAGGACAACAGATATGAATCGGGACACAACTTACTTTTCTCTTTGCAAAAACTCAATTTCAGGTGCTGCCATTCAACACCGGAAAAATCATTATCACTTTTCAAAACATCTTCATACAAGTGTCGAAATCTATTTGATTAAATCCGGTACCTGTGTTATGACAATTGGCAATACCACGATTGAATGTAAACCTGATGATTTTATTATGATTCCGCCAAATGTCGTGCACTCTTTTTATTTAACAGATGAAAATGAATGCAGCTTTTATCATATTCACTTTTTCCCTGAATTTCTATCACATATCACCTTAGAAGAGGACTCATCTGTCAATTTGATGCACTCCTTAATTTTTTGCTGCGCTCCATTTCATCAGCAAAAAACAACGAAAGAACTAAAAGAGCTGATTCTCGCAATCATCCGATTATATAACACCAGTCAGGATTCTACGGTATCTGCCAACATCAATCTATATATTTTACAGCTGGTTCTGCTCATCATGCAGTCCTATAAGACATTATCAAAGGCGCAGTTTCCAGAAAAAATACAGGGGAACTATATTTCATTTACACTGAACTATATAGAACATCATTATATGGATAAAATTCTAATTCCGGATATCGCAAAGGAGCTGAATATCTCTACCCGATATCTCAGCAAGTTATTTTCGCAATATATGAATATTTCTCTCGGAAATTATATCAATGTATACCGCATCAACCGTGCCATTGAGTTGATGGATACGACTACTCTTACTTTTACCGAAATTTCCGGAATGATTGGGCTGAAAGATTCACAGCACTTTTCAAAATTATTTTATAACATCATTGGAACAACGCCCTCTCAATATAAAAAGTTTATCTTAAAACGCAAATAAGGATACCGCCTTCGCCGTATCCTCATTTTTAATATCTTTTATTCACCTTTCAGCATAAACTCTGTCAATCGTTCTATATCGTCCGGTTCATAAGCGACAATCTCCAGTTCCGGAATCTCACTGTTCGAGAAAATATTTGCGATTGAAACGTACTGTGAAAGCTTAGATTTCAAATTTAATCGATCTCCTTCACCTGTTACCAATTCTACTTTCCCGGAACATCTGTCCACCACTTCAAAAAACTTATCTATGTCCGTAATATTTTGCACCTTCATTATACACAACTCCTTTCGCCAGCTTTCGTAGACGCTATCCCCTATTTTCTGTACATGACAATTGCATGTTCCTTAATCTCAATCTTCTCTTCTTTCAGAAGCCGTCCTACTGCACGCTTAAATGCATTCTTACTCATCTGAAATTCTTGCTTAATCACTTCAGGGTCTGCCTTATCTGTAAACGGCAGTTTTCCACCGCGCCGTTCAATTTCTTTCAAAACACTCTCAGCATCTTTGTCCATCTGCATCGGAATCTTATCTCTGACACTCAGATCCAGCTTTCCGTCTTTCTTCACCGCCGTAACTCTCGCTTTTACTGTCTGTCCAATGCGAAGTCTTCCATATACCTCTTTTTTCGGAATCAAAGCGGAATACTGATTATCGACTGCGACAAACAATCCAAAGTTATCACTTGTGTCATAAATAATCCCTTCCACCATATCATCCTTCTGATACGGCGAATCTTTCTTCAACATATCATACACTTTCATCGTTGCGCAGAGACGCTCACTTTTATCAATATAAAGCGCCACAAGACATTGATCTCCCTTTGCCACTTTTACAGTCTGCTCTTTGAAAGGCAAAAACAGATCCTTTTCCAATCCCCAGTCTAAAAATGCTCCAAATTTTCCTGTATCTGCCACTTCAAGCACCGCCAGTTCTCCTAACTCTATCTTTGGCTCATGAGTCGTTGCTATCAGTCTGTCATCGGAATCCTTATACAAAAACACTTCCACAGGATCTCCTATCTCAACCCCTTCCGGAACCTGTCTTTTTGGCAGAAGCACACGATCCTCGTCACTGCCCAGATACACTCCAAACTCTACTTTTTTTACAATTGTCAGTACTTGTTTTTTCCCTAATCTCATCATTTATTTTTTCTCTCCTACAAATTCTACCACAGCGTATGGTCTTTCCTCCATATCGCAAAGTTCCACCACGGTACGGCTTGTTTCTTCGGCAATCTTCGGCAAAATAACATCTCCATAAACCGCTGATTTTTTATACTCTACTCGTACCTGTCTGATCCTCATGTCTTCCCGCAGCACTTCCATCGCCATCTGCACATATTGGCAATTATTTACATGATTGTTTGTATCAATATGATACTTGCGTACCGGGAACGTGTCAACCAAAATCGCTTTTTCCGACAGTTTTATTTTTCTCGGAGCATATTCCATCTCAAGCGCCGATTCCATCCCATATGCTTCCACCTCTTCCTTTCCCGGTTTTGTTGGTCTTCCGGCAGCGAGGTCCATGAACACCCAGATAGAATTGGCATATGCCAGCATTTCCCCTGATTTTGTCTTCATCGAAAAATTCCTCGTCGCATACAGTCCCTTAAAATCAGTTGCCCACGTGCCAGCCTCAATCGCCTCTCCAAGTTCCGGATAACGTTCCACAATAATCTGCCACGCGGAAAGTATCCAGGCTTTCTTCTTCTCTTTCAGATAGTCAATCCCATGTCCGATCTGCTCAGACTGTGCGCTGCTGCAATCTTGAAAATAATTGATGATTCCCGGAAGCGTTATTCTCTTGCTCGTATCACACTCACTGAATCTGATCTGTCCTTCTAACTTATACATCTATTTTTCCTCCGCTATGTAACTTGTCTCCGTCACAATGACGCAACGGTATCTTTGGTCAATCTCCCTTACCTTTTTTCGAAGTGTCCTGCAGATTTCCTTTTGCTTTTCTTTATCATACTGAAATGGAACGAGCATATCAAAGATCAAATTCACCTGCTCATCTCCATCCACCATACGAAAATCATGGATACTCACCTGCGGATCGATTGCTCTCACCGCCTCTTCCAATTTCCTTTTTGCATATAAAACACGCTCGTCTTTCATCTCAATCGGATCCATATGAATGACCAAAAACACACCAAGCTCTTTTGTAGCTTCCCTCTCAATACGGTCGATGATCTCATGAGAGACTTCGATATCCACATCATTTGCCACCTCGGCATGCAGCGAAGCCATACTTCTTCCCGGACCATAATTATGTACAATCAAATCATGTGTCCCAAGGATTCCTTCATGGGATTCCACAAATTTTGTTATCTCTTCATACACATCTTTTGGAACTGCCTGACCAAGCAATGGCTCCAACGTATCTTTTGCGATCCCTACTCCTGCCCACATAACAACAAGAGACACGCCGATTCCTACAATCCCATCAATATTCCAGCCCGAAAACTGAAATACCAGCAATGAGACAACCGTCGCAGATGTTGTGATCACATCGCCCATCGCATCCGCTGCCGTTGCAAGCATCACATTTGAATGAATCCTCGTTCCAAGCTTCTTATTGAACATCCCAAGCCAAAGCTTAATCCCGATGGACAACAATAAAACAATGACAGATACCAGATTAAATTCTATCTCCTGTGGATGTTTTATCTTTCCAACTGCATCTTTAAAAAAAGTAAACCCAACCTGCAACACCAAAAACGCGACAACCAAAGCCGCAATATACTCCATCCTTCCATGTCCGAACGGATGCTCCTTGTCTGCCGGCTTACTCGCAATCTTGACTCCGATAAAGCTGATGATCGATGAACCTGCATCAGATAAGTTGTTAAATGCATCTGCGATAACAGAGATACTATGTATCATCATCCCAATTGTTATCTTCATCAAAAACAATAAAACGTTGCAAAAGATGCCTACCATACTCGCCAGAATTCCATAGCCAGTACGCACAGACACCTTTTCTGTCTTTTCATAATCCTTCACAAAATGTTTTACTAAAAATTCAGTCATGAATTCCTCCAATCACAACTTTGCCTATCATTGAAAGAAGAACCATTTAATCTTGAATTTTGTGCCGGCGGTCACCATCTCATATTCTTCTTCATCCAGTACTTCTTTCAATTCTTCTTTTCCCTCTTCCGGCACAACCGCATTTACCGCATCGATAAAACAGAGATTCGGGTAAAGCACACACCACCAGTTCTGTCCTTTTGCCTCCCCGATCTCAATTCGGAGTGCTTCATATTCCCCCTGTGGGAATGTCACATCTCCGTATGTCTTATCCGGGAAATAGCAGGTCGTAACCTTTGCCTTTACCGGATAGTCATATCCGGCTTCTTCAATGGTCCGTGCAGCCACTTCTTCAATCTCATCCGTATGTGTTCTCGCCCACGCCTTCGTCGTCTCCACACCATCCGAATATGGCAGATCTTCTTTCATATATGCAATGATTTCTCCTTTTACTTTCATCTTCAGTTCTTGATCTTCCTCGCTGTCGCTATTTGCAAGCACATGGAAACGAAATACTTCTTTCGCCATCCTCTTTTGAACACTTGCAATCTTTGCCTGTGCAAGCATTCCCTTCTTCTCTGCGGTTACTCCTGTCACAAGAACTGCAAGCACAATCGCTGCCGCTGCACAAATCATCTTCTTTTTCTCATATATCCATCTCATAAATATGTACCTCCTGTTTGATAATCGGAGTTTTCACATATTTTTCTGAGATTATACAAATATTCTATTTTTTTGTGCGAATCGTATCAATCACAGCTGCCACTTGATTGTCTATGTGGCGGCTCACCGCTTTCATCGCCTCTTCTTTGTCACGCTTTTCAATTGTCTCGATAATTCTCTCATGTTCTGCAAGAAGAGTCTCATGCGCATCTTCTCTTTTTAAGTATTCCACACGATAACGGTACATCTGCTCTCTCAAATTATATAAAAGCTGAATCAGTCTCTCGTTGTCTGTTGTCCGGTAAATGATATCATGGAATTTCACATCGGCTTCCGCAAATCTCGTAACATCCTCACAGTCCAATGTCTCTTTAAATTCCTGCGCCGCTTTTTTTAATTCTTCAATCTCCTCTTCTTTGATCTTGTCGCACGCAAGTCTTACCGCCAGCTCTTCCAGCGCCTCTCTCACTTCCAAAACATCCCGCAGGCTCTTTTCGGTAATATCCGCCACCTCTGCCCCTTTTCTTGGAATCATCAGCACAAGCCCCTCAAGTTCCAGCTTTCGGATTGCCTCCCGAATCGGAGTACGGCTCACCCCTAATTTGTTTGCAAGCTGAATCTCCATCAGGCGCTCTCCCGGTTTCAATTCTCCACGCAAAATCGCCTGACGCAGTGTATTAAATACAACATCGCGAAGCGGTAAATATTCATTCATATTCACTTCAAAATTTGTATCCATCTTTTTATCTCCTTTTTGTATTGTGTACATTTGCCAAATAGACCTGCTTTGCAATCTGCAGCTCTTTGATCTTCCTCTGCGCTTTCTTTGCTGTCTGCCGGTCTTCAAAAATTCCAAACACCGTCGGTCCGCTGCCGCTCATCATGGCGTTAAGCGCCCCCTGTTCCTTCATCACGTTTTTAATCCTGTCGATCACCGGATAGGCATCTACCGTAACTTGTTCGAGCACATTCCCCATCGATGATGCGACTGCTCTCAAATCCTGGTTTTCAAGTCCGGTAATTAGACCGTCTATATCTGGATGATCTGTGATCGTAAGTGCATCTAATTTCTCATAGACCGTGCGGGTTGACACACTGATTCCAGGCTTTGCGATCAAAATATAGCACTTTGGCAGCGGTGAAAGTCGTGTGAGTTCTTCTCCGATTCCTTCTGCAAGCACCGTTCCGCGCATAATACAGTACGGAACATCTGCCCCTAATTTTACACCTCGTTCCATCAAATCCATTTCACTGAGTCCAAGTGAAAACATACGGTTCATTCCGACAAGAACCGCCGCCGCGTTCGAGCTCCCCCCTGCAAGTCCTGCTGCCACCGGGATATGCTTGTCCAATGTAATATGGACACCATCCCGGATCTCAAACTCGTCCATCAGCATCTTTGCCGCTTTATATGCAATATTCCCCTCATCATTCGGCAGAAAATACAAGTTGGATTCCAGCGTAATTCCCGGTGTCTCTGTTCGTTGTATCGTAATATTATCATACAGATAAATTGTCTGCATCACCATGCGGACATCATGATACCCATTCTCTCTTCTTCCAAGTACATCCAGCCCCAGATTGATTTTTGCAAGAGCTTTTAGCTGTTGTATATTCCCCATCACGTTCTCCTTTCACATCTCACTTCCCATCCCGGCAGAGTTTCCACCGGGACAGTGTTTTTTGTATACATAATACCTATAGTATACTCATATTTTCTTTGAAAATCAATATCCGGTCTCCCGGTTTTATCATTTCATCGGTCATCTCGTTCACTTCCATAATGCCTTCTTTTGTCGTGCTATAACGTTTTGCGAGTGTCCAAAGGTCATCTCCTTCTTTTACAATATAACCAACAATCCCCGGTCTCTTTTCCAGCTCTTCCATCGAAATTTTTTCCATTTTCAAATCCGTGATGACATCAGCCTTCACTGATTTTCGCAAAAAACTGTGAAACGCAAGCACTGCTTTCACCTCCACACTGTCGCCTCCCATAAGAGAAACACTCAGCTGCTCCAGTGCACTTGTAATGTCGCAGTGCATATCCATTTCCGATTCATTGCTCTCAACTAAATAAGAAAACGGAACCATTCCCTGCCACGTGTCGAATGGAACTTCGTCGTCTGGCTTCACAAATAAAAAGCTGACATGGAGTACACCGTCAATCTGAACCCCTTCCTCAGTCACCTCTGTGCGGTCAATCTGCACCCTTCCGCTGCTATGACAAATCTGTAGAATATCATCTTTTAACTCCGGCAAAGACAGCTGCTCTGCTATCTTACATTTCGAGTGATTCTGCATCAGCAGCTCTTCATAGGAAGCTTCTTTTGTCTCTAGTCTGCAATGTTGCTCCAAAGAATATACATCTTCCAAAAAATCTATGTTTTCTTCCTGATAAATGGCAATTTTTAACTCTAACGTCCCCTCAATTCCAAGCGTGCGCATCTCTCCGTCTTCATCCATCCGGATATCCACGTTGATATCTTCCAGATTCGCGTTCAGATGATGATACATCGCTTCATCGACTCCATAGCACTCCACTCTTCCCTCATACGGGATCGTCTGCCCAATCCAGTCTATTTTCCCATCCGGCGATTCATAGAAACAAAATGCCAGCAGTTCTCCGGAAAGCAGCAATTCGTCCGCCCCAAGTTTCGTATCTAGTTTTCGGTTCGAAATATCTGTCCAAAGCACTGTCCCAATCGTCTCTTTCGTTCCCGGAAGCGTCAGTTCTTCTTTAATCCGGTATGTATCTTTCTTTGACGTATGAAGAGTTAAAAGTTCCATTGCTTTTTTCTTTTTATAAAGTGGCATTTCACTTTCCACATCGACTGTAATGTCCTCATCAACCTGCATTTGAGGACTGATTAAAAGCTCAATCATTGCTTTGATATTCAATTTTCTCGAATGAATCATTGTTGCAGTAAAATCTACCCTTGTATTTTGAACAACAAATTCTCCGTCTGTCCCCTCATCCGCATACACCATCTCCTCAAACGGAATTTTTCCTTCCATGGATGTCAGTGACGGTTCTGCTCCTTCTGTCACATACAGTATCTGAAAATACAGTTTTCCCGTAACTCTGACGTAATTTTCCACCGGTCTTACATCCTCGATTTTCACCGTGCCCTCTCCCGCAACGACTCGCTGCACATCATTTTTTGTATCCGGCACATTAAAATCATCGTCTACCAGAAATTGATCCACCATTTTTTTGCCGACCTGATTTGCATGAATTTGTTTTTTTACTAATTCCATTGCCTCTCTCCTTTACTCAAACACCACATTTTTGTCGATAAATTGCATTTTCACTGCCACATACGGAAATGTCTTTGCCTCCACAATTTTTTCTTCCTTTGACGGTCCGATCAGATTCGTATGTATATAAATGGCATTCTCTGTCTCATAACATTCTTTCACCTCAATGCTGTAACCGCTCGTCTTCTGTTCTCCATACCCCCGTGCAATATAGAGTGCATCTTTGTCCGCATACGTAATCTTAAACGGTCCGGACTTTTTTTCTTCAATCTGTGTCAGAAACTCCTCCGGAATTTTTTCTTCTTCCAGTACAGTGATCTCTACATCTCTGATTTTTTCCGTATTCATCTTCTTTACAGAACAGCCCTGACATAACATAAGCAGGCAGACACATAACATAACTGATGCTAATTTTCTCACATGCATCCCTCGTCTATCTTCTCCCTATATACATACACCTGAACGTCTTCAAAAATGACTGTTTTTTTCAAAAATATTGCCTTTATTTCTGCACTTTAGTATAATGAGAAAAACAGGAATCAATAAAAAAGGGGACATCACTATGAATTTTGAAACTGCTGAAGTGACTTATGAAAAGCCACATCGTCTGTCCGGGATTTTGCTTCATCCCACATCTTGCCCATCTCCATATGGAATCGGAGATTTGGGACAGGATGCCTATGATTTTGTGGATTTTCTTGAAAAATCAGGACAACACCTATGGCAGATCCTCCCACTTACGCCGACCGGTTTTGGGGATTCGCCGTATCAAAGCTTTTCAGCATTTGCAGGACAGCCGTTGCTGATCAGTCCTGCACATTTAAAAGAACTCGGACTCTTAGAGGAAGCAGAACTTTCCGACTGCCCGCGCGGAGACGGACACCATGTTGACTATGGGACGATCATCCCTTGGAAATTCAAGATTTTAGCATCTGCATTTTCACGTTTTCTCCATACCTCCGACAAGATGTTATTGGAAGAATACGATGCGTTTTATAATGCCAACCAGTTTTGGCTTGATGACTATGCACTTTTCATGGCTTGCAAAGCAATGCATGACGGAAAGGACTGGCTTTCCTGGGAAGAAGCATACCGCAGACCGACCGACAGTCTGAAGAAAGAACTGAAAAAGCAGCTTTCTAACGAGATACAATACCATTACTTTGTTCAATTTCTATTTTTTAAAGAATGGTATGCACTAAAAAAATATGCAAACGAAAAGGATATACAGATCATCGGCGACATCCCAATTTTTGTCTCTTTGGACAGCGCCGATGCCTGGGCAAATCAACATTTGTTCCAACTGGATTCAAAAGGTTATCCGACTTCAGTCGCCGGTGTCCCGCCGGATTATTTTTCGACAACCGGACAGCTTTGGGGCAATCCGCTCTACAACTGGGATGCCCATAAAAAAGAGGGCTACAAATGGTGGATTTCCAGAATCCGCAACCAACTGGATCTTTTAGATTACTTAAGAATCGATCATTTCCGTGGGTTTGAAGCTTATTGGGCAGTTCCCTTCGGAGAGGAGACCGCAATCAACGGTACCTGGAAGCACGGCCCGAAAGAAGATCTCTTCCTCGCCATAGAAAAGGCGCTTGGAAAAAATCTTCCGATCATTGCCGAAGATCTTGGTGTCATCACACCTGAAGTCGAAAAACTCCGTGATCAATTCCATTTTCCTGGTATGAAAGTCCTACAGTTTGCCTTCGAATCGACTGAGGAAAGTACATTTCTTCCTCATCAGTTCACTACAACAAACTGTGTGTGCTATACAGGGACACACGACAACGACACCAGCGCAGGCTGGTATCAGACTGCAAGCGAATATTCCAGAGACAAAGTCCGCCGCTATATGAACACGGACGCAAGCAGTATCCATTTTGACTTTATCCGCACCTGCCTTGGCTCGATTGCAGCTTATGCGGTCTTTCCATTACAAGATGTTCTCGGCGTTGGAAAAGAGGGTCGTATGAACTGTCCGGGTGTGGCAGATGGAAATTGGGCATGGCGTTACCAAAAAGAGGCGTTGTCGGACAGTCTCGCCGAAGCGCTTTGTTCTGTGACTCGTCTATATGGACGATAATTAATAGAAGGGAACTTAGATTTTATGATACGTTTTATTTTTGTAGTAATTTTTCTGATTACTTATCTGATTTTGTCCATTCCGGTCTTTTTCATAGAGTGGCTAATCGGAAAATGTAACCGAAATGCAAGAGATTACAGCTCACTTCGGATTGTGCAATGGGGATTCAAAATAATTTTAAAGATTACCGGTGTGAAAGTGACGGTGATCGGGGAAGAGAATGTTCCTGATGAACCCGTTCTTTTTATCGGAAATCACAGAAGTTTTTTCGATATTCTGCTGACATACTCCCGCTGCAAACGTCTGACCGGTTATGTAGCAAAAGACTCTATGGAAAAGATTCCGCTCCTCTCAACCTGGATGCGATATCTTTACTGCCTGTTTTTGAACCGTGAAAATCCAAAGGAAGGATTGAAGACGATTCTTCAGGCAATTGAGTATGTAAAAAAAGGAATCTCAATCTGCATCTTCCCGGAGGGCACGCGAAACAAGGGCGAAGAATTAAGTATGCTGCCGTTTAAGGACGGCGCCTTAAAAATCTCCACGAAGACCGGATGCCCGATTGTTCCAATCAGTATGAACAATACCGCAGCCATCTTTGAAAACCAGTTTCCACGTATCAAGAAAACACACGTGGTCATTGAATATGGGGAACCAATCTATCCAAAAGAACTGGATAAAGAGACACAGAAGCATCTCGGTGCTTACTGTCAGAATATCATCCAAGAGACCATTCAAAAAAATGCAGCCTTGCTATCATAGGCTGCGTTTTTCTGTTCTGTCAGATCTTATGGCTCATATCATAAATTTTCTTTTTACATTGTCATACGCTAGTGATATAATAAAATAAGTATATCCTAAAAATCAGGTGTACAAAAAGAAATGCATGTATGCAGAAAATAAAGGAGCAAACAAGATGAACAGCAGAAATCTTACCCTGTTAACAGATTTGTACGAGCTTACAATGATGCAAGGCTACTTTGAGCGTCAGGAAAATGAGACCGTTGTATTCGATGTCTTTTTCCGTTCGAATCCTTGTGGTTCTGGCTATTCTATTGCAGCCGGTCTGGAACAGGTAATTGACTATATTAAAGACTTGAACTTCTCATACGATGACGTCGATTATCTTCGAAATCTGAACATGTTCAGCGAAGATTTTCTTCATTATCTGAGTGGTTTTCACTTTAGCGGCGATATCTATGCAATTCCGGAAGGAACTGTTGTCTTTCCAAAAGAGCCGCTCTTGAAAGTTGTCGCACCGATCATGGAAGCACAGCTTGTGGAGACAGCCATCTTAAATATCATCAACCATCAGTCTCTCATTGCGACAAAGACAGCCAGAGTTGTCTTTGCTGCTGCAGGAGACGGTGTGATGGAATTCGGTCTGCGGCGGGCGCAAGGTCCTGACGCGGGACTCTACGGTGCAAGGGCCGCTATGATCGGCGGATGTATCGGCACATCCAATGTTCTTGCCGGACAGATGTTTGACGTCCCGGTAAAAGGGACTCATGCACACAGCTGGATTATGAGTTTTGCAGATGAATACACTGCATTTAAGACATACGCAAAATTATATCCTGACGCATGCTGTCTGTTGGTTGACACATACGACACCTTAAAATCCGGTGTGCCAAATGCGATCAAAGTGTTCACCGAGATGCGTGAATCCGGAATTGAACTTCACAACTACGGAATCCGCCTCGACAGCGGTGACCTTGCATATCTTTCTAAAAAGGCACGTAAGATGTTAGACGAAGCCGGATTTGAAGATGCATTTATCTCCGCTTCCAACGATCTTGACGAATATTTGATCCACGACTTAAAGATCCAGGGTGCAGCTATCACCTCATGGGGAGTCGGAACAAATCTGATTACGTCCAAAGACTGTCCTTCCTTCGGAGGGGTATACAAACTTGCTGCAATCCAAAAAGAAGATGGAAAATTTCATTCCAAGATTAAACTTTCTGAGAACACAGAAAAGATTACAAACCCTGGCAATAAGACCGTTTACCGTATCTATGACAAGGCGACCGGAAAGATGCGTGCAGATTTGATCTGCTTTGCAGACGAGACTTATGACACAGATGAAGATCTATTGTTATTTGATCCGACAGCCACCTGGAAAAAGACAAAATTTGCCGGCGGCTCTTACACTATGCGTGAGATTTTAAAACCGGTATTTATTAACGGCGCATGTGTATATGATTCTCCGTCTGTCATGGAGATTGCTGCCTACTGTGCAGAAGAAAAGAAAACACTTTGGGACGAGACAAAACGTCTCTTCAATCCACACAAAGTATATGTGGATCTGTCCCGCAAATTATATGATGAAAAACAGGCATTACTGAACCAGATGAGTATTGCCGATTAGACGATGATAAAGGAGTATAAACAGTATGAAAATTGTAGTATTGGCAGGAGGGCTCAGCACAGAACGTGACGTTTCACTCACTTCCGGAGCCGGCATCTGCAGAACTTTGAGAGAAAACGGGCATCAGGCTTTTTTATTAGATGTATTTTTAGGATTTCCATATGATTCCGACAAATTAGAAGAAGTATTCACTCTTCCAAACGCAGGCTTGGAGATTGCAGACGGAATCAAAACAACAGAACCGGATCTTGCGGCAATCAAAGCGTCCCGTGAAGACCAGTCCGACTGCTTTTTGGGACCGAATGTCATCGATATCTGCCGCCTTGCAGATATTGTATTTATGGGGCTTCATGGTGATGTCGGAGAAAATGGAAAATTACAGGCAACATTTGATATTCTCGGAATTAAATACACCGGTCCAAACTATCTCGGAAGTGCGCTTGCCATGGACAAAGGGGTTACAAAACAGATTTTCACGATGGCAGGCGTTCCGACACCGCTTGGAACCAATCTCACAAAAGACCGAAAAGATACAGCTCTTTCTGATCTTGGTCTTACTCTTCCGGTCGTTGTAAAACCGTGTTCCGGTGGTTCCAGCATCGGCGTATATATCGTCGATACGATGGACGCATACAAAGAAGCGGTTGAGAATTCCTTCCGCTATGAGGACGAGATTGTAATCGAGCCTTACATCAAAGGACGTGAATTCGCAGTCGGCATCATCGACGGAAAAGCGCTTCCGGTAATTGAGATCATACCAAAAACCGGATTCTTTGATTACGCCAACAAATATCAGGATGGATGCACAGAAGAAATCTGTCCTGCAAATATCGATGAAGAAGTGACAGAAAGAATGCAAAGAGCTGCAGAGCTCGCTTTCAAAGCACTGAAATTAGATATTTACTCACGCGCTGACTTTTTATTAGATGAGAACAACGACATTTACTGTCTCGAAGTAAACAGCCTCCCTGGTATGACCGCTGCCAGCCTTCTTCCGAAAGAGGCACGCGCTGCCGGAATCACATACGGAGACCTCTGTGAACTGATCATCCAAAAATCACTCGCGCGTTACAACGCATAGACGGAGGAACAGACGATGAAACATATGTCTTTACAGGAAATTACTGCTGCATGCCACGGACAATATTTTGGGGGCGAAGCAGTATCACATATCGAAGTGGCCGGTGTTGCCATCGACAGCCGAAAAATCGAAAAAGACTGGTTGTTTATTCCAATAAAAGGCGCACGAGTAGACGGACACTCTTTTATCCCACAGGTGATGGAAAAAGGTGCACTCTGCACACTTTCCGAAGTGGTCTTAGAGAATGTATCTCACCCATACATTCTTGTTGACTCCTGTGAGCAGGCGCTCAAAGATATTGCAGAACATTACCGCAAGGCACTTGACATCAAAGTGGTCGGTATCACCGGAAGTGTCGGAAAGACAAGTACAAAAGAGATGATCGCCTCGGTTTTGGAGCAAAAATATCATGTTCTTAAAACGGCTGGAAACTTTAACAACGAAATCGGGCTTCCGCTGACAATCTTCAATATTCGAGATGAACACGAGATTGCAGTGCTTGAGATGGGTATCAACCATTTCGGTGAGATGCACCGCCTTGCGAAAATGGCTCGCCCGGATATCTGCGTCATCACCAATATCGGACTCTGCCATCTGGAAAATCTCATCGACCGAGACGGCATTTTGAAAGCAAAAACAGAGATGTTCGACTTTATGCAGCCTGACGCCAAGATCATCTTAAACGGCGATGATGACAAACTGATCACAGTCACAGATGTAAAAGGACAAACGCCAATGTTCTTTGGGTTATCCACAGAGCTTGACGCTTTTGCCGATAATATCCACACACACTCCCTAAAAGGGGTGTCTTGTACACTTCACCTTGGGGATAACTGCATCGACACAATGATTCCGATTCCGGGAAACCATATGGTGTACAACGCGCTGGCTGGCGCTTTGGTTGGACGTGAACTCGGGCTTACCGCTGAAGAGATCAAAAAAGGAATCGAAAGTCTGACTCCGGTATCCGGACGAAACAATATGATTCTTACGGATTCTCTTCTTATCATCGATGACTGCTACAATGCCAATCCGGTGTCCACAAAGGCGTCCATCGACGTGCTCTCCGGAGCCGAGACCCGCAAAGTTGCCATTCTCGGAGATATGTTTGAGCTTGGCGAGGATGAAAAAGAGCTCCACCGCCAAGTCGGTGTACATGCATCCGAAAAAGGGATCGATCTTGTCATCTGTATCGGTGAACTATCAAAAGCAACCGCAGCCGGAGCAGAGGAACTCTCCGCCGGAAATCAAGTAGTTCATTTTGATACAAAAGCAGACTTTTTTACAAAGATGAACGAACTGTTACACAAAGACGACACGATCCTTGTGAAAGCCTCACACGGAATGGAATTTCCTGAAATTGTGACACGCCTTCAGGAGCTTACGCTTAAATAATACACGGAACACAGAAAGGGCAAAACCATGACCTATGATATACTTGTACTGGATTTGGACGGAACACTGACCAACTCCGAAAAGAAAATTACCCCTCCCACACGAGAGGCTCTTATCGAAATTCAGCAGAATGGGAAAAAGGTAGTTCTTGCCTCCGGCAGACCTACACCCGGCGTGGTATCGCTTGCCAAGGAGCTTCACCTCGGCGACTACGGAAGCTATATTCTCTCATTCAATGGCGGGAAAATCATCAACTGCTCCACAGGAGAGGCGATTTACAACAAAATACTTCCGTCTGAGGTTACTTCTGCCGTCTATGAGATTGCAAGCCAATACGATGTGGATCTGCTCACCTATACAGAGCATGAAATACTCTCAGGTATCAAGCCGAATCAATATACTGAGCTGGAATCCAAGATCAACAACATGCCAATCGTGCGGGTTGAGAACTTCCCTGAAGCGGTTACCTTCCCGGTCAACAAATTTTTGATTACCGGAGAAGCTGCACTCACAGAAAAAATTGAGACGCTGTTAAAAGAGAAATTCCACAGTCTCTTGAACATTTACCGCTCAGAGCCATTTTTCCTGGAAGTGATGCCTCAAAATATTGACAAGGCACACTCCCTCCAGAAACTTCTGAACTATCTTGGGATGTCCGCTGATCAGATGATCTGCTGTGGCGACGGATTTAATGACCTCACTATGATTGAATACGCAGGTCTTGGCGTTGCGATGGAAAACGCACAGCCTATCTTGAAAAAGACAGCAGATTATATTACGAAATCCAATGATGAAGATGGGGTGCTGCATGTCATAAATGAGTTTATGAGATAATATAAGAGAAAACACCTGAATTACAAGTCACTGTAGTTCAGGTGTTTCTTTGTACTGAAATATTATAACAACATTACTGTTTTACTAAAATATTTGCATCATAAATCGAATATCCATACCTATTATTACGTTGAATTCCTTGGAATCTGACATATCTTGCTTTCACAGGATCAAACTTCACAGTAACCTCCGGTGCATTCATCTCTTCTATCATCACCGTTTTGACTGTCTTAAAATTCTTTCCATCATCCGATACCTGAATATCATACAGTGCGTCATATCCATTTTCAAACTTCAACTGTATTCCGGAAACCGTTGCCCTCGATGAAAGTTCAAATGTTATATACTCCTGATTTGTCCAATCGCTTGCCCATCTCGTTCTCATGCTATCATCAATAGCAGACTCCGCCTGATAATTATAGATTGGATTTTTTTCGTAACTGCTTGCCTCTGCTGCAATTGGTTTTACCAACACATCTGGAAGTGAACTGTCTATACTGTCATCCGGCTGATAGTTACTATCGTATTTCACTGTTGTCAGTGAATGCGGCTTTAATGTCACATCTACACTTCTATCTGCATCTACAACCGTAACTGTCTTCTCCTCGTCCGTAACATTTCCAAGCATTACCGAAATCATACCTTCCTCATCCAACACTGCTGTCTTGACAATATCCATGTCTGTCGCACTCTTGATGCTGACTGTTCCAGGCTGTACAGTACGGCTGATCTGCTTCAGAATATAGTAAGATGGCTGATAGCAAACATTGTTGTTCTCATCCAGCATGATCGGTGCATGACACTGGTTCACAACCCCCTGTGTAGGACCTCCATCTCTGTCAAGAACAAGGTTCCAGTCAATCCATGCTTCCGTTCCATGTTCAAAATCATTTAAAATATCATAAATATAGCGATCCGCAGGATCATAACTTCCAAACCAAGGTCCCTTCTCCTGACATCCCTCTGTTGCATAAAGATGAATATCCGGGAACTTCGCTTTCACTTCGTCCAAACTATAAAAATCTTCCGACCACATTGGAACGCCCTGCATCTCATGCCACAAATCCCCTGCATACCAGTGAAAAGCAATTCCATCAATATACTTTCTTGCATTCGCATCACTCAATACCTTTGTATTGAAATCAACAAATCCGTCATGGTGCATCGGGTCATTGCCTTTGTCCCAATCCCAAATCAAAAGCTGTGGATCTAATTGATTCTCCTCAAGCGCCGGTCCAAGATAATTTCCAACAAAATCAATCACCGCATCGGTAGACCAGGTAGCCGCCTCCCATTTCGGATTGTTCTGCGCTTCATTCTGCATAGACAACGAATATACATCAATTCCTACTTTTTCATATTCCTGAATGTACTTCACAAGATAATTGGCGTAACTCTTATAATATTCCGGTTTCACAGAGTTATCAACAAAATTAAGTCCTGCTGTCCCCGTCTGCCCTCTTCTGACTCCACTGTTTTTCATCCATGCCGGCGGCGCCCAAGGTGCTGCAAAGAATTTGATGTCCGGTCTGTATGACTGTGCTTTTTGAATTGCCGGAATAATGTAATCCCAATCCTTTTCTATACTGAAATTCTTAAGGTCTGGATCCGGTTCTTCCGTGTCATTATAACTGTAAGATCTGGTCGAAAAATCGGCTGAGCCAATCGTCGAACGCAAAACAGAATACTTCGCACCACTCTCTCCAAAATATGCTTCATATACCTCTTCTTGCTGTTCCTTGCTTAACTTCTGCAGATTATAGGCCGCCGACTCCGTCATCGCCCCTCCCACACCAAGAAACGTCTGTCTTTTTTCGTCCGGATATACTTTTACATATCCGCTACTCTGTGCTGTATCTGCTTTCTCAAACTGCAGATCAGGAAGTGTCTGATCATATCCTCCTTCTTTTGCAGATACATGCACTTCTACTTTTCCCAAATCATCTGCCGCACATACCTGTGTCGGCGAAAAACTACTTAGTGACATTCCAAACATTGCAAATGTCAACATCCCTGCTACAACTTTTCTCCTCATTGAAGCCCTCCTTGTCTTTTGCATTGTGCACTATGCAGTATTTATATGGAAATAGTATGACTATTTTTGTGCTTTGTCAACAGTTTTTTCCCTGCTTTTGTCAATTTTTTTACAATCTTTATATTATATAGACACTTGATTTATTTTGTGTTGAGTAACTGAAAACATACAAAAATTATATATGTCTTTTTGACTATCTTTTTATATCTCCTTAAATGTCCGCAAAGCCTTATTTTATAGGCTCTACGGGCATTTTGCTTTTGTGGTAAACCTCACATATCTAGGTCTATCTTCTTATATTTTCGCTATCAAGCGTGGTTAAAATCGTGGTAAATACTTCTATGCGATTAGACGCTGAACCTCTGATTTTGCGGTATCTATGGACGCATGAGCGTACCAGTTCATTGTGATATTAATGTTTGAATGTCCCATGATATACTGTAAATCTTTTGGGTTCATGTTCTTGCTTGCCAGTCTTGTGCAGAATGTATGGCGTAGCGTATGCGGTGTGATATGTGGCAAGGGATTGTCCTTGTGGTGCTTGTTATATTTCTTTACCATACGGACAAATAAGGCGTTGTAATCAATCGCAACTTTGGGCTTGCCTTTATGATTGACAAATAAGAAATTGCTCTGTCCGTCTATCACAAATGGTTCTGCCTTTGGGCGTTTCTTCATAACCCGTTGAAATGCCTGTATTGTTTCTCTACTTAATGGCACTTGTCTTATTCCGCTTTTCGTCTTAGGCGTTTCAATATAATAGCCCTGTTCCTTGCTCTTTAGTAACTGGTGGTCGATAATTACAACTTCATTCTTGAAATCAATATCAGCTACTGTCAGTCCGCACAGTTCCGAGATACGAAGTCCAGTCTTTAACAGTATCAGCACATCATCATAATGCTTGTGATACACATTGTCTGTCTTGATAAATGAGAGTAAGGCTTGTTCCTGTTCCTCTGTCAATGCGACTTTCTCTTTGGTATCATTTTCTAGGACTTCACTTAACTTAAAATCAAAAGGGTTCTTCCTTACACAATCGTCTTGTATGGCGATATAGAATGACGCTTTTAACGAGCGTTTATGGTTGTTAATGGTGTTATAGGAAAAGCCTTTATCTTTCATGCGTAACGCCCATTCCTTAGCGTCAGAGGGTTTTATCGTATCAATGCTCCTAGCACCCAACTTGTCCTCTTTCAATAACCGCATGAGTTGTTCCCGTTGTTTCTGTGTACTTTTCTTCACATTTGCTCTCTGTGCGTTCTGTTTGGCATAAAGTTGGCAAAGTGTCATTTTCTTGCCTGTGCTGTCGATACCGTCCTCAATATCCCGTCTTATCTGCTGTTCCAGTTCACGAAGTGAGGGTTTTTCCCGTTTTTCCTTTGGTGTCGGGTCTGTGGGTGTCAATCTCCAAGCATACACATATTTTGTGTTTCCAAATGCGTCTACATATTTATATAAGTATTTCCCGTCTGTTCGTTGGCTCTCTCCAGTATGCAGGATACGTCCTTTACTATCCCGTCTTTTTTCTTTCATGGTGTCTGCTCCTTTCCTTGTTGGAAAGAGCCTTGATATGACTTGTGTTCATCATAACACATACAAGGCTCATTTGCATTAGATTGCGTCCAATTTGTCAAGCCAAACGCATGAATGTGCTCCTCAACCACACCATATACTAAATTCAAAAATTATAAAGACATAATCTTCTCTAAATGCTTTTCTGGATTTGTTCCAATCACATACCGTTTCTTTTTCATGCTTAACGGACGGCTTCCTACCTCTAAAATTTTTAACATATTCAAAGCCAGTTTTCTTATAATGTTCAGATTATAGGATGCCTGCTTTTCTAATGTGTGATTCCCATCTTCTCGAAAGGTTACATCTAAATGCCAATGATAGCTTTCTATCATCCAATGACCACGCACAGCTCGCTCTGCTTCTTCTATATTGGTCGACAGGCTGCTTATGAAATATCTTTCTTCTACTGTTGTACTGCCATCTGTCCCTGCTATTGTATTACGAGTCATGATAATGCTTTTTAATCCTGCCCATTCTTTCTTCCGGCTTAACCAGCTGATGTCTTCTGTCTGCCAGTATTCCCGTTTCTCAAGGTTCCCCCTGGCCTTTTCTATCCGGTTTTTATAAGCGCATTTCTCACGAAGTTCTTTATCTGCAAAATATTCCCTCACATCTTCCAGAAGACTCCCCTGGTTTGCCTTTAATGCCAGAACATAATCCGCACGCTTTTGGCGGATTTTCTTTACAATAGCCACCTGGGTTCCCATGGCATCTGTTGTTATGATTGTCCCTTTTATATTCAGATGGTCCAACAGTTCTGGGATTGCTTTGATCTCATTTGTTTTTTCTTCTACTCGTTTCTGTCCCAGGCAAAAGCCTCTTTCATCTACAGCACTGACAATATGATTCGGTCTCTGGTTCTTATTTCCGTTCCCTCTCTGGGTTTTTCCGTCAATCGCAAGCAGGCGCTTTACTTTCTCCCCCTCATCGCTGCTTAACATTTCATTCCACTTTTGCTGAAAACTTTCCAGAAATTCAGTGGGCACCATTGCAAAAACTCTTTGGAGTGTATCATGGGAAGGGATTCCATTTGGAAGTTCCAGATAATTTTGCAAAAAATCTTCATGTTCTTTTCCAAACATCTCAATCTCTACCCAATCATCTGCATTTGCAAGCGTAGCAAAAAATACAAGCAGGATAATATCCGCCATCTTATGCAAAACTTTCTTCTCCTGTCTTATGTCCATCACCGTACCTGCATAGTCTAAAATCTCTTTCATAGGAACACCCCATCCTTTTTTCTTTGATTATATCAAAAAATCCGGACAGGGTGTTCATAATTTATTCATTCATGCGTTTGTCGTGTCCAATTTGTCAATAACCTGTTCAAACTGTCGGCGTTTAATCTGTATGCGGTTGCCATTCATAATGAGCCAGCCAGCGTCCTTGTTTTCCTCTGCTAAGCGTCTTAACTTGTTTTCTCCGATACGGAAATACTTTGACGCTTCTTCAATGGTAAGGGTATATTTTTCCCATACGGGAATATCCTGTGCATTACTCATAAAACACCCCCTCACTTTCGATTACATCTGCTATATCCGTACACATCTGTTCTACAAGCATTTCCTGTTTTTCGGAAAGGTTGGTACATTCATCAATCATTTTCATGTAGTTTGAGCCTGTCAGCCTGTCGATTTCCTCTATCATCACGATTGACGGCATGACCTGTCTTTCCAGCCATTGCAGAGTGCGTTCCATATTGACAGGTACGGGGTTCATTTCAAAAGGTAAACTGTCATGGGAAATGAATATCTCCCACAGCGGATAATCGGGAAATTGCACAAAATCAGTAATAAGGTAAAACACCAACCCATGAGGGTTATATGTCAATAACAATTCCTCAACTGCCTGTACTGCCTTTTTATCACGCAGACGAATTTCAAAACGGTTGATAATATCCGTATGTTTCTTTTTGGTTGCCTGTTCCTTTTGTTTTTCATACAGGCAGAAATATTTTGTGCTTGCCTTTGAGCCGATATAAAGGGTACTTGCTAAATTACGGTTTTTTCCACTTAGTTTTCCACCTTGTACATTTTCATAGTTTTTACAGCGACAATCCGCACCGCCATTTTTGTATTTTTCAGACAAAACGGGAATATCCAGCAGACCGCACATATCATTGATTGCCAAGTCAAAACGTCGGATAACACCGCCACAGTCAAGACAGCGGTTTAAAAATGAATACCAATCCCTGTTCTGTGCCTGTAAGACATATTCCATGTTGCGTGAGCCTGCCCCTTTTAATTCTAAAAATACACCCATGTGTTCATCATCAGAAGCCATGACCTTGATTTCCCCGTAGGCATAATGCTCCTTATAGCCATAATACCCATAGTCATAATGGATAAAATAGTCCGCTTTCATGCCAAGCACCTTTCGGATAACTTCTAATGCGTCAGTCGTTGGAAAACGGACAGACAGATAATCAACGAGCAGATAAAAAGGCTTATCACAGACATAGTAATTCAGACAACGCAGGATAATGTTCTGTGTTTCTTTACTTGCGTTGGCTTTTCCGTTCTCAAAGCGGTTGATACTATATCTTGATACATGGGTAAGACTTGCAAGTTCTCCTTGTGAAAGACCGCTTGCAAGACGTTTGTTCTTCATTTCAAGTGCAAATTCTAAATTGTTCATTGTATTCCTCCAATCCCACAACAGCCTTGAAATACCTGTAAACCACTATTCAAAAGAATGTGAAATTACTATCTTCTTAAAACTTCTCATTACTACTCACAGGTTTGGGGTTGTATGGTTTTTGACTTGTCTTTTGTGAAATAGTGCCCCCCTGTTAGATAACGGGGGCACAGTCAAGGCTCGCAGGCTCGCCAGCCGACAAAGCATTTCTTCCCCTTGACACAAGGTGTCATGGAGGTAAGCCTGAGAGGCTTCCGCCACCGTGTCAGAAATACTTTGTCAGCAAGTCCTGTTTTGCCTTTTCTAACAAGTTCCATTTCAACCAATATTCATATCTACGGGTTTAATCAGATGGGTATTTCTTTTTGAATGTTTTTGTATTTCATGCTATTGTGCTTATTCACTCACAATAGCATAGCAATTCTTATATGCTTATTTGTCAATATCTTTTTTTGTCTTTACAAATCATATTAAGCATGATAGACTTATAACAGTGAAGATATAACGAGATATGGAGGGTTGTGCAATGAAAATAAGCCATTTAGGAAATAATATACAGACCATAAGAAAATTTAGGGGAATGAAACAACAGGAACTTGCGGACAAAATCGGTATCAATATGCAGAGCCTTTCCAAGATTGAAAGAGGGTTGAACTATCCTGCTTATGAAACGCTGGAAAAGATAATGGAAGTGCTGGACGTAACGCCGAATGAATTATTATCGGGAGAATGGAAGTATGTCAATCAGTCTGAAAAAGAAGTCTGTCAGTTTTTAAGAACAGAAGAACGTCTAAATGCAGAACTGAAACACGGACACTATGATAACTTCTTTGACAGCGAGGAAGAATGGCTGGAATATGAGTTGGAAAAGTTACGGGAATACATTACAGACTATATCAACGGGAAAAGCATTGAAGCGTCCGACCTTTACCCAATCAAAGAATTTATCCAGCATTTGAAGTTTCAAAAATTACTAGACCGCTATGATGATTTATACAGTATGGATATGTTTGGGGAAAGCATAGAGGGACATAAATATAGGACACCTTATCAAGTCGTGAAAATGATAAATCCGAACTCAAAAGAGGATATGGAACTGTTACGGGAAGTATTAAGGAATAACCATTTTGATGATGAGGACGAGTAATCTTTTTCCTCTTGCGAGAAGATACAGCAAACAAAAAGCCCGATCAAGAGTGCAAAGCACCACCAATGGTGGCAAGCTCTTGACAGGGCTTTTTCTTTTCTGTTGTGGGTACTCAAGAGGAAAAAAGGAAAAGTGTGATGTCTCAATTTTTTTATCTTGCACGCATAAAAAGATTGAAAGAGGTGTTTGTTTCCAGTATAATGTTTTTTGTATAGAAGCAAGGATTGAATTTTTTTGAAAGAAAGGGTTGACAGTCATGTTCACACATTGTTACGCTTGCGACAGACAGACAAGTAAATTCTGCCCTTTTTTCAATTCTATCAATAATAAACAGAACGCACAGATTATCCAGTTATAAGGGGGAGTTTGTGCGTTTTTCTATGCAAAGAATTTATGAAAAATAAGGAGTGAACAAACTATGAAGAAAAAACAAGTCCTTGCAGTAAGTTCCGCATTGATGATTGGAACAACAACTGCACTTACAGGGCTTCCTACTCCTGTCATGGCACAGGAAAACACAGAAGTTGTGCAGGAAGCCGTTGTAGAAGAAAACAAGACAGAGCAAGTTCCTGTGGAACAGAAAACAGAAAACGCAGAAGTACAAGAGAATATAACAGACAAGGAACAGGAAGAAACTGCTGAAAATGCAGAAACTTTAAAAGAAGAAAGTACAAAACAGGAAACACCTGCAACACCAGAAAAAGAAGTGGTTACCGAAGATAAGACCGTTGAAGCAAGCAAAAATACAGAAGTAAAAGCTGGAAGCATTGCTATTGATGAAGCACATTTTCCAGACAAAGTATTTAGAGAACAAATCATTGCAGAATTTGATAAAGACGGCGATAGTGTGTTATCTGTTGATGAAATATCAAAAGCCCAATTCTTAAACTTGCATGATATGAAAACGATATCTTCATTAGAGGGTATTCAATATCTAACAAATTTGCAGTCTTTAGATGTTTCTACGACTTCTGTTTCAGACTTAAGTCCGGTTAAAAACTCATCTTTAAAAAGATTAGATTGTCGTTCTTCAAAAGTAAGAAGCGTTGATTTAACACGTTATCCGAATTTGGAAGCTTTCGTTTGCGATAATACATCAATTAACAGTCTTGATGTATCTAAGAATGAAAAATTGAATACGTTATTTGCAGATAGTACCTCTATTTCCAATTTAGATGTAACAAACAATCCTAACTTAGAACAACTATCTTGTAGCAATACAGGATTAATGGAACTTGATGTCACACATAATCCGCAATTAGTCACTTTAGATATAGGAGATACAAAAGTAAAAACACTTGATATAAGTAAGAACCCTAATTTGAAACAACTATCATGTTATATGACAAATATAGCTGAATTAGATGTAACAAAAAACACAAAACTGACACGCCTTTTTTGTCATGATACAACTATTAAAAAATTAGATTTAAGCAATAATTTAGAACTTGAAATGCTACGTTGCGGTGAAATTTTTGAACAAGGGATAAGAGGTCTTGATATAAGTAAAAACACAAAAATTAAAAAATTAATTTGCGATGATTTATACTGGTTAAATGTCGGAGAGAATAAAGTTCTTGAAAATAATCATGCTTTTGTAGGCAACGGTTATATTGATATTAAAGGGAATAAAATCGACTTAAAAAAAGATGTTGAACAAGGAATAGATATTTCAAAAGTAAAAGTTACTGCAAATGGAACTTTAGATAAAGATACAGGAATTATAACGGTAGATGATGTAAAAAAACCAGTTACTTATGAGTATGATTGCGGTACTTATAAAGACGGAAACGTCGTTTTAAAAGTGGAATTATCGTTAAACTCACAAGGAGAAGACAATACAGCACCAACTATTTCAGCAAATGATGTTACATTGAATGTAGGCGATACTTTCGACCCATTGGCAAATGTAACAGCAACAGATAAAGAGGACGGAACTATCACTTTGACAAAAGATAATATTGTTGCAAATGATGTAGATACTTCTAAGGCTGGTACTTACCATGTGACTTATAAAGTAACAGATAAAAACGGAGCTTCTGCTAAAAAAACGATTACTGTAACTGTGAAACAAAATACAGGCGACCTTAACTCTGCTCCAATCATTTCAGCAAATGATGTTACATTGAATGTAGGCGATACGTTCGACCCATTGGCAAATGTGACGGCAACAGATAAAGAGGACGGAACGATTATTTTAACAAAAGATAACATTATTGCAAATGATGTAGATACTTCTAAGGCTGGCACTTATCATGTAACTTTCCGTGTAGTAGATAAAAATGGTGCAATTACTGAAAAAACAATTACAGTTACCGTAAAAGAAAAAGCAACAAATAAACCTGTAAGTCCACAACAGCCACAGAAACCGAGCAAGCCAACTACTCCAACAAAGCCTAGCGGACAAAAGAACCCTGTAAAAACAGGTGATATGACAAACGTAGGATTGTTTACTTCTATGTTTGCTGGTTCAACCGGTGTATTAGCTGTTTTATTCGGTAAAAAACGTAAAAGAAATAAGAACAATTAACAAAATGTATAATAACAATCAATAGCGACTAATGATTTTCATGTAAAAGGACACCAAACTATACGGTGTCCTTTTCAAATTCTTACGTCATATCAAGGCTCATTCAATCGTGGTAAATTCGTGGTAAAATGAGTGCTTTCCTATATTTCAAAATGCTTGAAAGTATAGTGTTTATGCGGATAATCAAAAATCAGATATAAAATTTTTAGATAAATAATTATTAAAAAACGCTATATTTTGCTTTCTTTTCTTCGCATCCTTTTCACCTTGTGAAGGAGTATATGACTGTTTATCCAAATAAAAAGTTCCACTATTCAGTTTTATTGAACAGGCATTAGATAATGCACTTTTAAAGCGTACCTCTGTCCTATTACAATAAAAATTCAATATTCTTCTAAGCTCCACATCGAACTTATACAAAGCAAATAATGCATCCTCTTTTGATTTGGCACCTGTCACACCAACTCTTGACAGCAAAAACTTTCCATATCTACTCGCACGAAAATAACCTACATACTCAAGAAACTCTCTCATTTTCTTACGCTGTCTAAACGAAACATATTTTTTCATTTGCATTACTTGTTCTTCAAGTGTTATTGGCGGTTCTATATTTGCCATCAAATCACCTCTTTTCGGTAAAAAAAAAGAATGGATATACCATTCTTAATCCCGCTAATAGGATATTTGGATTAGGGCATTACCCTTGCCTCCCTACGGCCTACTTAAACTTTAGCATCTCCTCTACAAAAAGTCAATTCTTTTTACAATTTTAACACATAAGTGTTACTGTCAAGTAATCGTTGGCACTTTTTTTCATACAGATTCTCTTTACACTGTCAGCATGAATGACAACATTTGCGACACACTACGTTTTATACGCGGTTCGTACATCTCTTATCCACCATTCGCGAAATCTCACCTTCAGATCAAACACTTCGCTTGGTGGCAGAAATTAGCACCAACCGCCTTACGAAAGCCTCGCAATTGTCACTTTATTCTTATCATTCTCTCTGACAGTTGTTTACTAAAATCCTGACATTGCAAACAGTTTCTTGCGTTCACCTATTATTTTACCCTCCAATCCTACCATGTGACCTATGGTAGGGTATTCGTATCCTTTTCCTACTTTTTTAGCCACTTCCTCTGCCATCAGAATTTCTTCCACGGTCTCTTCCTTGAATATGGCATGCTTTGACTTTTCTGTTACTTCGTATAACTTTCCACCGCATTTCTTTGCAAGAATCTTTGCCAGATGATTTTCCCGTTTACTCCAGCAGGTATGACTGTGCTTCATTCGTTTTGCAATCACGCTCCAGATGTGGTTTTCCATAGTTCCCATGTTTCTGTATTCCAATCCATCCGGATGTTCCGGTAAGTTTAATCCTTGTGACTGATACGCTATCAGACCTTCTCTATTATTGATATAATACTTTAACAATTCTTCTACGTCTTTGATCTCCGTTTCGTCTGACAGACTGTCTCTATATATCTTCAAATATTTAAACACCTCATCCCCGTGAAGGGAGCGACATCCGTTTTGGTTTACAAGTGGAGCGACACCTACATTTCAATCCACGCTCCCCGTCAAGGGAGCGACAGGTTTTGGCGGCATCAGGAGCTCTGACTACAAAGATTTCAATCCACGCTCCCCGTGAAGGGAGCGACAATTGTGTCCTTTGTAAGTGCTGTCGTGTTCTTGATTTCAATCCACGCTCCCCGTGAAGGGAGCGACACAGTTGCTCTTGATGTAACTGTGCTAGGTGACATTTCAATCCACGCTCCCCGTGAAGGGAGCGACGGGTATCAATTCTTCAATCCCTGTATTCACATAAATTTCAATCCACGCTCCCCGTGAAGGGAGCGACACATTACAGATAACATGATTGTGCGAATGAATCTATTTCAATCCACGCTCCCCGTGAAGGGAGCGACAGCAATGTTGACTAATTTTTCTGTTACAATCGTTCAACTTTCTGCTAATTCTACTAATTTTTCTCTATAATTACAAGTCTATCACACTATCAATTTCATATTCAACCTAAATATGAACTATTTTTTGGTGCGAATCCCATAGAAAATCTATGTTTACTAGACATTCGCACTTAATATTCTCTCTATATTTTCGACAATTAAATTCTGTAGGATATTTAACAAGTATCCCTGAAATTAGTATTTAATTTGTTGTGTTCCCACACCCTATAGCAACAACCACCGAAACATCAAAATAGTTTTTGAGGTGTTTATCGCGACTATTTTTCCCCTCTGGTGAAAACACGAAATGCTTCGCAAAGTGCCTAAAATTAAGGATTTCTACATAGCTCTTCGTTGTAGCAACACACAAGTCTCAACGGTACTTTCGTTGTCCCAACAAAGTTCCTGTGTTTCCCTGTCTCCAAAATACACCGGAAAACGGAACTTTATGTGCTTCAGGAATCTGCCATCTGGCTGCTCCTGCTCGTAAATGTCCACCTGTTCTACAAAGCTGTTAAGAAATTCTTTCTTCTCTAGGTCGGTGAACTTATCATATAGTTTATCAAAATATAAAAGAAATTGATAGACGTTTTCTTCTGATATTTTCTGTTGCTGAATATTCAGCAGGCGATTCTTTACTTCCTCTATACTGTTCTCCACGCCTTCAATCTCATCATACAAACGGTATAACCTTGTCTCCATATCCTGATATTTCTTCTCATAAAATTTATCCATAATATCCAGACTGTCCATCTGCTGTCCAAGTCTTGCTTTTGCTCCGGTCAGCTGCCTGTGCTGCTTTTCCAATCCTTCAATCTCTTTTTCTATTTCTTCTGTATCTATTCTTGAACCGATTTTATTCAGTATTGCTTCCTCAAACTTTGGATTCTTCACCAGCTTCCGAATAACTTCTTCTACTGCATTGTTAATCTTCTCCTCACTCCATTGTTTACGATATCCACATTTATGACCGTCTACCAGGCGACGATGTTTGCAGGCATAATAGAAATAATCCTTATATAAAGTTCCGTCTTTCTTTTTCTTTCGATTCACGTTCCCATACATACCGCTTCCACATAGCGGGCATCTCAATATTCCAGATAAGATATGCTCATGATCGAGACTATGTGTCTTTTCATATTTCACACCTGTTTTTTCTCGTTTTTGATGAGCCAGCTCCCAGTCTGTTTCTGAAATAATCCCTTCATGGATACCATCGTGCAGCATATAATTTTCCTGCTTTACAATGCGATATTCATTTCTTGTTCCAGAAACTTTCTCGTTCTTCCTTCGCCCATAAGCCAACTTTCCACAGTATACCGGATTATCCAGAACGCCTTTTATAAAGGAAGAGGCAAATGCGTCCAATGTATTATTCTGTCGTTTTTTCTTTTTATATCCATGCTGGTTCAGCCATGCAGCAATCGCAGAGATTCCCATATTGGTATGAATAAATTTATCATAAATCAGACGAATAATCTCTGCTTCGTCCTCTGCAATCTGCAATTCTCCATTTACCAGCTCATAGCCATATGGAGCAAACCCACCGTTCCATTTTCCTTCCCTGGCTTTCTGCTTACGTCCTTCCATTGTTTGAACAAGGATATTTTCTCGTTCAATCTCTGCCACCGCAGATAAAACAGAAATCATCAGCTTTCCGCTATCTTTGGAACTGTCAATTCCATCTTCAACACAGATCAGATTTACCCCAAAGTCCTGCATTCTTTGCAGAGAGTTTAATACATCTGCCGCATTACGACCAAATCTGGAAAGCTTGAACACCAGTACAAACTGTACCTCATCTGTTCCATTCTCAATATTATCCAACATTCTCTGAAATTCCGGTCTGCCCTCTACGCTTTTTCCAGACTTACCTTCATCGGAATACTCATTTACGATTTCCATATTCTGAAATTCCGCATATCTCTTCAGTTTTTCTTTCTGAGCATCCAGACTGTAGCCATCCACCTGCATGGTTGTGGATACTCTGGTATATATATCGCATTTAATCTTTTTATTCTTCATAATCTTCCTCGCAGTATAACTCTGTTTTGTTGTCCCAACTTAATTTTAGTACTTGTTCCAACTATTTTCAATACTTCTTTTTATTTTTTATTGACATATTTTCGTTACAACCATATAATAATGATAGAGACAGGATTTCTGTCATCGAAAATATTGTTCGCCCACCGTTGGCGGCTTATAAGTGATCGGCTCGAAAATATTGTTCGCTCACCGGAAGCGTCTAATAAATGTCCGGCTCGAAAATTTCGGCCCTGCCGCATGGCAGGGCTTATTTTATAGGTGATGAACATGATATACCAAGAAGGATACGTTTACCATATTAAAGATGAATACTTTGAAAAAGTACAGGATTCCAACTTAATGCAGAACAAAGAGGGCGGTACATATCGTCCTACTTTTTACTGTCTGCGTGACAGTAAAACTTCTCTGTTATGGATGGTTCCGCTCAGTTCGCGTGTAAAAAAATTTAAAGCAATACACGATAAACAGGTGGCTAAATACGGAAAGTGCCTAACGATTGTTTTAGGCGAATTTGATGGAAAAGAAGCTGCTTTTCTTCTCCAGAATATGTTTCCAATCAGAGATTACTATCTTGACCACATACATACTCGAAATAATAATCCGGTTCCTGTTAAGCATTCCCTTCACAAAGAAGTAACAACACGTATGAAGAAAATTCGTCAGCTTCATTCCAAAGGCAAAAAAGTTGTATTTCCAGATATTGACCGACTTGAGCAGATTATGCTTGCAGAAGTAAAAGATAACGCAGCCGAGTAATTTCACAAAAAAGCGACAGTCTGATTTACATTTTGTATTTCAGGAAACTGCCGCTTCTTTTTCTTCTTTATTCTGTTTTTCTTCCTCCAACTCCCGGAGGACTTCATCGCCGTACTTATCAATCATCCGTACCAGAAAATCAATGCACCGCTCAAATTCAATATTCTGTTGCATAAGCTCCTCCTGTCATTGTTTTGATCTGAGCTTATTTTACAGAACATACCCTCAAACAGCATTGAATCGAAATTGACTCCAAATTGAGAAAAACACTAATAAAACATATTTCATTTTCTTGAATCGAATGTATGTTCATGGTATGATATCTTTATTCAAGAAAACTTATTCACCAGTTATATTTTACGGAAAAGAGGAAATGCCTATTGGATCGATGTGATTTTAGTTCTATTATGACAATTTTACGAAGCTACGTGCGGGAAAACAATCAGTTGAATCAGTCTGAATTTTTATATGAAGTATTTGATGACTTTCTTTCCAGTCCGGAAGGTGCAGATTTTTCTTTTGATAATGGACTTGTATGCCGTTGGATGAGCGGACAGGCAAAAGTCAGTCCCAAACTTATCAACTACTATTCTGCCAAAAGTTCTCAGCTAAAACTTTCAAATACTCTGGAACAGATGATTCTGTCTATGATGTTTGATCCGGATAAGGCTTTATCCGATGTATATCTGCTTTTTATACAAGACCCAAGTATCTCTGATAAAAAGAAAGAACAGATTTCATCTTTGTATCTTTCAGCAGACACACAAACTCTGTTTCTTTCACAGATCCTCTGCTTTGGAATGGAACGTACCTTTGTCAAGCGTGATACAAAGAACCAAAAGCTTCTTGCCGGAGGCTCCTTGTCTCCTGTTGTTCTTGGCTATATTGCTGACAGTGAAGTTCCAAAACCCTGCCGTCATTTTGTTGGCAGAGAATCCGAAATAGAAAATCTTCATGAATGTCTGGAAAACAATTCCAAAGTATTTCTTTATGGCATACCAGGCATTGGAAAAAGTGAATTAGCTAAAGCATATGCCAGAAAGTATAAAAAATACTATACCAACATCCTTTATATTGAATACACTGGAGATCTGCATCAGTCTGTTACGGAGATGGACTTTACAGATGATATGCCAGGTATCAGCGAAGAAAAGCGTTTTCATAATCACAACCGCTACCTTCGCTCCCTGAGAGAAGATACCCTGCTTATCATTGACAATTTCAATGTGACTGCCACACAGGACAATTTTCTTTCTGTTGTCATGAAATATCACTGTCGGATTTTATTTACGACCAGAAGCAATCTTACTGGTTATGCCCTGTTTCCATTATCTGAGCTATCGGATTCTTCAGCACTATTTGAACTGGTTTCTTCCTTTTATCCAGAAGCGTCCGAATATAAATCTGTTGTGGAAGAAATTATTGAAACCGTACACTGCCATACATTTGCAGTGGAACTGGCTGCCAAACTTCTGAACAATGGAATTCTGTCACCAGCTCAGTTATTAAAAAAATTACAGGAAGAAAAAACAGCATTAGAAAGTGAAGATGACATTCGGATTATTAAAGACGGCCAAAGCAGCAAAGCAACCTATTATCATCATATTCACACACTGTTCTCCCTTTATACACTTTCGGAATTTCAGCAAAATCTGATGTCAAATATGTGCTTTCTTCCATCTTCTGGTCTGTCAGCAAGAATTTTTGCAAACTGGATGCACTTATCAAATTTGAATGAAATCAATGATCTGATAGAAACTGGCTTTATACAGACTAATACTCGCCACACTATTTCCCTGCATCCGATGATCCAGGAAATTGCCCTTTCAGAAACAAAGCCATCTGTAAGCAGTTGCCACACATTACTGAATTCTTTACAGCAAATATGTTTAATGCATGGGATTGAGGTTGATTATTACAAGAAGCTGTTTCAGACAATAGAAAATGTCATAGAATTGATTCAAAAGGATGACATGCCAAAATATCTACTTTTTCTGGAAAATGCTTTTCCATATATGCAAAAATATGATTATAAAAAAGGCATGAAAGCATTACTTCAAGAACTAAAATGCCTTTTAAAATCAAAAGGTATTGGCACCGATTCTGACCGGGCATTATTACTGGATTTTCAGGCTACTCTTGAAACCAAGCCAGAAAAAGCAATAAAACTGGAAAAGGATGCCCTTGCACTGATTAAAGAAATTACAGAAGAGAATGCTCATCTTGTTTCCAATCTCCATTCAAATCTCGGAGGCCTTTACCGCATGAACGGTTATCCGGCTCTTGCAAGGGAACATATGGAAAAAGGTCTTTTTCTGCTTGAACAGTACAATTTACTTTATACCAATGACAGTATTCCTCAGATTACCAACTATGCTATGTTACTGACAGAACAGCAGTCACCAGAAAAAGGAATATCTGTCCTGCAAAAAGTATCAAAAATCATCAAGGAATATAACTCTGATTGTAATCTTGATTATGCTACAGTGCAAGAAACCTTGGGAATCATCTACCTAATGACCGCCAATCTTCCGCAGGCTAAAACACATTTTAAAAGAGCTTTCAAGATTTATGAAAAAATCTGGGCTGATGAACCGGAAATGATTGAGAAAAAATGCCAGGAAATACAGGAATTATATCCACAAGTTGGTTTCTTTCTTGGACAACAAATATCAAATTTTTAACGGAATAAACATAATTTTACGGCGGACATATTGCCCGCCGTTATTCTTCATAGAAACCTTACATCAACTGTAAGTGTTTTATCTTCCTGCCATGCAGTAAAATATAATCAGCAACTAACCAAAAAGTAAAAAGGCGAAAGGTGATAATATGAATTGCAAAGAAAAACTATTGGAAGTCCGAGATATACACAAGGTATATACGAAAGAGGGCGTTCCTACAAAAGCCCTCAATGGCATTACCTTCGATGTTCTTGATGGCGAATTTTTAGGGATCATGGGTGCAAGCGGATCAGGGAAAACGACCCTGCTAAATTGCATTGCTACAGTTATTAAACCGACCTCCGGGCAAGTCCTGCTTTCCGGCGCAAATGTGAGTTCCTTTGATAGCGAAAAACTGGCTGAGTATCGAGGCAATAAAATAGGCTATCTGTTTCAGGATTTTGCTTTGCTTGACAACTTGACTGGCAGAGAAAATATCCTGCTGCCACTTTCTATCCATAATGTAGATATATCTGCTGCGGAGAAGAAGTTGAATGACATTGCAGGACTTCTTGGAATCACGGATGTGCTTTCCAAATTTCCAGCGCAGATGTCAGGTGGCCAAAAACAGCGCGTCGCTGCCGCCCGCAGTTTGATTTCCGACCCCGATATTATTTTGGCGGACGAGCCAACTGGGGCATTGGATACCAAGGCAGCGCGATTGCTTATGGAAAAACTGTACGAGATTAATCAAGGTCGCGGACGCACAATTTTGATGGTAACACACGACCCGAACGCTGCAAGTTTTTGTTCCAGAATCCTATTCATACAGGACGGTGTGATTTTCCATGAGCTGCGTCGGAAAATTCCGACTGAAACACGAGAGGAATTTTATGCGCGTATCTTACAGGTAATGGCACAGATGGGAGGAGGGAGCGCAAATGTTCTTTAACCTTGCGTGGCGAAACTCCAAACGAAACCGTAGTGAGAACCTGATTTATTTTCTTACTATGGTTACGGCTGTAGCCACATTTTATATCGTTCTCTCCCTTGGAAACCAGGACGTGATGCGCTTCTTGGAGGAAATCGAAAGTGACGCTGTTAATCGACTCCTGACAATGCTAATGCCGACAGTTTATCTTTTTTCGCTACTGTTTGTATTTTTTCTTGTCATTTTTGCAAACAAATATCAGCTTGAATGTAGGAGCCGGGAATTAGGGCTTTACCTGATGTTTGGAATGACAAAGCGACACTTGTTTATTCAAATCATGGCAGAGGGGCTAATCACATCCCTGCTGGCCCTTTTGGGTGGCCTAATCTGCGGCGGCTTTTTATCAGAGGTAATCAGCCTTGCTACGGCGCGGCTTGTAGGTCGTGGCATAATTGCACATCAGTCAAGTTTTTCTGTGAGTGCTGTTCTCTTGACAACGCTTGGATTTCTAATGATTCAAGTTGTCGCGTTGTTCATCCTTTGTGGAAAACTATTCAACAAAGAAATCCATCAACTCCTTTATGGAGAAATGGCGAAGAAACAGCAAGTCGGAAAAATGGGTGGGAACTTATTTTCCCTCATTCTCGGAGCGATAATTTTGACGCTTGCATATTGGGTCATCCTAAAGTATTTCATGGTTGCTGGCGGTATGATGATAATTGTTGCCATGATATTAGGTATTGTGGGAACAATGCTTTTTATCCGTGGGCTTGCAGGCTTGTTGAGCGCAGCGGCGGCTTCTGTGAAGCGCAACACAACACACGGTCTATATATTTTCACACTGCGACAGTTACACGAAAATATAGTCCACAAGTATATTTCAATCGGCGTTGCATCTATTTTGATTATGCTTACTATCATGCTCATTGCAGACGGATCAACCCGCATTATGTCGTATGGGAACCAAACGACGCGAGGATCTTCTGTTTACGATTTTACTGTCACGGGCAATGAAGCGACTGTTGAAAAATATCTTTCGGGTAAGCAAATGCAGCCCTATGTAGCGGATTTGAGTCGCATGGAAACAGGAACAATGAAACACCCAACTTCCGTGGAAGCGAACTCTTTCATAGATTGGTCCGGGCTGCGTGAACAGGTTGTTTTGAATCTGCCGCCAGAAGTAGAGGATCCCGCCACACAAGGAGCTACAAGCTATGAGTTCAGTTCCAATCAACCGGCCGCGCTTAACCTTTTAGGGTGTATTGATACTATGGGTACTTTGCCATTTTTAATTCCAGTATCTTCATATAACGAATTGCTGGAAGCAGCCGGAGAAAAAGCTATCGTTCTTGGAAGTGGCGAAGCTGTATTCTATCTTAACCCGGATTTTTTTGGGAGTACAAAAGAAGAAAACACCGCCATGTTGAACCAGATTGCAGAAGACGCACAGGCTAATGGCAAAGTTTTGATTTCTATTAACGGACTGCCAATTACGCTTATCCCGTCAGTACCGATGAAAGGCTTGACTGCGGATGAAAATGTAAACATCGTAACTGCATTGATTGTTCCCGATGAAGTATATTCCAAATATGTAAATCCAGATACCGTTACTGTTTATCACAATTTCTGTATTCCGAGCGAAACTGTGGAAGCCAACGGCCTGATGGCGTCAATTATGGAGGCTCGTGATCTGTTAAAACCCTCTGGCCTGTACTACGAAAGCTATTTGGATAATTTTGGACGGCAGCTATTTTATGTGATTTCTGGAAGTTACACGACCTTATACATGGGCTTTATGCTTCTAATTATCGCTTGCGCTCTGCTTGCCCTTCAATTTCTGACACAAATGCGGGAAACAAAAGCAAGGTATGCAACACTTTCTATTTTGGGAGCACGGCGCGAGCAAATGAAGCGTTCCATAAATCAGCAGGTGCTATGGTATTTCCTGCTCCCGTTGATTCCTGCGTGTATCAGCGGCACAGTCGGAATTTGCGCAATGCAGCATTACCTATACTCAGATACGGCAAAGCTGCAACAGTCTTATCCTATGCTACTTGCTATGGCGCTTGTCGTTGTTTGTATGCTTGCATTGTACGGTGTGGCTATTGCGCGGACAGCAAACCGTGAAATCAGCAAATTAAATTGGAAACCAAATTCTTAATAAGCGTACTCAGGAAAGGAGGTGTTCATATTGGCGCAAATAGTTGTGGTTGAAGATGATGTATATATGCGTGAAGAATTGATTGATGTCTTGAAAAAAGCGGGATATAACGCTGTTCCTTTGCTTAACTTTGAAAATGCCATATCACAAATATTGGCTCTTTCACCGGATTTGATATTGCTCGACATCAATCTTCCTTTTCACTCTGGCTTTGAAGTCTGCAAAGAGATAAAGGCCAAGCAACTTGGGACTGTGCTGATATTAACTGCAAGAGATAAATTACAGGACGAGCTTCATGCCTTAGGATTAGGGGCGGACGATTACCTGACAAAGCCATGCAACACGGAACGGCTTCTTGCCCGCATTAAAAACCTCTTGCGCCGTAAGGAAGAACAGATACAACAGGGATTACTTAACGGGGGCGGCTTCTTGCTTGATCCAAACACTTTTACGCTCTATGCAGGAAAGAAATCTTATGTTCTTCCGCAGAATGAGGGAAAAATACTTCTCACCCTTTTGAAAAGCAGCCCGAACCTTGTCTCAAAGAGCGACCTGTTTCATGTGCTTTGGGGAACAGAGGAGTTTATAGACGAAAATGTGCTGCAAGTCAATTTTACACGACTGCGGAAAACGCTGCGTGAAGTTGGGCTTGATGATCGCATTGAAACGGTGCGCGGACAAGGCTACCGTCTGAAAGAGCAGGTGGAATTATGAAAAAATTGCATACGCTCTTGACTTATATATCATCTAATCGTGTTTGGCTGATTACTCTCGTCTGCTTGGATCTGTTCTTTGTATTTCTGGCATGGGTGGCTTATCCTGGAGATTTCTTGAATCTTGTGGGGCTAATGATGTTTGTATCATTTGTCGCGCTTGTTATTCCTTTTGCCTGTACAATCCATAGACGCAGTAAAATAGATACCGCTTTTCGCCGCTTCCTGTTAGAGCCAGACGACACAAATGAGTATCTGCTGTGCGAAAGCACACCTGCATCAATGCACCCATATATCCATGAGTTAGCCCATCATTTGAGAACGCAACTGGAATATGTGAACGAACAGCAATTAAAGATTACCGAATACGAGAGTTACATTGAAAATTGGGTGCATGAAATCAAGAAACCGCTATCTCTTATGACGCTTCTTTTGGATAACCGAAAGGA